>SXSK01000125.1 GCA_005793375.1 Verrucomicrobiales bacterium | reverse complement strand
TAGAAAACTACGTGGCTCACTTTCATGCAGAGCGGAACCACCAAGGTAAGGACAACGTGATCCTCTTTCCCGAGCCTGAAGACCACATCGGCGAATCCACCGGCCCAATACAAACCCGCGAACGCCTCGGCGGCCTCCTAAAGTTCTATTATCGAGAGGCCGCATGAGTTTTTTGACCATACGGCGTCTGAGCCCGTACTTCACCGCGCACGTCAACCGCTTCGGTGCCTATCGGTTAAATCTCGATCGAAAGGTGCCACCACCGGAATATCGCCTCGCTCCGCGTCCGAAGCAGGAGTCATGCTAGGGAGACCAAATGGCGCCAAAAATCACGAATCGTTGCCATACCCCCTGCTCTCCGTAAGCTGAGAATCGAGCACCCCGGCGCGATCTATCACGTCCTGCATCAAGCTTGGACATTCCGACGGCGTTGCATGCAATGAAGCAGTGCCAACCCACCGCCGAACAGCAACAGGGTGCTGCCCGCGTCGGGTGTTTGGACGACCAAACGGGATGTGGCAGTCGTCGGTCCGGTCAGCGAAATAGGGCCGAACGGCGGATCTTGGGATTCATCCACGACAGCGCCTGAAAGATCCGCAATTGAATCGAAACTGTCGATGACCGTTCCATCTCGCAAAATGACGAAAGTGCGGTTCGCATCGCCGACGGTGTGGGCGACCAGAGTGAACTTTATCTTATCGTTCTCTCCATTGGGAAACCGATCGAATGCGAACGCCTTCCCTGCGGAAGCCAAGCTGGAGGATTCGCCGATGTGGACTTGCGTCAGAATCGGACCCCAACCGGGCCCTAATGGAAGCAGGGTGGTGGCGTTGAGGTCCATGCTGATGAGTTCGATGTCCCATTCGTACGTGGGATCCCCGAACTCGGACTGGGCTTGCAGTTGCGACGTCAGAGTGAGCGCAGCTGTACCGAGGACGAGCCGGCGGGCACAATCACTGAGCCCGGCGCGAAACAAGTGTGAGGTGAAATTCATAGTGTATGACACATTCAGTTGTGGATGAAACTGGACGACCAGTTCTTTGGACTAACCGCCCGCCCCGCGCGGTCCGATGGAGAGTGCTACAACCGCTTTGCGCCGTGGGTCTCGAACCGATTCAATGGGTGGACACGGTTATTGAAGCAGCTTGTGGACCAGAAATGAGCTGCGGATGATCAGATAATTCTAACGAACTGCATGCCAATGCGTTGTGCAACATGCTGTCAAGGTATCCATCGAACGCTGATTTTGGATTGTGTCAATAAAATCGACAGTGACGAAAGACCTCCGGAGGATCAGTCTGATCGTATCAATTTGTTAATGAATATGTTACATGAGTTAAATGGGGTGGAAATGTCGTGTTAATAATTCCGACAGTCTGTTCGCGTTTCTCTAAGGAATCCAGGCAGCTCGACACGGTGACGTTTCCTCCCGGGGCAGCCGCCTTCGCCAGGGCGTCAGTAACTTGGAAAGCGAGAAAAACCCGGGGCTAACGTTGCCGTTTAAGCCGATCGGTATTTTCAGACTTCGCTCCTTCTGCGGAGTTTGGTCGCGATACTGCCCTGTCCAAGGGTCGGTGGTTTGGTTCCAGCCCCCGGTTTTTCCCGCTCACCCTCTTCCGTACAAGACGACATCGTTAGCACTGTTCCAGCTTTGAATCACTTGGAGTCCTCCATGAATCTTTCGGCGCAAAGATTCCAAACGCAAATAATCGGTCAGAATCGTGGTTCTCAACGCTCACTCATTTGGGCCTATTTTTCGAAGTCTCCCCATTGCCAAAAACGTCCCCCACATGATAGACTAGTCTTTAATTGATTAGTTGAAAGGATACCATGTCAGCATCCATTACTGCATTTGAAGCCAAAACCCGATTCGGGGAGCTGCTTGACCGCGTCGAGCGTGGTGAAGAAGTGGTAATCTCCCGACGCGACAGGCCAATTGCTCGAATTGTTCCCGAGGGTCGACCTCGGCTACAAGAGGTAGCGGCAGCGGTGGAGCGACTGCGGGCACTGCGGGCGGATCTTTCGGCCTTGGGAGTGAAACCCCTAACTGCTGCCGAACTCCAAGAAGCCAAAGAAGATGGCCGGCCGTGAGTGATCCTTTTGTTGCCGATTCGTCCATCGGAGTTGCGTGGGCAACGCCTACCCAGGGAACTCCAGAAACCGATCAGTTGCTTGACGGCGTGGCGCTCGGTCGTCGTGCCGAGTCTCTGGTTCCTTGAAATTGCCAACACGTTGCTGAAATTGGAGCGTACCCGCCGAATTCCAGCAGGGCATCGACGAAAAGCGCTCGCGGAGCTGGCGAAGTTGTCGCCGCAAGTGGACGACGCTCCGGCAGTCAGTGCATTTACCGCCGTATCTGATGTCGCCGAGAAATACGGCCTTTCTGTTTACGACGCAGCCTTTTTGGAGCTGGCTTTACGCCGAGGAGTACCGCTGGCATCGAGAGACCAGCCGCTAGTCGAAGCCGCGAAAAAGGCTGGGGTCTTGGTTATACCGTGACCACCACAGGGATTGTGCTAGTTGCGTTGGTACTTGGAGAGCAGCACAATCCCTGTGGTGGTCCCGATCTCCAGGAGGCAGCCCACGCATGGCGGTTGGTGACAGCCTCGCCACATTTAGGCCTACGCTGAGGCCAAGGATGAGGCATAAGCCGGAAATGCAAACAAAGGGTTATCAATTGGCATGGAAACACCCTCGAATATGCCAAGAAACTGTTTTCAAAATTGACCCGAGATGGGGTAGACCCAACAGTCGTGTCACCAGGGGCCATTTGAAGCATCGGCAATGTGGCATGTACCCAAAGACTGTTGTTACTCCTCCGTTTGCTGCCGAAACCTCTATATCCGACACGCTCACTCTTTAGCAAGTGTTGTCGCAGATGAAGTAGGCGAATCCGGCCGCGTGTCGGGGTTCCGATAGGAACTGGACAGAAAACAACGAACTTGCCCACGTAGCCATCGCAAGACCCTCGTAATAGTATGTATACATTCGATCGCTCATTTTGGAGACCGGGAAAAACCGGGGGCTGGAACCAAACCATCGACCATCGGACGAGGCCCAATGATTGGTCATCGACTTGATGTTGCGCCATTGAACCGATCCATTGACCAACAGGAGAACGGCAGCTCAAGGTGAAGGGTCGTCATGGCGGGGTTGCGGGCACGCGGAGGAGGACCCGACCCAACGCGTTGTCCGGTTTTGCGTCTTTTAGCAACCGCGCAGCCGCACGGTGCCGCAAATAATAATGAAGGACTTCTGAGAAATACACGATGCCTTCAGGCGGTGCGCTGCCGAAACTGGGACGCCCTTCTGAGTAATCTCGGCCGGAGTCGCGGTCGCCAGGTTTCTTGTAGCGATCGTATAGTTCCTTCCGGTCTTTGATGTTGCCGGTGGTAATTTCCCAGCCCTCTAATCCGCTAAACACTTTGCCCGTTCGACGCCAGCCCTGGATCCGCTGGCGCAAGGTCGCTTCGATGGCATCGAGCAGTCTTTCGTCAGGTCCGAGAAGTAGAGCGGCCTGAGTGATTTGCCAGGCGTGTTCGAGCGCCTGACTCATGATGATGGAACTGGTGCGTGGATGCGGATAGCGCCAACCGCCGATTGGGTCCTGACTTTCCGCTAAAAAATGCGCCACAGACCGTACGACGTCTCGCAGCTTCGGTTCAGCCGGCGCTATGGCTGATAATTCTGGCAGCCCGGCCAGCGCATAACCGATGATATAGGGCTTGGCAAAACCCACCGTCAGCCCGCGTTGATCATCATCAATGAACGGTGGATCCGGATCGATCGGCTTACCACCCTGGTCGAATAGATCACCGGTGGAAAGTCGGGTGCGCAACTCGCGAAACAAACGCAGCGCTTCGTCTAGATAACGCCGTTCGCCGGTGTAACGATACAAGCGAATGAAGTCGCGAGCATCGCCGATATTGCGGCACTCGCCGCGGTCGGCATGCAGATGTTGCGCGGCGTAGGCCACCTGGGCGTCAAGAGCCTCCCGCATGCGGGGATCGCCAGTTTGCTCCCAAGCAAGCCAGAACGCATCGTAACCTTTCGTGCAGAAGTTTACCGAGCCGTTGGAACGCCACATGTATTTATTGTCAGGGGGCTTCTGATTCATCCCGGTCAGATTGTTGTATCGCGTCCCGCCCCGTTCCTTCTCGCCCCACCAAATGGATTGATCGTAGAAGTTGTCGCACCAGAGCAACCCGGTTTCGAGCAACCGGCGATCGCCGCTGCGCCAGCCTTCCTCAAAAATTGCCGCGCAGTGATTGAGCCGATTCATTCCGAAAGCCCCACCGTGTGCTGCCGTATCCGCATAGCTGGTCACATTTCCCCAGTCATCACCCACCGCCATGCTTCGGACGATGGCGTTGCGGTGATATAGAACCATCGCTTTCAGATCATCCGTCAGCACCCCCGTCGGCTCGGATTCAATACCATAAAGCTCCTGCCACCAGGCAGTCGGCACGACCACTGAATGTGGCGCTTCCAGTGTCGGCAAGAGTTGGGCAAGGTGGGATGGGGCTATGACCATCTCCGCCCGCTGCCAGGAAGTGGGCTGCATCGGCACGTTATCGGACGCAGTGCAACGCAGATATCGGTAGTTCAATAGGCCAACTTCGGGAAACGTCATGTCGATGGAACCACGGCGCTTGAGAGGCGCGGCCGGGTGATAAAACGCGAGGCCATTGTTCACGAGGCCAAACCTGGCAGTCGCTCCTGCCGTAAAGTGGTGACGGAAGGGTTCCCCCTTCAAGATCACTGGTTTGTTCGATGACGTGCCGCCCACGGAAGCCGTTCGACTCCTGGCCTCCCATCCAAAGTCAGGCGCGCGTCCATTCTCGGAAAAATTGCGCTGCAAGTGGGCGACAAGCACCACTCCCCCAAGGATATCGCAACGCAGTTCAATGATTCGTGGCCATTGAGGATCGGAATAATGCCATCGCTGCCAGAGATACACAGCGTTGTCTTCGACCACTTCAAGTCGAGGCGATTCGCTGGAGGCTCGCGAGGGCGCCAGTAGTTGGACGTTAACACGGTCCCCCGTTCTCCAGTTCAATGTAATGCTCTCCCCCTGAAGCGTTGCTGTCACCGGCATGGTTCGCCCCGCCGCCTTGCCGGAGGCAACCGACTGGAGTGAAAACTTCAGCGGGTCCGTTGTTGGAAACGTCCAGGCGAAGGATACGAGTGCCCGACGGACAGATTTCGGTTCACCATTCGTGGGAGGAAACCAGGACAACGGTCGGACTGCTGTGGTGATTTTGTGCCGACCGTCGGTGACAACACATGAATGCCCTTCCAGCAGAAACCCGCGTGGCAAGGGCAGCGAGGTGCGAACCATTTGTTCCCCCGTGGCCGCGGGGATGACGGTAATGGAGGAAGCACTGTAAGGCGCTGCCGAGCGGGCGACGACGGCCGAGAGTGCGAGAAGCAGCCAGACGATGTATGCACGCATGGCTGCCATGGTAATTTAGGCGAGCAGGGCTGGAACGACATTTCCGTGCACATCGGTAAGGCGGTAGTCTCGGCCGCCATGCCGGAAGGTGAGGTTTTCATGGTCCATTCCAAGCAGATGCAGAATGGTGGCATGGAAATCGTGCACGTGGACACGATTCTCGGCGACTGCGGCACCGATTTCGTCCGTGCTTCCGTAGCTGGTCCCAGCCTTTACCCCCGCGCCTGCAAGCCATGAAGAAAAGCAGGCGCTATGATGGCCGCGACCTTTCTCTCCATCAACTCCTGGCGTCCTGCCGAACTCTGTGGTCCACACAACCAGGGTGTCCTCCAGCATGCCTCGGCGCTTCAGGTCCTTCAGTAATCCAGCGACGGGTTGGTCGAGGTTCTTGGCATGTTTGGCGTGTTCGGCCATGTCGCCGTGTTGATCCCAGTTGTGGCTGGAGCTGCCGTCCACAAGTTCGACAAAACGCACGCCGCGCTCGATGAGTCGACGGCCGATTAAACAGGGCCAGCCGAAGCCGTTCGTTTGACCACGTTTCATTCCATAGAGTGCCAGTGTGTCGTCCGATTCCTTCGACAGATCGAAGACGTCGCGTGCCTCGGTTTGCATGCGGAAGGCGGTCTCGAAAGTGCGGATGCGGGCGGCGAGTTCACTATCTTGACCGCGGGCTTGAAGGTGGCGCTGGTTCAGCGCGCCAGCCAGGCTGAGTTCGAGTTCTTGAACGGAGGTTTGCCTCGTTCGCCGGTCGAGGTTTGCGATCGGTTCTTTTCCGGGCACAACGCGGACGCCTTGGTGATAGGCGGGGAGAAAGTCGTTGTTAAAGATCTGTGTGCCGGCATAGGGCGAGCCGGCGGAGATGGCTACAAACGATGGCAGGTTCTGGTTTAGGGTGCCCAGCCCGTAGCTGATCCACGAACCGATGCTGGGGCGGGAAAAGAAGAACGACCCCGTGTGGACGGCGAGTGTGGCTTGGTAATGCTCGTTGTCGTCGGACTTCATGGACTTGATCAGGCAGACGTCGTCCATGCACTCCCGCAAGTGAGGGAAAAGATCGCTCACCATCGTACCGCATCGGGCTCCGGGTCTGAAGTCCCAGCCGGGTTTAAGCAACCGTCGCTGCTGGTTTGAGAGACCGCCGCCCACGCCAAGTGTTTTGCCATCGGCAGCGAAGAGCTTGGGCTTGTAGTCGAATGTGTCCATATGCGACACGCCGCCGTTGGAAAAAATAAAAATGACTCGCTTGGCCTTGGCTGGGAAATGCGACTGTTTGGGCGCTAGGGGATCCGCGTCGTCGGTTTGTGCGAGCAGATGGGACACCAGCCCGGGCAAGAGCAGGGAACTGCCGACCAACGAACGGATGACGCCGCGGCGGCTGAGACGGTGGGATGGTTTCTTCAAGGCACTCATTGTCTTCATCGCTGGCGGCTTTGAAACTGTGGGAATGTTTTCATTATGCGGCTCAATCCAGGTAGATGAACTCATTCAACCGCAGGAGTGCGCGGACCATGGACTGCCATGATTCGCTTTCGAGTTGGTTGGGAGAGGATCCGGATTCACCGAGTCGGGCTCGGGACGATTCCAAGAAGGAGCGGCACATCTCGATCTCTGAATGTTCCGCGGGCCGTCCGAGTGCGGAACGGTAAGCAAATTGGATCCGGCTTATATCGTCTTTCGCGGATGCGATGATTCGTTTGGCAAACTCCCGGGACTGCTCGTGGACGAAGGGGTCGTTCAACAAGAAAAGAGCCTGCAATGGCGTTGTACTGGAGGTGCGTACGGCGGTGCTCGTTGAAGGATCCGCACCGTCGAATATGGCAAGATAGGGATGTCGCTGAATCCGTTGGGTCATCAAGTAGACTCTGCGGCGTTTTGATTCATAGACCGCTTTGAACGGGTTGTGCTGGGTGAACTTCCACTCCGACTGAGGCGGGAATGGATGCTCGCCCGCGGGTGACGTATCCAGGTTGCCACCGAGGATCAGCATGGCGTCACGGATTGATTCAGCATCAAGTCGACGCTGGGGGAAGGAGCTGAGCAGTTCATTGTTCGGGTCGCGGGCAACAGCTACGTCGCTGCGCACGCTGGCGAGCTGGTAGGTGCGCGAACCCATTATGGTTCGATGCAGGGCCTTGATCGACCAACCGGAATTGATGAGGTGGTTGGCCAGCCAGTCGAGAAGCTCGGGATGGGTAGATGGCTTGCCCTGTTTGCCGAAGTCATTGGGGGTTGGCACCAAGCCTTTGCCAAAATGATGGAGCCAAATGCGATTGACCATCACTCGGGCCGTCAGCGGATTGGCCCCGTCAGCGAGGTGGTTAGCGAGATGCATTCGGCCGCTAGTCTTCTCCGATCCGGGAAGTTCGTGACCGCCAAGGATCGTGAGGAATCGTCGGTTGACGACATCGCCAGGTTTGGCGGGATCGCCCTTGATTTGGATGGTGGCGTTGACTGGCTTGCCGGCTTCGGTAACGGCGTAAGCCAAGTCAAAGGGCAGGGGCTTCGCGGCATATTCCTTCGAGACCTGTTCGGCCTCTTTGATCATTTCTTCGACGGCTCTTTTTTCGTCGCCGGACTTGTCTTTTATCGTTTCCTTGAGCGTTTGGACTTCTTTCCGCAGACGACGGTGCTCGACGTCGTAGGACCTGCGGGCCGACTCCGCTTCTGCCAGGCGTGTGGGTTCGACCAGGGGAACTAGATCCCGCTGTCTCTGTTCCAGTTCGATACCAGGCCAGGGATACCGAGTACTTTGGAAGTATCCGTAAAGCGCGTAGTAATCGGTCGTCGGAATCGGGTCGAATTTGTGGTCATGGCATCGTGCGCAACTCACGGTGAGGCCTAGGAACGCGCGTCCAACGTTGTCGATCGTGTCCTCGATAGTCAGATGTTGAGGGTAATCGTCGACGCGCGAACCGAATCGGCGGGCATTCGCAATGTAACCGGTGGCAATCAGCCGTTCCTTGGCCTCGTCGGGAGTTTGCGAGATCAACAGATCGCCGGCGACCTGTTCGCGGATAAATTGGTCGTAGGGCAAGTCACGATTAAACGCGCGGATGACCCAGTCGCGGTAACGGTGAATCTGCGGAATGGGAAAATCCGAATTGTCCCCGGCGGTGTCGGCGTAACGCACGACATCCAACCAATGGCGGCCCCAGCGTTCGCCATACATGGGAGAGCTCAACAGGCGATCGAGCATCCTGGAAAATGCCGCGGGTGAGGTGTCGAGAAGGAATGCGTCAATCTCCGCGGGTGATGGGGGAAGTCCGGTTAAGTCGTAGGTCGCACGGCGAATGAGCACCTGTTTTTCGGCGTCAGCGGCGGGCTTCAATCCAGCCTTCTCCAATCGCGCGACGATGAATCGGTCCAATTCGTTGATCGGCCAATGACTTTGCGGTATGGCCGGGATCGTCGGTTTTGATAATGGACGGAACGCCCACCATTCGCGTCCCTTGGTCCAATCCATCGCGGATTTCGCGTCAGCGGTGGCAACGGTGTTGTGAATGCGCGGATCGGGAGCGCCCATGCGCACCCAGGCTTCGAGGTTGGCGATGGCATCGTCTGGCAGTTTTTTCTTGGGCGGCATCGCCAGATCGGGATCCGTATGACGAATGGATTGGATGAGCAGACTCGCTTCGGGCTGTCCGGGTGAGATGACTGGACCAGTGTCGCCGCCCTTAAAAACGCCTGCCCGGGAATCCAGCATGAGGCCGCCCTTCAGCTTCTTGGCTGTCGCGCTATGACATTCGTAACAATGATCCACCAGGAGTGGCCGGATCTTTTTCTCAAAAAACGCCTCGTGGTCGGCCGTCAGATCAGTCACGAAGGCCGTGACGATCGTGTCGGGGATCCTCCCGTCAGCCGTCCAGACTTCGATGCCGGAGAGATTGGCGGCACCGTGGCTCGCTGTACGGGCAGAGACCTTCACGGTTCCATCCCGGGGCGTGACGCGCCATGGGCCAAGCCGTTTCCAGGAACCTCCTGAACCGCTATGGAGCTTTTCAATGATCGGTTTGTCGTTCACCAATATGTCAAATTGCTCCGTGTGGTTGTCCTCCCACGTGTAGACCGCGATCTGGCAGTCCCTGGACCCAAGTCCACCTATCGAGACATCCACCTTACTGCCCCAGACACTGCTGCGAATCATTCGGGCTCGATCTAGATCTGTGGCCGGCTTCAAGGCGACCGATTGATTCTCAAACAGCTTTCCGCTGATCACCAGATTGGCCGCATTGGTTCCTTCCCATGGGCGTCCGTCAATCTGGAGCGTTGGACCATTCAGGTTCACTGCGCGGAGGAAGACGGCATCGGCACCCGATGCACTCGACGCCAGACCGAGGCCCCACACGACTGCAGACAGGATGACTCGGGTCTTCATTGGTATCAGGACATACAATCGGCTTCAGTCCAAAACAACTGCCACATCTAAGGCGGCTTTGGCGACCACTAGAGAGGTTTCAGCTTGAGTGCCTCGGACGAGGCTAAGGAAAATATGAAGCCATTTCCGGGGCGAATGCATTCAAAAACTGTATGAAACAAAGCCCGTTCGCGCACTGGAGCGAAACCTCCCGGACAAAGAAACGATTGATTGTTTGAAGTCTTTCGACACCTGGGCCACGCGCTCTACCCTTGCCAAAGAGCCGCCTGCAACGAATCTTAGCCTTCATATGCGATCGAACCCCCTAAATCCCCTATCCCTGCTTTTCCGCTGGTTTCGATTAGCTGGGGCTCTGTTGCTGTCCGCCGTATTCGTTCAGGCGGCGGATTCCGATCCGTTGCCTGTCGATCCGGCGGTGACCGTGAAACGGTTGCCCAACGGATTGACCTACTACATCCGCCGAAACAAAAAGCCGGAAAATCGTGCTCAATTCCGGTTGGTGGTTAACGCGGGCTCTATCTTGGAAACGGAGAGACAGCAGGGCTTGGCCCATTTTCTGGAGCATATGGCCTTTAATGGGACGAAGAATTTCCAGAAGCAGGAGTTAGTCGATTTTCTTGAGCGGATCGGCATGAAGTTCGGGGCTGACTTGAACGCCTCCACATCCTTTGACGAGACGACCTACATTTTGGAAATCCCCATGGACAAGCCGGAGGTGCTTACCAAGGCCGTACAAGTGCTCGAGGACTGGGCACACCAGATTACCTTTGACGCGGCGGAGATCGAGAAAGAACGAGGTGTGGTGATCGAGGAATGGCGGACCGGCCGTGGGGCACAAGGTCGTTTGCGCGACAAACAATTTCCGGTGCTCTTCCACGATTCACTCTACGCTCAACGCCTGCCTATAGGCACTACCAATGGTATCATGGCGTTCGATCGCGCCGAGTTTCTCAATTTCTATTCCAACTGGTATCGGCCCGACCTGATGGCGGTAGTCGCCGTCGGCGACTTCGATCCGAAGCAGATTGAGGCATTGATCGTCCAACACTTTTCCAGGTTGAAGAATCCGCCGAACGCTCCCCCGCGACCGACTCCGTTGGTCCCGGATCATGCGGAAACGTTTTTCTCGATCGAGACCGACCCGGAACTTTCAAATACGGCCATCCAGATCCTATGCAAACACCCGGTGGCGCCTGACGGCACTGCCGCGAACTACCGGCGCGACCTGGTGGCCAGACTCTTTTCCCAGCTGTTAAACGAACGCCTGGGGGAGCGGGTGCAGGAAGCCAATCCGCCCTACCTGTACGCCGGGGTTGGTAAGTCACGCATGGTTCGGGTGAAAGAGATGGCCTCGCAAGTTGCTGCGGTGAAGGAAGGCCTGTTCGCGGAAGGCTTAAAGGCGCTTCTCGTGGAATCGCGCCGCGCACGTCGCGATGGGTTCACTGCGGCCGAGTTGAAACGCGCGAAGACCGACATGCTCCGGGGCTTGGAGCAAGCCTATGAGGAACGGGATAAGACCGACTCCTCCGCCTATGTGCGCGAGTACGTCGGGAACTTCCTTGAAGGGGAGCCGATCCCGGGATTAGAGGAGGAACTGCGGCTGACTCGCCGATTTTTAAGCGAAATTACGTTGGATGAAGTCAATCGCGCCGGGGATCGATGGATCACGCCGACCAACCGGGTCATCGTCTTTACGGCACCCCAGAAGCCGGGCCTTAAGGTTCCCACGCAAGCAGAGATTCTCCAGGTCATCAAGGAAGCCGACAGCGTCGAAATCGGCGCTTATCAGGACGGCGTTTCCGATGCACCCTTGCTGAAGACTCAGCCCCGGCCCGGCCGAATTACCTCTGAGATCCACCATCCGGAAGTGCTCGTGACCGAGTGGGTGCTTTCCAATGGCGCACATGTATTGCTCAAACCGACAACCAATAAGAATGATCAGATTCTGATGCACGCCTTTAGCCCGGGCGGCCACAGCCTGGTTACAGATCGGGACTATCTATCCGCCGCCATGAGTGCGGGCATCGTGGGACAAAGCGGGCTAGGGGACTATGACCTCATTCAGTTGGGGAAGAAATTAGCTGGCAAGATTGCGTCCGTCGGCGCCTCGATTGGCGAGCAGTCGGAACGATTGCAAGGCTCCGCGTCGCCGAAGGATCTGGAGACATGGTTCCAGCTCATGCATCTTCAATTCACGGCTCCGAGGGCGGACGAGAAGACTTTCCAGTCATTGGTCACGCGCCTCAAGGTCAGCTTGGAAAACCGGGATCGGAATCCCCAGGTGATTTATGGCGACGCCATTGAGAAAGCCCTTTACGGAGATCACCCGCGCCATCGGCCGATGACCATAGAGCTTGTCAAAGAACTGGATCGAGAGGCAGCGCTTCGGATCTATCGCGATCGTTTTGCCGACGCTGGGGATTTCACGTTCTTGTTTGTCGGTGCCTTTCAGTTGGCGGAGTTGAGACCGTTCGTAGAGCTCTATCTGGCGAGCCTGCCTCGGTTGGATCGACAGGAGCGGAGTCGAGACGTCGGCGATGAACCAAAGCGTGGCCGGTTGAATGTCGAGGTCAAGAAAGGCCTTGAAGCGAAGAGCGCCGTGCGACTGTACTTCAATGGCGAGGCGCAATGGAGCATGGAAGAACGCTTTGCCCTGCGGGCGGCGGTCGATGTCTTACGCATCCGATTGCGTGAACTGTTGCGAGAGGACAAAGGTGGTGTCTACGGGGTTGGAGTGAGTGGAGAATTGGGCCGCCTCCCCAAGCCTGCTTATTCGTGCAGCGTTTCCTTTACGTGCAGTCCTGCCAACGTCGAGGATCTCACCCAGGCCACCTTGAGTGAGATCCAGCGGTTGCAAGAGGAGGGCCCTAGTAACGACAACCTCGACAAAATTCGCGAAGCCCTGCTGCGAACCTATGAGAAGGGATTAAAGGAAGATGGCTTCTGGCTAGGCAGCTTGCAGTTCTATCGTGAGAACGAGCTGCCCTTTCCGCAGATCCTGAAGCTGCCCGAGCGGGCCAAAGCGTTGACCGCAGACACTGTTCGGGATGCAGCGCGCAAGTATTTCAATCGGGACAATCTGCTCGTTGCCCGCCTCATGCCGGAGGCTGCAACTGCTAACGCCCCAAAGAAGGAATAAGGGTTCCTCCGTTCAACCGGTTCGATGCCCGGGTTGGGATGAATATCGATGCCAACGCGGTTGGTGCCTTCATCGTTGATTGTCCCGATGTTGCGGCCAACAGCGGCGGACGCTGTCTGCTCCTCAATGGGACACTCCGAGCCGGCCCTGGGGTTTGCATTCTTGCAAACCTGCCATAACCGCGACATGGACATGTCATGCAAACCGTCATTGAGCTCGACGCATCCAACCGGATGGTCCTTTCGCGCGAATTACGTCGGGCCGCTGGGATTCCCAAAAGCGATTCGAGATGGGGTCACTGGGCATTTCAACGAGTCGAGATGGGTATGCATGAAATCCCTTGACTCTCACGTGACGTCAGCCTCGACGGTGTTGTCAGCCGTGAGCAACATGGTGCTGCTTACGGAGCAACGACGATGGCTTACACAGTCAAAAAACTGGCCGCGATTTCGGGTGTCAGCGTACGGACCCTTCATTGGTATGATGAAGTGGGACTGCTGAAACCCGCTTGCCACAGCGCGAATGGGTATCGCCTCTATGAGGAGGCGCAACTTTTGACCCTCCAACAGTTCTGGACGCCGGACCGCGAGTCCTACGCCGGTCACGGTCAACTCATCCTGGACTCGGAATTGCGACAGGCGTATGAAAAATTCCATCCGGCTCTGCCCGAGTTTGCGGCCGCGGCCATCCAGGAATTTGCAGCAAGAGAACTTGCTTAATCCATGTTCAACTCCTTCCAGAAGATGACTCCATGTGGACTCTCGATAGCCGTCCGGTTATCGGCAGAAGCGGCCGAAATTGAAGCTTGGCATCCTTGTCAGTCTAATGCCTAATCCCGAAGCGGAATAGATCGGGCGAGGACGGATTTTGAGAATGGGGAGGGGTGTGAACGCCCGATTTATTCCGTGATTGGACGGAGCCGCGGTGAGGTCCGAGGAGTTATAGGTAAACTACCCGACTTTTGCGT
>SXSK01000124.1 GCA_005793375.1 Verrucomicrobiales bacterium | reverse complement strand
TGGTCGAATGGCGAGTTTCCGAAGTGTCGATCAATCCGGTGTACGAGTGGGTTTTTATGAGTCGTCTAAACTGAATCCTGCAAGCTATACAAGCCATACGTTCAGACTAGACCTCATTGAGGTAGTAACACCGTTCGTTCATGCACAATCTGTTGGGTTGTTCGATCGGTTTGACGGGCAAACGACGTGTTAGCTAATCCGACGAAAACTGGAGGTCGAAGGAGGATCACTATGGTTCAAATAGAAAAGAGCCTCGCCCAGTTCATTCGTGTCAAGTAGGTTGGAGGAAATGGGTCCTGATCCAATTCCTCGGCGGCACTGTGAATGCTGCCGAGCTCAATAGAGTTGGCTGGCCAAATCGCAGCTTGTTATTGCACACGCAAGAGCGGCTTCTGAGCGACTCACAAAAGATCAACCCCAAAACGATTTAGAGGTGTGAGATGATATCTCGGCCAACCCTTCGATTCACTGATTGCAGAACTGCCCTCCCCCCTCCCCGCAATCTGAGCTGCGACTGGCTACGCGTTGGCCGGTTTGGGCTGGTTCTGAGAGTGCTCCTGCTGATGGCTTTTGGCTCATACCATAAAGTCCAGGCTCAGAATGCCGGACCTGCGGATCGAGTGTTTGCTTCGGAGCAGGTCATGCAGCAAATCGCCGCCATTGGGCGGGAGAAGGAATCTTGGACTCCACAGCAGAGGAAGATCGCGCCGAAACTTCTCTTGGAGACGAAAAAGCGGCTGCGTCGCCCGATGGCCAACGGGATCCCCGAAATGCGATCCACAGTGGAGCTGGACCCGCGAGAACGAGCGTTGGTCGATATTCAGGCTGAGGTCAGCGACGATTTGTTGCGGCAGATTGAAAGGTTGGGAGGTCAAGTCATCAACCGCTTCGCCCGGTACCGTGCCATCCGAGCTCTGGTTCCTTTGGCACAGATGGAGGCTCTGGCAGAGGTTGGGGCCGTTCGCTCCATTCGGCCGGCGGATCGAACTATTCTTCACAAGAACAATACTTCCGAGGGAGTTGTCGCCCACCGCGTGGATAACGCACGCACAACCTATGGTGTCGATGGCACCGGGGTACGGGTAGGAGTCATCTCTGATAGCGTGGAGTCGCTTGATGTGCTTCAAGCAAGTGGAGATTTGCCAGCGGGTATCACCGTGATCCCCGGGCAGGCAAGCAGCGGTACCAGCGAGGGAACTGCCATGCTCGAGATCGTTTATGACGTGGCACCAGGGGCTAGCCTCTTTTTTGCGACAGCCAATGGCGGCCAGGCTCAGTTCGCACAAAACATCCTCGATCTGCGCGCGGCTGGATGCCAGGTCATTGTGGATGACGTTGGCTACTTTGCAGAACCCGTTTTCCAGGATGGCGTGATCGCACAAGCCGTGGAGACTGTCATCGCCGACGGGGCTGTCTATTTTTCAGCGGCGGGTAACGAAGGCAATTTGAACGATGGTACCTCCGGCGTCTGGGAGGGTGATTTCGTGGCGACCGCGGCGCCGGCACCGTTGGCGGGGAAAACAGCCCACAATTTTGGGGGCGGACTCAACTACAACCGGGTCACGGTCGATCCTCCAATGCTGATCACGCTTCAGTGGTCGGATCCTTTCGACGCCTCCTCCAATGATTACGATCTCTATCTGTTGAACTCGACTCGAACGGTTATTTTTGACGCCTCAGTTGGTGTTCAGAATGGCACCCAGGATCCTTTCGAAGCCATTGATAGCAGCACTTTCAACGATGCGGGCAATGTCCTCGTGATCGTCCGCCACGCCGGTGTGGGTCGATTCTTGCACCTCAATACGCACCGAGGGCGATTGGAGATAGCGACTGCCGGGCAAACCTCGGGGCACTCGGCAGCCGCTTCCGCATTCAGTGTCGCCGCGGTGAATGCTGCCACTGCGGGCGGCGGGGCTTTTGTTGGCGGCTCGGCAAACCCGGTGGAGTTGTTCAGCTCGGACGGACCCCGGCGCATTTTCTACGATGTCAACGGAAGCGCGATCACTCCCGGCAATGTTTCCTCCACGGGGGGCACCCTGCGCTCAAAGCCCGACATTGCGGCCGCCGATGGGGTGAGCACCGCGACGCCTGGTTTTGCCAGCTTCTTTGGGACTTCTGCCGCCGCCCCGCACGCGGCCGGGATTGCGGCGCTGATGATCGCCAACGGCCTTGGGACACCATCGCAGATCCGACAGGCATTTACGGCCACCGCTATGGACATTGAAGCGGTCGGCTTGGATCGCGACTCCGGCGCCGGCATTGTGAATGCCTTGGCTGCCGTTGGCCATGGGTTCGTGCCGACGGTGGTTTCGGTCACGGCGACCGACGCAACAGCGAGCGAACCTGGCGGAGGCCAAGGAGGCGGGGTGTTCACATTGAATCGAACGGGATCGACGGCAGCCGGACTGACGGTGAACTTCAGCGTAAGTGGCATGGCGTCGAGTCCTTCTGACTACGCGGCCGTGGGGACCAGTGCGACGTTTGGGGCGGGATCCGCGATGGCGACGGCGAGTGTCACGGTGAACGACGACTCGTTGGTGGAGGGCAATGAGACGGTGGTGATGACCTTGGCAGCCGGTACGGGCTACACCGTGGGCACACCCTCTTCGGCCACCGTGACCATTCAAGATGACGATGCGTCTGCGTGTACTTCCGCCAATCTGGTGACTGGAATGACGCTAGGACCGGTACTGAACAATTACACGGGATGGCAGGGGATGCGTTTGCGGGTCGGAAACCAACCGTTGCAGGTGCAATCGTTGGGGCGGGTGTTTGTGAACGGCAACAGCGGAAACCACGAGTTGCGTTTGGTAGCGGTGACGGGAGTTGCCACGGTGGCGAGCGTGGTTTGGACACCCACGGGTGGAGTCCAGAACCAGATCAAATATGCCGCATTGACGGCGCCTGTGACACTGTCGGCAAACACGGACTATTACCTGGCGAGCCAGGAAGTTTCGGGGGGGGACCAATGGTATCGATTTACGACCGTGGTGACGACGACAAGCGCGGCGAGTGTGTTGTCCGCGGCGTATAGCGGAAACGGTAGCAGCTGGGGAGCGGTCGGATCAGCCGGCAATACCTATGGTCCTGTGAGCCTCCAATACTGCGAAAGCGGGGGTACACAATTGGCCGTGGCAAGAACTAGCGCGGCACCGTCGACGCCCCGCTTGATTCGCATGATGGCACCCGGGCAGGGCACGATACAATTGAAGGTATCTGGACGTGTTGGCGAGCAATATGAAATCCTTGCCAGCGAAGATCTCCAGACTTGGAAAGTCCTTCACGACGCCACCTTGGACGAGGAAGGATGGGTGGAGTTCACGGATTCTGATGCGGGGAATTATCCAAGCTGGTTTTATCGCACGGTGCTACGGTAGGGCAGGGGACCGCTTCCGGGTTGAGCGGATCTCCGGTGGTAGAGGGCGAATCTAAGTGACTCGATCGACACTACCGGAATCAGCGATAACTAATTCGTTCTGCCGACGATGGACTTTAGGCCTCGCACCAACCTGCCAATGCCCTCCATCGCGGTTTGTTTTTGGAGTGCGCCGTACGCCACGCGCAAGGAGCAACCATCATGAATTCCGAAGGCACTTCCGGGAATGCCTGCGACGCCATGGTCTCTTACCAATTTCTCGACTAACTGCATCGGACTCAATGGTGTGTCGAGTCTGAGTAAAAAATAGAAGGCCCCATCCGTGCGCGGCGCGGCGCACCATGAGCCGAGGTGTTGAAGTTCCTCCATCAATACCTCTCTGACTTCCAGAATGCTCAGCAAATGTTCCTGGCAGTAGGCTCGACCTGCAGCCAGCGCTCCAATCGCGCCGAACTGCGAAATCACCGGCGCGCAAATCAGAAGAGTGTCCTGGACCTTCTTTACCGAAGTCGCCAGATGTGACGGAACCACCATGTATCCAATGCGCCAGCTCGCGAATCCGTAGGATTTGCTCAGAGAAAAAAGAGAGATGGTGTGAGGCGCACTTCCCTGGATGGATCCCGCCGAAAAATGTCTCGCCGCTCCTGCGATGTCGTCTCTTCCCGGATAAACGAAGTACTCATACGCTTCGTCGGTGATGTGGTAGATTCCGCGGTCACGACAGAGTTGGTTCACTTTCCGCAATGTCTCTTCGGGATACACCGCTCCGGTAGGATTGTTGGGGGAGACGGTTACAATGGCACGCGTCCTTGGCGTGATGGCGGCGACCAGACCATCGAGTTGTAACTGAAACTCATCGTCCGTCGGCACCAACACCGGTGTGCAGCCAGACATGACGATCGCCATCTCATGATTGAAATAGTATGGCGTCGGCAGAATGATTTCGTCGCCGGGGCTGGCAACCGCCAGAATAGCGTTCATAAACGCCAGGTTACCTCCGGCGGTCACGATCACCTCGTTCTCCGTCCCAATCGTTAATCCATTTTCGACGGCCAGCTTGACAGTTAATGCCTCCAGCAACGGCGGGATGCCCTGCACCAGCTTGTATTTGTGGTTCTCCGGATCGGCGGCGAAGCGTGATATTTGTTCAAATGTTTGTGGGGGCGGCGGATAAAAGACAACGCCCTGTCCCAGTGAAATCGCACCTGGATTTGCTCGTATCAATTCGCCGACGATTGGAATGACTGGCGATTGCACGTGTTGCATGCGTTCACTGATCGCGAGTAAATGTTCTGCTGCTGGCATGAGATTGATACACGGAAGATTTGGACGCTGGTTGGATGAATGTCGAGCACGAGCGGGCCACTTCGAACTGCGAGGGCGCGCCTCAGTTTTTTCCTGGCTGGCCTCCCAATCCCAATCCCAATCCTAACACTACAGCGACGTTTTGAGGGATTTCCATTTTTTGAGTTCTTTGAGGCGGCGTTTACGATGGGAGCGGTAGGCCTGATCGTTGCGCCGTGTGTGATATTTCACCAAAATCACCAGGTAGGCAGGTTCGCGTTTG
>SXSK01000123.1 GCA_005793375.1 Verrucomicrobiales bacterium | reverse complement strand
GTTCGGCCGATGCGATGGACGTAATCCTCGGCGTCATAAGGGAGATCGTAGTTGAAAACCACTTCAATGCCTTCGACATCAATCCCACGGGCAGCCACGTCTGTCGCGACGAGGAACTCGAGGCCGCCCTTCCGGAACTTGCCCATGACGCGATCGCGTCCGGCCTGAGCCATGCCACCGTGAATAGCGTCGGCGCTGTAACCCGCGGCGTTGAGATGCTCGGTGAGTTCGTCCACCATTCTCTGGGTATTACAGAACACGATGGAAAGTTTGACATCATGGAGTTCGATGAGGCGAGTTAGAGCCTCGAACTTCCAGCGGCGATCCACCTCGTAGTAGACTTGTTCGATGGTGGGGACTGTGAGGGATTTGGCCTCGATCCGGACGCGTTTGGGAGTTTTGGTGTAGCGCTGGATGAGCTCCTCGATGGGTCTGGGAATGGTTGCGGAAAACAGGACTGTCTGCCGATTCGTGGGGACGCGTTGGAGTATGAACTCGATATCTTCGCGGAAGCCCATGTCGAGCATCTCGTCGGCTTCGTCGAGAATCACCGTCTTGACATGGTCCAGTTTCAGGGTGCCACGTTCCAAATGATCCATGACGCGGCCCGGGGTGCCGATGACGATCTGGACGCCTGCTTTTAGGCCGGCGAATTGGCGTTCATAGCTTTGCCCGCCGTAGATCGGGAGTGCGCGAATGCCTCGCTTAAAGTAGACGAGTTTGTGGATTTCCTCGCTCACCTGAACTGCCAATTCCCGGGTAGGGCACAATATGAGGACCTGGGGTCCGGGTTTGGATGGATCGATTCGCTCGATGGCAGGGATGCCAAAGGCGGCTGTTTTGCCGGAGCCGGTTTGGGATTGGCCGACGACATCCACACCCTGCATGAGTAGTGGGATTGCTTCGGCCTGGATGGGTGCGGCCTGTTCAAAGCCAAGGCGAGCGATCGCCTTGAGCATTTCTGGGGATAGGCCGAGTTCCGTGAAGAGTTTCGGAGTCATTCGCGAGCGGTCAGCGTAGTGGACGCACCGGAGGTCACAAGTATGGCTTGAGCTGAACCCTAGGAAGGTTGGAGCGGGCCGAATTCACCGGACAATTTGTCGACAACTTGGGCAACGAGTCATGTCTGAACTCCGGGTTTTTTGACGTTGCAAATGCTACGACAACTCATTGCGGGAAAATAGCTTATCAGAGATTCGAGCGGCGACTCCTAGGGTAGCGAATTTCGGAGACTCACTCGGCTGCCTCGGCTGAGCCCGAACTCGCGTGCAGCGCTCCCGTGGTTGATGGCGACCTCGAGGTACTGGCTCGAGCTCAAAACGGCGACTGGATCACCGGGCCTAACGGCTGCGTACGTGGCGCGAATTGGGATATCCACACCGGCGACGTGTACGGTTCGAAGCTGAGGCCGTGCGCGGAGTTGATGGTCCGTGATGTTGGTCAGGGCATTACCGTAGTGATCCACGTGAATCACTTCGCCCTCCACGTGATCCGCAAAGACCCGTGGTTCTGACCAAGGCAGTGAAATCCACTGTGTTATGGGTGGACCGAACTCGCCCATAGGCATTCCTTGGGCAAGCCGGGCAGCAACCGGAGCGAATAGATCTCGTCCTTGGAATGTGCGGCTGACACTCGGGAGAAAGCAAGCGGGGTTGGTGAGCGAATGAGCTGCGCGAATCTCACGATTTCGAACGGCGAGTGAGAGGAGCCCATTATCGGGACCTACAAAGGTTTCGGTATCGGTTTGTATGACAATTGCGGCACGTTCGCTGCCGACACCAGGGTCAACGACCGCGACGTGAATCGTCCCTTGAGGGAAAAATGGGGCGGCGGCTGAGAGCATGAAGGCTCCAGACCACACATCTCCAGGGGCAATCCCATGGCCAAGGTCAATCACCCGAGCCTCGGGTGCTAGTGAGGCAATGACACCCTTCATGGTTCCGACGAACCAATCCGAGATGCCAAAGTCGGTCGTGAGCGTGATGACAGCCAAAGGCGTTGAGGATGCCATCAAAATGCCCCAGGTATCTTCAGACGTATTCGAGTGCGCGGGCTTACCACCAAGCGTTGGTTGGATTTGGAAAAGCGCTCCAGAAGGCATCCCCGCTGGGTTTGGTGGGGAACCGATATCCTTCGGCGTGCCCGTCACCAAATTGCACGACGATAAGGCTCTTGCCTTTATAATTGTGCCAGACACTTTTCTTGTCATCCCAACCGCGATTGGGATGCCAGATCCAGTCGCCGATGATGATCTTGTTATGGGGGCTAAACGCGATTTCGCTCTGTTTCATGGAACGACCGGGTCCATCGGACGTGCGGTAATCAACGCCACGGGATCGGTCGGCGTTGTTCAGGTCACCAAAAACGTGTTTGGTCCGGGGCCAATCGATCACCCATTGTATCAAGTAACTGGTGCCGTACTGGACGTAACAATTTGTAGCCTTCTTGCCGGGTGAATGAGCGCTTTCAAAGAAAATATCGCCCTTGTCGGCGGGGCATCGAAATACCTCCTCGCTGCCTTGGTATCGGAATAGAGGCTTATTGGAGGCTGCGACGAATCGGTCGTACGTTCCATTCTTTCCGCCGAGCGACGCCCAATCGCGGGGCAATGCATGATAATCCTGAGAATCGTCCGCGTACATGATGGTCGCCAGACCAATCTGCTTCATGTTGCTGAGGCAACGCGTCTGATTTGCCTTTTGTTTGGCGCGGCCGAGAGCTGGCAAGAGCATCCCGGCAAGTATGGCGATGATGGCGATCACCACTAACAGTTCGATCAATGTGAAGGCGGCATCGCGGTGGAGACGTTTCATAATGAGTGAAGGCTTTGGTGGGATTGTTCGATAGGCTGCGGGCGTTGGAATTTCCAATAACTAGGCCTAATTCCTGACGGTGGTTCGGTCAGACAGCCAGATCATGTCTTTGTTGTTGGGGGATTCGACATTGAGAGACATGGAGGTAAATTTGACTTTCTGGATGGTTCGGGGATCGATCCACTTTCGGATATCGGCGTGGCCGTCGGCAAACGAAATTCCGGCGGCGCCATTATGATAACTGGCGGGGAAATCGATGATTCGGGCGGCGGCGGCGCTCTCTACCATCTGATTGGCATAACCGCCGGCGTTGATGCCGTCGGGGTGTTCGTCCAGCAGCACGTACACATTAGCGGATCCGGCGCGGTCAAAGTCGGACGTTTTGTAGAACACTTTGTACCGCTTTTGGGATTCGTCGTAACTCGGTGGTGGTAGCCAGCCTCCAGGCCCGCCGACGGCTTGGCTCATTCCCATGCTTCGGATGCGTGGATGGCGTTTACCTCCGATGGTGACGTAGCTGTAATCTGCGGGGCATTTGTAGACGCCAGGCGTTGAGATGTAAGGGGCGAACTTGGCCTTCTTGGGATCAATGAGATCCAGGATGTTGGTGTTGTCGCGGTTGCCCGGGGCATAATCGAGCCACCCATTGACCCATGCGTGCGGTTCGACAGGGTTCAAATAGCCGGGTCCTGTCAATCGATCGTTGTGGTCCATGGGATACATCAGATGAGCCAGTTGAAGCTGTTTCAAGCTGTTCATGCAGTGGATGCCTTGGGCCTTGGATTTGGCTTTGCCGAGTGCTGGCAGCAGCATGCCAGCCAGAATCGCAATGATGGCAATGACCACCAGCAATTCGATCAACGTGAACCCGGCAACGCGCACCTGGGAATGTGGGGTGACTTTCATAACTCAGTGTCTATACACTATTGTGTGATAATGATCAAAGAAGGCCACAATAGGCAATGCTTCTATCGGTGTGGGGCCTGAAATGCAGGGCAGTTTCAAGAAAAGTGGTTTGGCCGGATTGGTTGAAGGATGGACCCGCGGAAGAACAATAGGCAGGCGGGATATTGAGAACTCGGCTGATTTTTCACAATGGCCACGCTTGAAAGTAAGCGCATGGCTTCT
>SXSK01000122.1 GCA_005793375.1 Verrucomicrobiales bacterium | reverse complement strand
ATTGCCGTCGGCGCACGTGGCTCCGATGTCCTCTTTCAATTCTTGACCGAAGCCATCGTGCTCAGCATCTGCGGCGGTGCAGCAGGAATTGGCTTTGGAATGCTGGCCTCCAATCTGATCCCAAGGATTTCAGAAGGTGCCATCCAAACTCTCGTCTCCAACACATCCATCCTCGTGGCGTTCGCAGTCAGCGCAACCATTGGAGTCTGCTTCGGGTTCTTCCCTGCACTCAAGGCATCTCGCCTCGATCCAATTGACGCGTTGCGCTACGAATAATCCAAAATCCGCTGCGCCGCGGCACGGACAGATGCCACCAATTCCGGCGGACGCAGTACCGTGGCGTCGCCTCCCCACCCCAGAATCCAGCGCTGCACTTCCACCAAGCTGCCGAGCTTGAGTCGCACTTCCACCGCACCATCTTCTAACTCCAAAAGCACTTGGCTCGGGTGCCAACGTTTCTCACGGATGTAGTCCGACACCGCCTTTCCAAAGCGAATGGCGACCTCAAAGTTTCCCTGCCGAGAGTGGATCCCAAAACTGTCGCTCAAGTGGTTGTCGGCAGCGAACTGCGCCGAGCGTTCAAAAGTTTCGCCCGTGGGTTTGGCTGATTGGATTCGAGCTGGGACAAACGTCCGGATGGCGTTTCGAAGGTGATCGAAGGCGAACAGGTACCAGTCTCCATTGACGTTGGCCAAGTGGTAGGGATCGATCGTACGGGATTCAGGATCACGCGAATTGGGCTTCCGATACTGAATCCTTAACCGCGAGCGTCGGGCTGCGGCTTGCACCAAGGTGTCCATGACTTCCAAGTTCAACACCGGCTCAGCCACAGTACGGAAAGAAATGGTCTGTTCCCATTCCGCAAGGTTGAGGGAAACCGCATCGGGCAGCGATTGTTCCAACTTCCGAAACGCCCCAAGCAACCGTTTCTCAAATGGTGACCCACGATAGGCCTGCAAAGCCTTCTCTGCCACTAACAGGGCAAATAATTCCCCTTCGGTGATCTGGAGGGTGGGGAACGCATCCACTTCCTCGGTGTACCCATACCCCAAAAGGGATCCATTGTACTCGAGAGGCAGATTTAACCGATCTCGCATGAACTCGATATCCCGAGTCACCGTCTTGGCGCTGACCTCCAATTCCTTTGCCAACGAGGTCGCATTGGGAAACGATCCCGAGGAAATCGCTGCGTGGATGCGCATCATTCGTTCCAACGGCGGACGCGAAAGAGGGCCATCTCGTTCGTTAGTCGTCTTTTTCACATGCCGATAGTGGGTCATGGTCGGGATTCAAGCAAAACCAACATCCACAGCCCCTTCCAAAACGATCTCTCCCGGCACCACCTTCCACACCCCAGAGTGTCAATGCTAAACCCGTCACACGACCCATGAAGAATCTCCTAGATGGTTCCTAGAAAAAATCATTTCCTCGTTCACCAGACATCCCCCACATTCGCGGCTCCTTTTTATGGATGTAAGACTTCCGAAGATCGGCGACACGGCAGACAGTGGCACAGTCGTCAGCATTTTGGTCAAAGCGGGTGACACCATCACCCCAGGCCAGACAATTCTCGAACTTGAAAACGAAAAGGCCATCGCGCCAATCCCTTCCAATATCGGGGGCACCGTGACCGCCTTAAAGGTCAAGGAAGGGGATAAAATTTTCGTGGGTTCGGTAATCCTGACCTTGGATGGCGGTGGTGCCTCCGCCACGGCGCTGCCCGCCCCTGCCGCCAGCAAACCCGCTACACCTCGCCCCACCAGCCGCACAGCGATCGTCGAAGATCACGAGGAGAATGAGGTCCACGAAGAGGACCTCGGTGAAGACGGTCCCGTCCCCGCCGCCTCGCCTTACGTGCGCAAGGTCGCCCGCGAACTGGGTATCAAATTGTCCCGCGTTAAAGGCAGCGAATCTGGCGGTCGAGTCACCATCCCTGACGTCGCTCGATACATTTCCCGCCTCGAACGGGGTGTTTCACGAGCCGGCCGACACGCCGAAGAGCCCAAAGGCCTCGTGTTCACGCCCGTGAACCAGGATTTTTCGCTGTACGGCCCGGTCGTCAGCGAACCGCTCAGCCAACTCCGCAAGATCATCGCCTCGCGAATGGTCGAAAACGCCGTCTCTCTGCCCCATGTCACTCAGTTCGATGACGTGGACATGACCCAGATCGAAGCACTCCGCGCCAAATTTAAGGCCGGTTACGAGAAGGTCGGCGCGCGACTGACTCCCACGCCATTTATTATCAAGGCGCTGGTCAAAACGCTTCAAAAGCATCCCCGCTTCAATTCCAGCGTCAACGAGGTCAGTGATACCCTGGTCATCAAGCATTACTTCCATATTGGGATCGCGGTCGATACCGAGGCCGGCCTGCTCGTCCCCATCTTGCGCGATGCCGACAAGAAGCCCTTGCTTGAAATCGCCAAGGAATTGTCCGCCATCGCCGAAAAAGCCCGCGATCGCAAGGTCACTCCCGATGACATGAAAGGTGGCACTTTCACAATTTCCAACCAGGGAGCCATCGGAAGCGGCCATTTCACCCCCATCATCAACAAACCCGAAGTCGCGATCTTGGGCCTCGGAAAGACCACCCAAAAGCCCGTCGTTCTCGACGGTAAAGTTCTGGCCCGCCCGTTAATGCCCATAACGATCAGTTACGATCATCGCATCATCGATGGTGGCAGCGCAGCGCGATTCACAGTGGATCTGGTCAAAGCGTTGTCTGAATTCCCGGAATCCGATGCCGCGATTTGATGCCGACTCGCCGCGATCCTATCCAACCTGACAACCCATGAAATCCGCCTACGAACTCGCGATGGAACGTCTTAACAAAACGGCTCCCACGCAAAAGCTCAGCACAGCTCAAAAGGCAGCCATCGCCGAGATCGAGTCCATCCACAGGTCCAAGCTGGCGGAGCAGGAAATCCGGTTTCAGGAACAAATCGCTGCCGCTGAAGCCTCAGGCGATATGGAAAAAGCTCGTGAATTGGGCCAATTGTTCGCCCGCGAAAAGCAAAAACTGAGCGAACAAGCCGAATCGAAAAAAGAGGCCGTCCGCGACGGCAAGTAACCGCAGCCACCAAAACGCACCACCTCCCATCGGCCCTAGGGACTGCTCAAAACTTTGGGAACCACGACACCCGCCCGCAGAACTGCGCTCGCCCCTTGATGGGACAATAACTTGTAGATCGTCGCCATTTTGACATCAGTTTCAGTCAACTGAACTTGAAATAGACGATGTGTTCACCCAAACACCTCTAACTTCAGGTCCCGGAGTGAATACAAGTCGTCCTGCACGCCTCGCATTCTCCGAGCCCCACTCGTGCGCTTGACGCCAAATCGGTTCCGGTTCGCCTTAAACACCCCGTTCACAAAATCGCAACTTCCGAACACTGCGCCATCGCAAAAGTACCGCACCCGACATTTCACATACTCGGAGAGCGGTAACCGGCCTTTGGCCTTCATCACCGCCAGCACCTCGTCCCGCTTCAACGCGCCGCGCTCCGTTCTTCCGTCAATCCCCACTGCTTCCCGTTCTTCCGTGCCTTCACGGTACACGTGCATCCGGTAGATCTCTATCGATCGGCTCAACGTCTCTTCCTCCCCTCGCAGAAGCGCCTGCACCACGCGCTGCAGTCCCAATCGCGCTCGCCTCTTGCCTGCCATCGCTTCGCCATAGCCGCTCCAACGATAGTCCTTCGGGTCCGTCACCAATCCCGCTCTAACCGGATTCAAATCAATATAGGCCGCCATGGCGCTAAGCCCTTGACCGATTCCCTCGACTAGCACGCTCTTGAAGCGCTCCTCCCACAAAGTGCCTTTGCGCCCGGTGCGCCCGTTGTACCACTGAGTGAAGCGTTGCTTGAGCAGTTTCATAAAGGCGCTCAAATCCCACATCCGTTCGTGAAAGGTAGCTAAGTATTCTGCCTCGGACTGGACGTCCTTGGCTGCGCGATACAGTTCAAAGCGCTGGCGGACGGCGCCGACGTTCTGATGACCGGACAATCGCTCAAGCTTTTTGAGGATCGCTTCGGCAGTAGGGAGAACTTCGGGCGCTTTGGGCACTTCGACCAGAATGTGGAAGTGATTGGACATGAGGCAATAGGTGAGGACCTTGACCTCACAGAAAGCCTCCACCTCGCGCAACAAGCGGGCAAAATGCTCCTTCTCGGCCGTGTCGAAGATGAACCGCCGATCCACCACGCGTGAAATGCAATGATAATGCCCGAGTGGACTGTCCTCGGAGATCAATAATCGCGCCTGTCGCATGCCCAAAGTGTTGCGAAACCTTCAAAACCCAGCAAGCCTTTATTTAATTATAGACCTGTCACTTAATTATACCAACGCCAAACCCAACTATTTTGGTTCTAT
>SXSK01000121.1 GCA_005793375.1 Verrucomicrobiales bacterium | reverse complement strand
TGGAACAAGGATTTTTTTCTCTTCCACCCCCCTCTCAGCATCCATTCGCCCCCGGGAATAAAGGAACACGCCCCCAATCCTGCTCCCAAGTGGCTCCATTCCTCATAGCACGGGCGGCTTCATTTCGCTTAGCGCCATCGGGTTTTTGCCATCGGTGGCTCGGGAATGGTCTGGACCGTTGTGCCCAACTCCTGCTGCCGGGTCGGGAACGAAGTCGGGAGTGCTCCATTCAATACCGGTCGGCGAACGCCCCACCCAGTATCCCCAGCCCTCGCGTTCTCCAACGAAGCCCGGGGCCTTGACCTGTAATTCCATAGAAGCGAGGGTCAACCTCGCTCCCGAATAGAACGGCTGTGCCTCCAAACGATTGGTCCAGGCGATGCCGTCCGCTGACGTGAATATGCGGGCGAAGTTGTTCACGCCCGCCTGGCCCGACTGAGGTTGGCCGACCACAACCCAGCCGTTGGGAGAACGAATTTTCCGAGAGACGGTATGCATCAGGTGGCTCCCGTTGCCAAACTTGATATTCGAGCCAAATTCAAACCCCGGGACTGTATTCGTCCAAACGCATGTGTCCGGTGAGATGGCCCGCCAGTCAACGCCGTTGGTTGAACAAATCCAAGACTGGCCGAACACATCCGCGCTTGCCAGTATCGAGGATTCGGTTACCGCAAACTGATGACCACCGCCATCGTTCGGACCGGAGGTGGAAGTTGGGTCGCGCCATCGATCGGTCCAAATCTGGCCATTGGGAGAGGTCGCTACGACGCGGAGGAATCTGCCATGTGCATCGTCGAGCACATGGCCGAGGCTCACCAATAGGTCACGCCATGCAATCACCTGGTTTGGAATAAACGCTTGGCGCACTTCCCGAGATGTCCAGTCGAAGCCATTCGTTGACGTGAGGAACACGGCGATGGGTTCCCAGCCCGGCTCCGGGCGATAATCGACTGAGTGACGATAGCCCACGGCCAGGAAGTGTCCCCCGGTGTGGAGGACATCGGTGAGCAGGATATCGGATTCCGGTGTGCACCGCGTCCACGTCACTGCGTCGAGCGAGGTGAGGATCGTGTTATGGTAGCCGACGGCGACATGCAGCCCATTCGCGTAAGTGACGCCGAGCAGGCCGTGCGGAGTCGGCAGCGGGTAGCGCAAGTGCCAGGTGGATTGGGCGAGGATGTTGGCGGCGAGCGTGCCGATGAGCATCACGGCGGCGGTGAGTTTGAGGCGCAGGGTCTTCATGGGAGTAGCAGTAATACGGTTTCCCAGGTTCTCACGTTTCAGGTCGAGGCTGGATGGCGCGGCGACGTTTTGGAGATGACATGAAGTGCTGACAGGCGAGGCCATTCGTCCTCGTACTGTCCGAAGACTCAAGAGTAGCGCAATTAGTTGCAAACGAACGCCATATGCAATAGCGATTTTAGACAAGAAATCGGGGGGGCGGGGGCGGTTTGCCAATTCTCGATTGATCAAGTGATCCTTTCGTCGTGAATCCGTTCACGTTGCTCCTGGTTTTCGTCGCCGGTTAGATGAATCGACAGCAGGAGTTGGTCATCGAGTATCTCCAGGAGGAAATCCGTGTTCTCAAAGAGCAGCTCGGCAAGCCTCCTCGATTCACCGAGGATCAACGGCGACGCCTCGCCATCAAAGGCAAGCCAATCGGCAGAAAGGGTCTTTTGAGGCCCACGGGCATCGTCACCCTAGACACCCTTCTCATGATCACACCGAAAGAAATCATCAGCCACTGGACGACACAATCATCCAAGCGGAATTCAACCCCATCCCGAAAGTGGCCCAATAAAGTGTCGGTCAAGACTGGGTGGCCAGCTCCACTACTACTATCGCGAAGCCGCATGAAACCAACCTCGCTCGAATTTTCGGACAGTACGGGCTTCTTCCCGTGAACGGGTCATGGCCCGACGTTCTCTCGCTTGTTCAGGGCCTCTGAATCCTTGATTTCGTCCCATTTGGCGGCTCGCCAGAAGTGGTAAGCGCCATTCACGGTCCCGGTGGCCAGGTAATTTCCTTCGGGCGAGAACGCGCATACGGTGACGGCATGATCATGCTCCAATGTCATTAGTTCCCGGCGCGTCGAGACGTGCCATAGCTTGACGGTTTTGTCACCGCTGGCGGTGGCCAGCGTTCTGCCGTCGGGCGAGAAATCACAATGGAACAGGCCTTCTTTGTGCCCGGCAAGGACCGCGAGTTGCCGACCATTGGGCCATTCCCATAAACGCACTGTGTTGTCGATGCTCGCAGTAGCGACAATATTTTCAGTGGGCGAAAACGCGATGCAATAAATACCGTCTTTGTGGCCTGAGAGGCGGGTGACTTCAAATGATTCTGCTGTTACGCCCATGCAGTAATCTCGTTCAAAATCGTTTGTTCCGCCGATTGCCGCCCAAATGCGCCGGTCAGGTGAGAATTTTGTGAATGACATCATTCCCGGCAGAGAAATCTCTTTCCCGGTTTGTCCGGTTTCGCAGTCCACTTCGAGGGCGCGTCCAGGTTGACTCACCAGGACAGATCGTCGATCACTGCTAAGCGACGCATCCCAGATTCCATTGGTAACCGTCAGCAGGGCCACCTCCTTCAAAAGGTGGAAGTCGTGCGGGTCCCAAAAACTTAGAAAGAACGGCTTGCGCGAGCGCAGGGTGAGGATGGCGGTTCCCTCAGCATTTTCGCCCAAGCATTGCGCCTCGGTGGGAAACTCGTGCAACAGTTTCCCACTATGAACGCTCCAAATACCGACATGCGCACGATCGCCGTTGGCAAGTTTCGCTGCGAACATACTTTCCCGCTTCAAAAATCTCGGTGCCTGATTATAGCCGTAATTCACGAGCGCATCGTCAACGCGGTTGGCCGAGTCAGCCATGTCCGCTTTCCAAAGTCGAACGGTCGCGTCCTTGCCTCCGCTGGTCAGGTGCTTTCCGTCGGGGGAAAATGCAACCGCCCACACTTCGCTTCCATGTCCTTGCAATAGATTCGCCTGCTGCCAGGTGGTCGTGTCCCAGAGTCGAACCGTTTGGTCGGAGCTGGCCGACGCCAGCCAGCGGCCATCGGGCGAGAAATCGAGGCTCCCAACCCGGCTGGTATGGTTGGTCAGGCTGACCAATCGTCTGCCGGTGGTCAGGTCATGAAGACGAATTTCGTTTTCCGGTCGGTTACCGAAGTTCCCGGAGCAGACGGCCAGAAGATCTGCTTTTGGGGAAAAGGCGAGGGAAAGAGCCCCCTTTGATTCATCCAAGCGACGCAGCAAGTGACCGTCCCGATCCAGCAATTGGACATCCGCAAAACGGCTTCCCACCGCGACGAGGTCTTCTCGCGGACTTGCGGCCGCGAAGGCCAACGACACGGTCTTGAATTGGACCACCCGTTCCGGACCCGGGGAGGATTTGAGATTCAGTAACGCAATGCTGTCATAGGCTCCTCCGCCCTTGAGGTTGGAACCAAACCCGGTAAACAAGCGCATGTTGACCCGATCAAACTCAGCGTGCCCGCCAAGGTTGGTGAAGCTGGTCTGCAGCCTCATCTCCGGCCACTCCCACAATTTGATGCTTCCGTCGCCGCCGCCGGTGGCTACCAGTTTGCCGTCTGGCGAGAAACTAACGCTGTTGACCCCAGATTTGTGGGCCCCGTACTGTCAAAAAACTCAAACGGAACGAAATTCATTGGAATCAAACGGCTTATGCAAGAGCCACCCTCGACAAGGAATCGGAGGCGGATTGCCAATTCTTGATTCATCGAGTGATCCTTTCGTCGTGAATCCACTCACGTTCCTCTTAGCTTGTGTCGCCGGTTGGATGAATCGACAGCAGCAGTTGGTCATCGAGTATCTCTAGGAAGAAAATCCGTGTTCTAAACGAGCAGCTCGGTAAGCCACCTCGATTCACTGACGATCAACCGCGACGCCTCGCTGTCAAAGGTAAGCCAATCGGCAGAACGGGCCTTTAGCAATTCGCGAGCATCGTCACACCGGACACTCTGCTCCCCTGACGATGGCGAGAAAGAATCGGTCGTGGGGCTATACACGCATCCAAGGAGCCCTGACCAATCTTCATCACGAAGTGGGACGCGGAACCATTGCTGACGTCCTTCGTGAAGCCGCATGAAATCAACCTCGTTCGAGTTTTCGGACACTACAGGGATACGAATGCAGTTTTTGGCCGCGGCGTCGAGATTGCAATGCTCCGGTGAACCAACCGGAGTCGTGACCGTGCCAACCCGCATCTGGGACGCTCCGCGGTTCAAGCTTACTTTGGGCAAACCTCCGAGCAAGGAATGTCCCGGGAAATGACGACCTCGCCCGCCCAGCTCCACCAACAACATCGGGATGCACCGTCCCAGAGGAGGAACCTGTTCCCAGTCTTGCAAGTTTTGCCTTGTACTTTAGCATTGAATATAAGCACTTCTGCCTCGGCCTCATCTTCATGAAATACATCTCCGACGCCTTCGAGGAAAAACGCGAACAACTGCAGTTCGGTTGCTCCGACCCCAAGAGCGAATGGTTCATCAAGGACGAACCGCAACGCTCCGAACCCTCCGAGAACCGCGACGAATATAACAAGCTGGCCCATGTGTTCGCGGATCCGAGTGAAGGGATGCCGGATTACCTGTAAACTCGCTGTTCGTCATCCAGGAGATGGCGAATGAGGCGGGGATGGACGCGATCCTGGACACGCAGGAGGTGCAGGGCCTCGCCCTGGTGGTGGGTGTTCGACGCCTTGTTCCACGATGCGGCGGACGTCGCGGCTGCCATCGAGGACGCGCTCGATGGATAGAGCGTCTTTCCCGGGTTCGTAGTAAATGAGGTAGTTGTGGAATCGGCTGATGACCCAGAACCGAAGGCGGGTGTGGCGTGTTTTCCAGCCGGGCCGGGGTCCAAGGTCGGGATTGCGGCTGAGCGACGTGAGGGCTTTTTCGGCCTCGACGCGAAAGCGTTCCGCGGCGTCCGGGTTGCGGGCGGCGAGCCAGGCGTAGATGTGGGCGAGATCTTCCTCAGCGCGCCGGCTGATCAAGACTTTCATTCCTTGGCCAATGCGCGACCACGTTTCCAGATATCTCCAAGGACCTTCGGAGTGAGCGCACGGTGGGGGCTGTCCTTGCCGGCCTGGATGAGGGCGTCGAACTCGTCCGGGTGGTCGGGGAGTTCGTAGGCCTGGAGGATGACGAGCTTGCCGCCGCGGACGATGACGGTGGGTTTGCCCTGGATGGCGGAATCGGCGAGTTCGCCCAGCTTGCCTTTCGCCTCGCTGACAGTGCAGGTTTTCATAATGGTCTAATTCTGGTCTGGAATGAGGCCGGTGTCAACCGGAGTGGAATAAAGTGTAAGGTTCACAGTCTGGAAGAAGGGCGGAGACCTGCTCTATCGCTGGGGCAACCCCAAAGCCTTGTGGTTGGCAAAAACTTCGTCTGCGGTGAAAAGGCTCGGTTTTCTTCATGTTCCCACGAACCCTTGAACCCATGATCGCTTGGCTGACAATGGTGGCTCAGGTTGCTTTCGCCGGGCTCAATTCCCGCCGGAATCTCCTCCTCGAAAACCTCGCTCTACGGAACCAGCTCTTGGTCCTCAGCCGCGCCAACAAACGCCCGCGCGTGACCCCATTGAACCGCGCCATCTGGGCTTGGCTCTCGCAGTTCTGGGCGGATTGGAAGATCCGGCTCCGCTTCGTTCAGCCGAGCACTGTCGTTCAATGGCATCGCTCCGGGTTCCAGCTCTTCTGGCGTTGGAAGAGCCGATCTCGTAAACCTGGGCGCAAGACGATCTGCCCGAACACCATCGACCTGATCCGGCAAATGAGCCGCGCCAATCCGTTGTGGGGCGCTCCCCGGATCCGCGGCGAATTGCTCAAGCTCGCCCTGGCAGTCGCCTTACGTTGAGCGTTTGATCGGTTCGATCCGCCGCGAATGTTTGGATCACGTTATTGTCTTCAGCGAGGCTCACCTCCACCGTTTGCTCACGGCGTATTTCTCGTACTATCACTGGAGCCGAACCCACTTGGCTTTGAGCAAAGACGCCCCGGAATCTCGCCCAGCATGCCGACCCGAAGTCGGAAGGATTGTAGCGTTCCCGGAAGTAGGCGGACTTCATCATCGTTACGAGCGCCGGGCCGCCTGAAACGAGCGACTCGCCTCGGCTGGCACAACCGCCCTCACCCCACGCAATGATCGCACCGCCCAACGTCACAGCAGTCGGCTCAAATTCTTCGGCGCCTGTGGATGATCCGTTGAATTTTTGATGTCGCCGTCTCCGGCCCTCGCCCTGCGATATGATTTTTGCCAACCACAACCATCGCGAAGCCGCATGAAACCAACTTCGTTCTAGTTTTCGGACAGTATGGCATCCTGGAGTGATCCTGATCAGGAATGAAATGATTCATGCCTTCACCGCCCTGCCGATGGCGCTCTGGAGAAGGGCAATCCAGTCCGGTGTGCTGTCCTTGAGCCGCTCCAAGAGCCGATTTCCGCACGAGGAGCGAGTGCTCGGCTCGTGGGATGTAACATAATCGCAAACCATCTCCTCCGCATGAAGCTGTGGCCAGTCGGGCGCCCAATCGAGGCCGCCATCAGTTTTGACGGTGCGAGCGCGATAAAGCCCCACCACGAGCCCGAGGCACGTCGCCTCGGCTTCCGAAGTCAGGCGCAATTCCAACTGCCGCGCCATCTCATCCACGACATCCTGGACCGCCTCGGTGAGCAGCTCTTCCGCGGCCTCGGTCGGTTCGACATAACCCCAGGAGTGAGAGCCGGCTCTGCCGTTCAATGCCTCAAGATCCACCTGGGAGACCCGATCCAGAACATCGGATGCAATCTCTTCGACAGAAACGGACGCAATTCGCCCTCTGGCCAATTGTTCGGCTTCTGAACTAAGCTCGGGGTGTCGTTCCAATAGGAGTTTGAGCACCGTGGCTGCTTCGCCAGTATCCAAGCACTCCAGCGCGGTCCGTCGCACGCCGTCTTTGCCTGTGACACTCGTTTCGCCGGAATTCTTCTTTCGCGCCATGTCAAAGTCCTCCCCGCTGCATTCGATCCAGGAGGCTTTTCTTGGCTGCATGGGCACTCCGCAATGCCATCACCTGTTTCTGGAATTCTGATTGGTTGGTGTGTTCCGCGGCCAGGTCCCGAAGATCAATGAGATGCTGGACCGCTTCATCGTATTTCTTGGACTGCTTCGCTGCGATGAGCTCCTCGACCTTTTTCCACATTGAGGCTTCACGACCGACCAAGGACTCGAGATGTCGTTTGCGGGCCTGGGCAGCGAGTGCTTGCTGTCGCTGGCTCTCCGCCTCCGCTGCGCGTGCTTCGTCCCGCCGGCGCTTGGTCCGGAATGCCTCAGCCGTGCTGAGCAGCTCCCGAACAGTTCGGCACAGAGAGGATGTCGGCGGCTTATGTACCTCGCACGATTCGCTGAATCGTGCGCGCAGTTCCATCGTGGCTTGCGCGGATTCGCCTTCGAGCAGTTTCATCAATAGCTCGTCTTTCGCCAAAGCCGGGAGCGTTGTGAGCCAGGCGGCCAGCGCTGCGCGCTCGATCGGAACCGGTTTCGATGACGGACTTGCCTCGGCTGCTACTGCCAAAAGATCCGGATCGATCTGCAGGAAGTTTACCATGGCACGGAGTGCATCGGACAGTTCGCCAAGATTGGCGGGAACGGGTGGTTCAACCTGGTTGTCCTTACATTCGCCGCTTTGCACGCTCAGCAGCCATCCGACATACAGGCTTCTGAAATCCCCTTGAGAAAGCTGCTGGCGAAGTGCGAGCATGGAAGACAAGGATTCTTGGTTCTCCACCCACTTTTCGTAATCCTCCTCATGCCACATGCATTTCAGAATCACCTTGCCATTCTTCTCCCAGGCAGAGAACGAATCGCCGTAGCAATAGAGGCTGGCGGTTGCGAGCGACAGAATCTTGGCGGGCAACGCGATCATCAAGACGCGCGTCCCCAAGTTCGAATTGTAAACAAACCCGTCAAAATAATGTTCCATCCAACAGCCCGCGTCGCCTTTGAAACTTCCAAAATGGTACTCCTTAGTGAAACTCACGGGAGTGATCTGCGCCCGCGAGGAACACGCGCGAAGCGCGCGCATGTCGTTTTCGCCCAACCGGCGGTCGACCACCTGAAATTCGTAGTACTCGTACTGGCTCATGTGTTGGCATTCATCGTAGGCAAAAGGCGCAAGATTCTCGAGCGAGAGTCATACGGATTCCACACACGAGCGATAGGGCAGCATTGTGAAGCCGGGGCCGGCCAATCTCGTTTCGCGCCAGCTGCGGAATAATCAGAGGACTGAACTGCGGAATACGTTCCATGACCTCGTGGGTCCGGGAATCTCCCGGAGGCGACGGTCGGTTTGCAACCGACGCGAAAGCGGAACCTCCATTTCCGAATGACTTGCAGCCCTGAAGCTTAAGTGTTTACAAATGAGTTCATCGCTCCGCAGCACGCCCCGAGCCGAACCGGAAGTAATCTCCCACTGCTCGGCAATACTCTTTCACTAGTTGGAGGCGAGGGTCGGAATCGACCGATTAACCGCTTCTATCCGAGGCATTTATGCAGATTTTACGGGGCATTTCAACAGTCCTCTTTACCCCTCCCTACCCCTCTTCAACCCCTCGTTGTTGTCCGTTTTGGTGTCCGCTCACATCCGACACTTCCTTTCGACTCTGACCCCTTGTTGGTTGTGTTGATTCGTATTACAATTGACCACATGGCAACCATCACACTCCGTATCCCTGATTCACTCAATGAGGCATTGGACCGTCAGAGTGAGGCTCAAAGCATCTCCAAGAGCGATCTGGCTCGCGAGGCACTACGGCGGTTCTTGGCCGTCGCGGAATTCAAGGCGACTCGTGCCAAGCTCGTCCCGCTGGCGGAGGCCCAAGGCGTTCACACCGACGAGGACGTCTTTGAGAGGCTCAACCGGTGAGAGTGACGCTCGATTCCTCGGTCCTTGTGGCCGCGCACATCAGCCGAGCGGGAGTCTGTGCCGAATTGCTCGAAGAAGTACTATTGAGCCATGAATTAGTCCTGTCGGATTACATACTCGGCGAACTCCGGAAAAAGCTTTTGGAAAAGTTCGCGTTCCCGGAAGAATTTGTGGAGGCGGCAGTCTCTAAACTAGGTCGTGCTGCTGAGGTCCTCGAACCGGCGCCGGTCGCATCCGGGACGTGCCGCGATCGAGAGGATCTTCCCATTTTGGGAACCGCGACTGCTGGGCGAAGTGACGTTCTTGTAACCGTGGACAAGGATCTCTTGGCCTTGGGATCTCACAAAGGAATTGATATCATCAAGCCCGGTGATTTCTGGCGCCGCGTACGGAGTCAGTAGCACTCTGAAACGAGTACTTGTGACCGCCAGTCGGATTCGCCGGGACCACATCTAGGGTCGTTCGCAGCTCAATGACTCCGACCGGATTACCTTGGCCGGGATCAGCAAACGGCTTGAAAGAAAACCACTCGAGGAAGTCGTCCAAATCGTTTGTCCAGAAATCCGTTTGGCACGCCGCCGATCCACCCCACATGCTGGAACAGTTGCTTTTCCGCTCCAACCAGCTTGATGGCGATGAAGATGTAGGATTTGAGCAGGCCGCGCTGGACGGAATCGTGGGTGAAGAGGGTGGATTCGCGGTTTAGTTCCTGGTCGGTGAGCTGGAAGAGGTCGGCGGACTTCCAGTAGGAGACGAGAGCCTTGACCCGGTCGAAGGTGTGGAACCGGGGCAATTGGTCGGCAATCGGCTGGCTCAATTGTGCAGCAGACCGCTGCCCAATTGGGATGGCGGGAATATGGGCAGCGGTCTTTTGCGCAAATTGACGTTGCGGGCACTCGTGTGCAAAGACCTCCATGTATTTGAGGTTCCGCGCCGAAAAACCCTTCATGTCGGGAAACGCTGCACGGAGCTCAGCAGAAAATTGATCGATAGCGATTATCCGATTCTATCCGACGAGTTTATGCAGATTTTACGGGGCATTTCAGCAGTCCTCTTCACCCCTCCCTGCCCCTCATCAACCCCTCGTTGGTGTCCGTTTTGGTGTCCGCAATTCCCCTCCACATCTGAAGTTGATGGGTACTTTCAAACAACCCACTTTTTCAAAAGCGATTCTGGACGCGCTAACCCAATCCAACTGGCTTTGAGAATTTGAATGAACTTGTTCTAGTCGTCCTCCGGGCTAGTCTCCAAATGTGACTGCTACGAAGACCGCAGATGGACTTCTCGCTCTCCCACCCGAGCTGCGTGAGCAGCTTGGGTTGACTCCAGGTCAAACATTAGAGGTTCATGCAGACGGTGGCCTGCTCATCGCTTGGAAAAAATCAGAAACAGATCCATTCGACAAATGGCGAGGGCTAGGTCGGCTTCCTTCTGGCACCAACAGCGACGATTATCTCCACATCATTCGAGATGGTGACCGCAGTTGACACCTCCGTTTTCCTCGACGTCCTATTGGACGATCCAAAGCACGCCTCAACGTCACTAGTTGCGTTGCATCGTGCAGCGGCTGAAGGTTCGCTGATCATTTCAGAAACTTCCCTCGCTGAAGTCGTGCCGGTCTTTAAGCCTGAGGATCTCCAGACGTTCTTGGCCGATTGGAAATTAACATTAGTCCCATCCACTCAATCGGTCGCTGTGTTGGCTGGCGAAATGTTCCGCGCCTACATGGAACGTGGAGGAAAGCGTGGACGCGTCGTTCCCGACTTCCTGATCGCCGCCCACGCCCAACAACTCGCCGATCGCCTTTTGGCGCGTGAACGTGGCTACTACCGAGACTACTTCAACCAGCTCACTCTTTGGGATCCTTCTGCTGACTGAGGGTGTCAGTGGGCGAGCGTTTTCGATCCCATTTGGGGCACTTGCGGCCGTCATCACAACTGGGGTATGCTGGAGAACAGTTGGAACCAGCGGAGTCTAGATGGCTGATATGAATATCTCACTCGAGTTAAACACCGAAACCATCGAGAAAATCATCCAGGCGGCTTCGTGTGTCGGCCAGGACATCCCCACGGCGAAGCCGATTCAAGGCCGCCGACGCGAAGCGCCGAATTTGCGGAGTCGGGCAAGGTGAGGACAATGTTATCCTGTTTCCCGAGCCTGAAGACCACCTCAGCGAATCCACCAGCCCTATCCATTCTCGCGAAATCCTCGGAGGCCTCCTGAAGTTCCATTATCGCGAAGCCGTATGAATTTTTGACCATCCGGGGTACGTCCGCCGTCTGCCATCGCCGCGTTCCTCAGCCTTGCTTTAACGGCGGATTAACGGCATAATAACGGCAGTAAACTCCGATCAGGAATGCCGTTTGAGCCGAAGTTCAGCCTCACCGCCCAAATCGCCACCGACCTCATGCGCATCGAGGCGGCGAAACAGGCGGTCGTCCATCTGCCGATCACGGCCTCGGTTCTGACCACTCTGCGGGAAACGGCTAGCACTACAGCGACGTTTTGAGGGATTTCCATTTTTTGAGTTCTTTGAGGCGGCGTTTACGATGGGAGCGGTAGGCCTGATCGTTGCGCCGTGTGTGATATTTCACCAAAATCACCAGGTAGGCAGGTTCGCGT
>SXSK01000120.1 GCA_005793375.1 Verrucomicrobiales bacterium | reverse complement strand
CTCCTCACCAACAGGTCCGAAACATGCGCGCAGATCCCTGTCCCGCTCTTCAGCCGAAGGTCGCCACGAACTGTTCAAGATTTACTACACCCCAATGCGGACTCCTTGAAACCCATTGGGGTGGTAACACCGTTCGCATGACGTAGTACTCGCGATCGACTGGAGTCATACCCTCTTTGGGTTCCACCAGAATTAACCCATACATGCCGTTAGCCACATGCATTCCGACTGGAGCCGTCGCGCAATGATACACGTACAACCCTGGATTGATGGCCTTGAACGAGAACTGGGATTTGTGTCCCGGCGCTGTGAACGATGACGCCGCACCCCCACCTGGTCCTGTGACGGCGTGTAAATCGATATTGTGAGGCATCTTGCTCGTGGGATGGTTCAACAAGTGGAACTCCACCTGATCTCCCTCTCGGACACGAATGAAACTGCCAGGAACATCGCCACCGAATGTCCAGAACACATACTCAACGCCGTCCGCCAACTTTTTCGTCGTCTCAATCACTTCGAGGTGAACGATGACCTTCGTGGCGTGGCCCCGAGTGATCGGCAGTGGCACATTGGGGGCTTGGGTGAGCACCGCCTTCTCTTCGCCCCTAACGCTGGGGTCGATCAGCTTGGGCTTGGGATTGAGGGCGGCCGTCTCGGCACCAACGAGGCTGACTATACCTAAGGCGGTGGCTGCCAGGGCCGTGAGGGTTGGAGCATGATGAAAGGGTTTCACTGGGAGTGTTCGGTTCAAACGTTTCAATTCTGATTCCTGAATCGCTCGTTGCGACTGCAGGACTAGTAATCCAACTCACTCAAATAACCCTTGACCCAAGTCATGAGTCTGACGGTTTCAACAGTCTGGATGCGTCCGATAGAACCTGGATTTTGCTCGCGTTCATGCGGGCTCCATTGGCAGAACATACCTGTGGCCAACGTTCGTCCGCCCCGCATTCTTATCGCCGATGATCAGCCGGATGTCGCCGAAGCGTTGCGCCTGCTATTTAAAGGTGAGGGCTGGCGGGTCGAAGTCGTCAGCTCACCCGCCGCCGCTTTGGACGCTGGCACTCGGGATGAGTTTGATCTCTTACTCGCGGATCTCAATTTCCAGCCGTGCTGAACGGCGCGGTGTTGGTTGAAGTGCATCTTGATGGCCCCCTGCCCAAGGCCGCACGGCCGGAGTTGAGCGTGGAGGGGACAATCGAACTCGAACGTCTCGTTGATGCGCTTTGGTTTTAGGCATCAACATCGTCATCCTCTCTCCAATCAATCTCTGGTAGTCGCTCCAACTCCGCGACGTAATCCGAGTAGGTGTAATCGTCGCCACGTTTGGTGTGCCAAATGTAAAAGGCCAGCAACGTCGCGATCAACTCTCGCGCCTCTGAGTCACTGCGACCCAACGACAACAAGCGCTGATAGTGCAGTCGCACCTCTGGAGTGTCAGGGCTCTCCAACTGGTCCTGAACGCCGCTCAAAATCGCCGCCTTCCGTCTCTGCTCGGCTGCGTCTTCGGAATTCATAGTGCGTGATGATGCCTAATACAAAGGTCAGCGATCGGAGCCAGCCGTCACTGACGTTGGGTGTCCGTGATGCCGTCTAACATATTGTCGGCCAAACCAGGAGAGCAGCACAAAGTCGGGGGTCGGCGCCAGCAAGTCTTCGCTGATTCAAGAGCGAGCCATTTGTAAAGCGTTTGAAATAAATGGGCCTATTTTAAAGGTCTTCGCGACCCAACAGCTTCTAGGCGGTCCAACGCGGGGTCCCTACAAAAACTCAGTGGTAGAGGCATGAGCCGATTTGGCGTTTTCCGAATGGTTCGAAGACGCGGCATCCACCAAGGCGACCCCCAACTTTGTGCTGCTCTCCCTACCTCTGCAATCCCGTCACGCTCGACGCCCGCACGGACATCACCACGCAGATGCTTTCGGATGAAGGCTACGCGGTGACATTGCCTCCCGATGAGGACGGACAAGAAACCGAAGTCACCTTTGGAAAGCGCGACTACGAGCGGAAGTTCTTCTCCGATGAAACGAACCTGAGCTTCATCCGCTGCTTCCTCGAGAACGCCAAGTGCGACCCCATCACGGGCGAGCCCGGCAAGACCGTCATGTTCGCCGTCAGCCGGAAGCACGCAACCAAACTGGTGACGTTGCTCAACGAAGAAGCGACGCGCCGCTGGCCGAAGGAATACTCCGCAGGTTCGACTTTCGCCGTGCAGGTCACGTCGGACATCCCCGGCGCGCAGCAGATGACGATTGATTTCGCCAACTACAACCTGAACGGCAAATCCAAGTGGCCGGCCGAGGCTTTCGCGATTACGACATCAGCCGCACGCGCGTCTGCGTGACCGTCGGCATGATGACCACCGGCTTCGATTGCGAAGACCTCCTGAACGTGGCGCTGACGCGCCCGATTTTCTAGCCGACCGATTTCATCTAAATCAAAGGCCGCGGCACGCGGTTGTTCACCTTCAAGCATGTCGAAGGCGCAAGCCAGCGCACGGCCAAGAAGGATGGCTTCGCCCTTTTCGACTACTTCGCCAACTGCGAATACTTCGAGGAGGATTTCGACTACGACAAAAAGCTATCCCTGCCCAAAGGACCGTCCGAAGAAGGCGGTGGCGGCGGCATCCGCATAGACGACTTCACCAACACCTCGCCTGACTCGATAGCAGAAATCTTCCGTGAAGAGATTGGCCTTTTCGGGATGCGGATTGACCGCGAGATGTATCGCGAGCGTTTCGCAGAGCAGGCAAGCCCTCGTTGGCTACCACCAGTCGCAAGTCTCACTTCGTGATTTCGAGCATGTAGCTTAACCCTTTCACTCAACAACGCCGTCCGGCGAGAAGGCCAGCATGGAGGCAAATTTGCCATCTGCTGCCATCGCCTTGTAAGCCGCAGTCTTGCGAAAGCCGAGCGCCTCCAACGCCTCGACAGCCTCCTTGCGAGTGAATGGCCTTCCACCGTATGCGAGCGCCTCGGCCAAGTCTTCGCGCGTCACCTTCCGTGCTTGTGCCTTCGCAGCTGGCTTTGGGGCGGGAGGTGAGTCTTCGTCCATGGCACGTTTTTGCGTTGGCTTCCTTTCTTCATCAGACAGGAGCCAGAGCAGTCCAACACTGAGAACCGTGGCGAGTATGGCGAGAGGGGGCACGGCTATTGCAACGGGTGCGATGGTTGTCAGGAGTCGTGCGGAATCTTGAGTCTTCATGGTCATGTTTGGTCTAGCTCAGGGCAGAATGCCTTCCGGCGCCTTTTGGTGCCCTGAAAAGAGGGGAAAGTTGGCCGAAACTGGCCGAAGTTGGCCGATGGCCTAGGTGTGAAAAACTCCAGGAAAATGCCCGCAATTCCCGAAGAATCGAGGGTTTCTAGCGAGATTCCAAGATGGTGCGCCCGACAGGACTTGAACCTGTACGATTTTACTCACTAGAACCTGAATCTAGCGCGTCTGCCAATTCCGCCACGGGCGCAGGAGACTGTCGAAGGACGGGATAAGACCCCTGGGGCGTTTGGACAAGCTTTTTTCGGCTGGTTTTATTCCTCAGAGTCGTCATACAGGTGCCTTGGCTGGCCCCCGTGGATGTTGAAAATCTCGTTTAGCCTCCATTCGGCATGAACGGTGCTAGAGTTTTATTGTCTGTTAGCCGGGTCCAGATCGGTGGAATCTTAGGGCGGCGCCTTCGGTTCAACGGAGCCGTTGCGCGTCCGCTTGACATGAACGTTAAGTTCACGTGACGTTCAGGCGTCAATCCGGTTAATCTTCGTGATGGGGTTGGGGATTGGGCTGTCTTAAAGCATATGGCAGAGGACAAGATGCAGCTCCAGAGGTGGGAGCTGAAGTATGTGATCCCTGAAGAGCTTGCTCTTTCAGTGAGGGATTTCGTGTCTTCATATCTCGAGATCGACGAATACGGGGCCGGACGTCCCAATCTATCCTATACGATTCACAATCTGTACCTCGATAGCGACCAACTCGCCATCTATTGGGGCACGATCAACGGTACGAAGAACCGGTACAAACTCCGGTTGCGCTTTTACGAAGACAACTCCCACGCGCCCATCTTCTTTGAAATAAAGCGTCGGATGAACGACGCGATTATCAAGCAGCGCGGGGGCGTTAAGCGACAGGCTGTCGACGCCGTACTCCAAGGTCATCTGCCAGCCCCTGCTGAATTGGTCTCCGGGGATCCACGTCAGTTGGTTGCGGTACAACGATTTGTGGAGTTGATGATGCATCATCAAGCCAAACCCAAAGCGCACGTGACCTACCAGCGGGAAGCCTGGATTAGTCCCCAAGACAACTCCGTGCGAGTGACGTTGGACAGGGAGGTGTACATTGCTCCAGAATTTGTGACGCGTTTCTCAGAGACGATGGATAACCCCACGCGAATATTTGGCGACCTGGTGATCCTCGAGCTAAAGTTTACAGGTCGTTTTCCGGGCTGGTTTAAAGAGTTGGTGCGTGTTTACGGATTGAAGCAAGGTTCGGCGTCAAAATATGCCGATGGTATTGCCACCAAGGGCGAATACCATTTCTATTCAGGGGGTGTTGTGCCCTCCCCATTGTTGGATGCGGCCGTGGCTGAGGAGCGCAAACTGGCGCGGATGGAACGAATTCAACAGCTCTCGAAGGCGCCCACTGCTCATTGATTATGGGGAACTGGATTTTAAAAGCCGATTTCGGCACGGCCCCTGACGATTTGTTGGGAATGTTGCTCGGCCTGATGCTCGCATTTCTATGCGGGCATGTGGTCGGCTGGGTCTACATGGTCTGCCATTCGGGGCTCTCCTACTCCAAGTCGTTCGTCAATGCGTTAGTGGTACTGTGCGTGATTGTCGCGCTCGTGATGATGGTCATGGCGAACAATCTGTTGATTGCGTTCGGTTTGATGGCGGTGTTTGCGATTGTTCGCTTTCGGAACGTTCTTCGCGATACGCTGGACACCACTTACATTCTGGCCAGCATTACGGTCGGAATGGCTATGGGCACCCGCAAGTTCGGCACGGGCGTCCTTGGTTGCGTGTTGTTTGCCGTCCTGATGTTATATTTGTACTGGTCGCAATTTGGGAGTCGGCACCGATTTGATCTGATCCTGAATCTGCATTGGGCGCGTCCGCTGAATGAACTACCTGAGTTGGGAATGCTATTGGAGCGCCACAGCCGACGGATGCAAATCGCCAGCCAGCGGTCGAATCAAGGGTACGAAGGGACCGATCTTTCCTATCGACTGCTGCTACGCGACTCCCAAAGAACTGATGAACTGGTCACGGAGCTCAAGGCGCTCCCCGGTGTGTCCCGAATCACCAGCTTGAAAGCTGAAGAGGATTCCGAGCTGTAAGGCCATGGCTACCAAACTTCCACCCATCCCAAGCCCTCCAGGCACCGCATTCCGTGAGTTCCGAATCACGGTGATGCCGTTCCTGATGTTCGGCTTGGTCTTGGTCGTGACGGCCCGGATGTGGACCGGTTATGTGGGACCTTCAACGCTGGTTGGCGAGGTGGAGTCTAACCGAGCCATCGTTTCCTGCCCGCAGTCGGGCCGAGTGGTCCAACTACACGTCGGGCATCTCCAAAGGGTGTTGGCCGGAGAACATCTGGTCCAAATCCTCACCGCAGATCCAAAGGTCCTGGAAGCCGAACTCGCTCTGAGTAAAGCCAGAATCGAATATGTCCGCGCCAATTCCGAGACAGGACTCCGCAAGGAGAACAATCTGTTGAGCTATCAGAAGCTTCGTTTGGATTGGATGAAAGAACGCGCCAATCTCGCCATTGCTAAAGCTCGAATGATCTTTCACGAGTCCGAGTTTGCACGAGCCAAACACTACAATACCGTCAGGGCGCCTCTTACCACTCAAGTTCCACCCATTGAAGGTGTCATCACGAACCTCATCAGCACAGCAGAGTTCCAGGAAGCTCTCGGCAACCTCAATATGAGCCGCGCCGAGGTCGAGGAATTAGGACGCTTGGTTGCCGATCTCGAAACTGTGATGAAGGAATTCAATCAAGAGGGACCTGATGAGGATCAAGAGCCGGATACTGTCCGCACGGCCGTGGCTGTGGAAGAGCGGGCACTCGGCCTGATTGAGGTAAGACTGGCGCCTATGATGCTGATCGCTCCCATGGATGGTTTTGTCAGTGTTGTCCATCGGCGCACTGGGGAATCGGTTGTCCCTGGCGAACCTATCCTGACAATCAGTCAGGCCTCCTCTGAACGTATTGTAGCCTTTCTGCGCCAACCTCTGGGAGTCCAACCTACCACCAATCAGATGGTTGAAGTGCGATCCCGGTCTGCGGGCCGGAGTTCTGGTTTGGGGCAAGTGCTGGCAGTCGGTGAGCAACTGGAACAGATTTACCCTCAACTGCTGCCCTCCCGGGCTCAGGGAAACACCACTGCGGAATATGGGTTGCCAATCCTGGTCAGTGTCCCGAACGGAATGCACCTTTTTGGCGGTGAAATCGTGGATTTGCGCCCGATCCCCTGATTAGGGAACAAGCCAGGCTTATTCAGGCCAATGTTCCATACCCAATTGCTAAATTCTGATCTTTAAGACTGAATTTATCCAATTCCACCCTTGTCAATCACCCCTCCGAGAACCATAACTCCGCGCACATTTGACCTATGGCTGACAACGCAAATCGCTACGAGCAGAACGTCACGGGTAAGTATTTTGTCGACAACCAATGCATCGACTGCGACCTGTGCCGCGAGACGGCGCCTCAGAACTTTACCCGCTACGACGATGGAGGCTACTCCCACGTCTACAAGCAACCCACCACGCCCGAAGAGGAAAAAGCCTGCAAGGAAGCCATGGAGGGCTGTCCTGTAGAAGCGATCGGTGACCAAGGGGTTTAATCGCTGGAAAGGCTCAATGGGTTTACCAATGCGATCCGCTTTGACGCCCTAAGCTTGTTCCTTCTCTGCATTAAGACACCCGCTGGAACTCATTCCGGCGGTTTTTCAACGTCCGTCCCCTGAGCCTACAAATGCACCAAGGGCTCAGTTGATGGCAGCGGTCTCCACCACTTCGTGAATCGTATGTTGAATCTCCTGGGAAACCTTTGTCCCGTCCGTCGCCTTGAGGTCCCACTTGATCGACTGCTGCATCACGGGACGCAGATCTTCGATGGACAATGTAACGGTTCGTCCATCTGCTGAGAGTTTTGCCGCCGTGATGTTTATGGATTCACGACCCTTCTTCGACGAATTCGTCACATTCAGTTCGGGCGATCCGTAGTTCTCGCTGCGTGTGTAATTCCAGCGTTTCCCACTCCAATTCTGGATGTCCTCTGCGGAGGCCTTCTCGAGAGGCTGGGTGAAAGCGAGTTGGACTCCCTGCCGAGTGACCTGAACACCGCGAACCGTGTAAACAGGTTTGCCCGTAAAACGAACCCGATCGAATCCGGTGATCCGGGCGGCGTTACTCTGCCATTCGCTGAGTCCAGCGACATAGAGTTGACCATCCTGACGGTTGAAGCGGGCACGCATTACGCTGGAAGTGAATTTTAACGGGAAGCGTACCACCCCGCCCTGATACCGGTTGCCCGCCATACCCTGCTTCATTACGAGATAGAACGCGGACTTGCCATAGGATTCATGGAGCATTTCGCCGCGGAACGGGCCCCATTTCTCGCTGGTAACCCAGATCTGGCCGCCGCCCGAATTGTCAAAATCGCTGTGAGATAACCAAGCCAATGGGGGTCCCCAACGATCGGAGAGTTCCTTGGGGGTCATCTTGTTCACGACACCGTGGAACGTCTTACCATCAATCCAGTTGATCGGAGTCGTTGGAACCCAAGTGCCTTCATTGTCGCTGGTGGTCACCTGTCCATCGCCGCGGACGCCGATACCATTCGGAGCGCGCAATCCATGGGCAATGATCTCAAACTTCTTGCCATCGGCACTTACTTTGAAAAGTCCTCCCGCATGGGAACAAACCGCTCCATTCCCACCGCCCGCACCGAATCCTCGACCACCACCATTCACCGGGTTGGCTTTCGCAAAATAGAAATTTCCAGCATCATCCGCCTGCAAATCGAACACAAACTCGTGGAACCCACGCGTTGACATGATCTGATTGTTAAAGTTCTCGTAGTAGTCACACTCCCCGTCTTGGTTCACATCATAGTAGCGTGTGATTTGATCGCGCCCGCTGGTGTAAATAACATCGTTCTTAATCACTAAACCAAGCGTCTCGTACTGGCCCGAAGCAAACCGACGCCATTCCAATCGATCCAGTGAATCGTTAATGCCGCTCACGATCCAGAGGTCACCGTCGTGTGTACAAAATGCGGCACGGCGCCCATCGGAGAAGAAGTCGAATCCGCCAAAACGCACCCGTCGATTCCAAGGATTCTTTTCTGGTGACGTGATGGAATCCGTGACGTAGGCACCGTCAGGAGTGGCACTCGTGTTGAGTTGTCCGCGCACGACGACAGGTTCAGACCAGCGATTGCGTCCTCCTTTCGCAAAATCCGTCTGGACCGGAGTCCCAGGAAGAAACTGGCCGAAGACACTGGCATCGGTGTCTGGCCCGCTCCAGGTAATGACCTTGAACAGGCCACCGGGGGTACCGGCCGGAATTCGAACGCTGACACGGCCGTTCTTGGCCTGAAGGCTAGCTCCGACGGGCAATCCCACTGTGGCCACCTTTGTGGTACGTCCTCGGCCGCTATGGCTGATGATGTTGCCCTGTTGACCCACCGAACCACCCTCCGCATCGCAGACCAGTATTGAAAAGCCGCTGGCGACCCGGTCCGTCGGGGGCGAAACTCGAATAGTGCGTACAAAGGCTACCTGGTTGCCCTGGGCCATCGAGCTGGGTTGTTCTGCGATCCGTGTGCCACGGACAGTGTAATTTAGGAGCACCTCCATACCCTGGACGTGAATGCCATCCCATCGCCCGAGTTGAGCATCGATCGGGCCGAACGGTTCGGGGCGCGCATCCTGGAAGTTCCCATTTTCGTCGGTGATTCCCGGCACCGGGGCAGATCCAAACTTTTGATCGCCAACGATGGAGGGATGTTCGCCGTGTGCCCCATCAAACACCACACCTCGGGTGGTGATATAACCGCCGGTCCAACCAGCACACATACGGAGTAGATCGGTGTCAAAGACCATGTTGGCCTCGTTCCCCAGCCGGATCGCGATGCCTTTCATGGCAATGTTTTCCTTGGGGAATTGAGCCCCAATACAAGCCACCTGAAACGGGAAGTCCTTTTGGAGCAGCTCCTCTTTCACTTGAGGTTTCTTGTCCTTATCCTGGCCAATGACAGTGGCGGTGGAAAAGAGGGAACACACGAGGATTGCCCCAAATGAGAGGGCATTCGCTTGGAACAAAGATGATTTCAACATGACGACAAATCCGATAGGGTGAAAATTCCACAGCGCTTTTGGGACCCACCGCGTTGTCTCACTTTCGTCCCGAACGCGTTCAGACGAATAGCTCCTGAACAAATTCAATCCAGGAATTCTCTGCTGACACCTTATGCCCTCAAGCGCAAAAGCAGATCCTTGCTTTCCACTGTTTCGCCGAGGCTGCATAGGAGTTCTGACACCACACCGGTAACCGGGGCACTGACAGTGGTCTGCATCTTCATGGCTTCCATGAGAAGCAGTTTGTCCCCCTTATTGACTTTCTGGCCGACGCTTACGGCAATGGCGGCGACGAGACCTGGAATCGGTGCTCCAATTTGAAGGGGATCCGCAATGTCTGCTTTCGGACGGGCTTTTGCGCTCGGCGCCACTTTCTTGTCCGCGACATAGGTTTCTCGTGTGATGCCGTTGAGTTCGTACGTAATGGTACGGCGGCCGTCCTTGTCAGGATCACTGACGGTAATCAAGCGGATGATCAGCGTCTTACCGGCCTCGATATGGACGCTGATTTCCTCACCCCGCCGGAGACCGTAAAAGAACGCCGACGTCGGCAGGACGCTGACGTCGCTGTACGAGTGGTGATGTTTGGAATATTCCGCAAACACCTGGGGGTACATCAGGTGCGAATAGACGTCGTCTTCAGAGGCTTCACGCTTGAGCTTTTCGGAGAGTTCCTTGCGGAGTTTCTCAAGGCTGACGGGCGCTGCGCGGTTGCCAGCACGCTTCTCCCTAAACGCCGCCTGGGCTTCCTTGAAGCGTTTCTCCCCCAGCACCACACGTTGCACCGCCTCGGGAAAACCCCCATCGGGCCAGCCCAATCCGCCGCTCAACATATCGATGACGCTCTCCGGAAATGCCGTGACACCGGGTTCGAGGTTAACCACGTCAATCGGTTTGATGCCGCGGCTGAAGAGAAACAGAGCCATGTCCCCAACCACCTTGCTGGAAGGAGTCACTTTGACAATATCGCCGAAAAGTTGGTTGACGTCGGCGTAGGTGCGAGCGATTTCGGGCCATCGATGGGACACACCCATACTGGCGGCCTGTTCTTTGAGATTCGTATATTGGCCACCCGGCATTTCGTGGAGATATACCTCCGCGCTGCCGGTTTTTGGAGCCGTGTCAAAGGGCGAGTAAGTCTCCCGGACCTTTTCCCAATAATCCGAGAACTCATTGAGGGACTCGAGATTGAGTTTGGTGTCTCGCGGCGTGTTTTGCAGTCCGGCCACCACCGAGTTGAGGTTGGGTTGTGAGGTGCTTCCACTCATGCTGGCAATCGCCAGATCGACAATGTCCACACCGCCATCCGACGCTCGCAAAATACTGCCCGAGTTGACACCGCTCGTGTCATGCGTGTGGAAATGAATCGGGATGCCGACTTCCTCTTTGATGGCTTTGACCAATTTGTGGGCGGCATACGGACGGCACAATCCGGCCATGTCCTTGATCGCCAGAATGTGGGCGCCCATCGATTCAAGCTCTTTGGCGAGTTTCACATAGTACTTCAACGTGAACTTGTCGCGGCGTTCATCGAGGATATCTCCCGTGTAACAGACCGCTCCCTCACAAATCGCATGGGTGTCCTGCACGGCCTCCATGGCGACCTTTAAGTTCGGTAAATAATTGAGCGAATCGAATATTCGGAAGATGTCCATCCCGGAATCCGCCGCATGCTTGACAAATCCGGCCACGACATTGTCCGGGTAGTTCGAGTAACCCACCGCGTTCGAACCGCGGAAGAGCATCTGAAAACAGATGTTCGGTACCTTGGTTCGCAGTTGACGCAAGCGTTCCCAAGGATCCTCGCTCAAAAACCGCATGGCGGTGTCAAACGTCGCACCGCCCCACATCTCCAGCGAAAACAGCCCGTCACGAGCATCTCCATGGCGATGGGCCAAAGCATCGGAGCACGCCAGCATGTCGAAGCTGCGCACGCGCGTCGCCATCAACGATTGATGAGCGTCGCGGAAGGTGGTGTCCGTGATTAGCAGACGCTTCTGCTTCAACACCCAATCAGCGAATTTTTTGGGCCCAAGTTCCATCAACAAGTCGCGCGTGCCCTTCGGCATGGGACGAGTCTGATCAAATTTCGGCACCACGGGTGGATCGAAAGGTTTGCTGGGTACGAACCCTTTGGCGTGCGGATTGCCATTGACGATGACGTTGCCAAGAAAGCTGAGGAGTTTGCTTGCGCGATCCTTGCGGGTCTTGAAAGCAAACAGTTCCGGCGTGGTGTCAATTAGGGTCGTGGTCGCCTGGCCACTGCGGAACTGATCGTGGCGGATGACATTCTCGAGGAACGGTATATTGGTCTTCACACCGCGAATCCGAAATTCGCGCAGCGCCCGGTCCATACGATCCATGGCAATTTCGTAGGTCTGACCCGACGCAATTACCTTGACCAGCATCGAGTCATAAAAGGGCGTGATGACAGCGCCCGAATAGCCCATCGCTCCGTCGAGTCGGATTCCGAAACCGCCGGGTGATCGGTAGGCGAGAATCTTGCCGTAATCCGGCATGAAACGGTTCTCCGGATCCTCGGTCGTGACACGGCATTGAATCGCGTAACCATTGCGAGGCACTTGGTTTTGCATAGGCATGCCGACTTCCTTCGAGTGCAAGGAATGGCCCTGGGCGATCAGGATTTGCGCGCGCACCAAGTCGAGTCCAGTCACCACTTCCGTCACCGTATGTTCGACCTGAATGCGTGGATTCATTTCGATGAAGAACCACTCGTGTTGATCCAGGTCGTAGAGAAATTCGACGGTACCGGCGTTGTCGTAACGGATTTCGCGAGCCAGGCGAGCGGCGGCCTCGCAGAGTTCGGTGACAATGTGTTCGGGAAGCCCGAAGGATGGGGCGACTTCGACGACTTTCTGGTGCCGACGTTGAACGGAACAATCGCGTTCATAGAGGTGGATGACGTTTCCATGTTTGTCCCCCAGAATCTGAACCTCGATGTGCTTGGCTCGCGGGATGTACTTTTCGAGAAAGACCGCGGGATTACCAAAGGCACGATCCGCTTCGCCCTGTGCTTCATCCAAGAGCGAACTGAGCTCCGCCTCTTTCCTGACGACACGCATGCCTCTCCCGCCACCGCCGAAAGCCGCTTTGATGATCAACGGAAACCCAATGCCACGAGCCGCTTTCACAGCGGCATCTCGATCCGAAATAGGCTCCTCAGTTCCCGGCAACGTCGGCACGCCGATCCGGTGCGCGACCGCGCGCGCAGCCGTTTTGTCGCCCATCATGTCCAGTATTTCGGGACTCGGCCCAACAAACGTGATACCGGCCCGTGCGCAAGCGCGGGCAAATTCGGGGTTCTCGCTCAGGAATCCATAGCCTGGATGCACTCCATCGACCCCTTTTTCCTTGGCCGTAGCCACGATGCTTTCAATATCCAAGTACGCCGCCACAGGTCCTTTTCCTTGCCCTATTTGATAGGATTCATCGGCTTTGAACCGGTGGATGCAAAACCGATCTTCCTGGGCGTAAATGGCCACCGTGCGCAGTCCCAACTCCGTGCCAGCGCGGAAGATGCGAACGGCGATCTCGGATCGATTTGCCGCCATCAACTTACGGAATTCTCGGCGGACAGGTTCCGAAGCCGTGAGAGCAGCCGGTGCAGTGCGATTCGACATACTTGTGACGGCGAGTCTCCAGCAAAAGGGGTGGCGGTGGCAAAGGAATCTGTGAAAGGGCAGGCCAAATCTGGATGACCGCCGTTTCTTAGTTTAACCCAACTTCCCTCTGTTGATCATTGCGCATGGGCTCGTCTAGACTCTCTGCCCGCGACATGACCGAAATTCCCAAGGCTTACGAGCCGCAGTCCGTTGAGGACAAATGGTATGACTTCTGGGTGAAGAATCATTGCTTCACCGCCGACCCGGCGCGCGTCAGCGCACAGCGCCCGGCATTCTCCATCGTCATCCCGCCCCCGAACGTCACCGGCATGCTCCACATGGGGCACGTCCTCAACAACACCATCCAGGATATCCTCAGCCGAAAAGCGCGCATGGACGGTAAGGAAGTCCTTTGGCTTCCTGGCACCGATCACGCCGGCATCGCCACTCAAGTTCAGGTGGAAAAAGCACTTAAGAAAGAAGAGGGGAAATCCAAATACGATCTCGGTCGGGTCGAGTTCCTGAGGCGCGTGTGGCTCTGGAAAGAGAAACACGGCGGGATTATTATCCAACAGCTCAAGAAACTTGGGGCATCCTGCGATTGGACGCGGGAGCGGTTCACCATGGATCCTGAGTATTCCCGGTGCGTTCAAAAAGTGTTCGTGGAGCTGTACAAAAAGGATCTCATCTACCGGGGCAAACGCATGGTGAACTGGTGCCCAGCATCGCTCACCGCGTTGTCGGACGAAGAAGTGGAAATGGAGCCACAAAAGGGGTTTTTGTATCACTTCAAGGTTGAGGTCGCTGAACTGCCAGGCACCTGGCTCACCATCGCCACCACACGTCCCGAGACGATTCCCGGCGACACCGCCGTTGCCGTCAATCCGAAGGATCCTCGTTATGCGTCACTCATTGGGAAGCATGTATCCCGCCCGCTGCCAATCGAGTTACCACCCGAACAAAAGCTCATTCCCATCATTGGAGATGACCATGTCGACTTTGAGTTCGGCACCGGTGTACTGAAGGTCACCCCCGCCCACGACAAGGCGGATTTTGAGATCGGCCTGCGTCATCGATTGGCCCAGGTGGATATCATGCATCCCGATGGCAAGATGAATGATCTGGCCGGCGCGGACCTACGTGGCCTGGACCGCTTCAAAGCGCGCAAGGTCGCTGTGGAGAAGCTTACGGAACTCGGCTCCCTTGAGAAGGAAGAGCCCTACGAGAACAAAGTCGGCTTCAGCCAACGCGCCCGCGTTCCTATCGAGCCGCGTCTGAGCGAACAGTGGTTCCTCAAGTACCCCAGCGTTCCCGACAGCAAAGCCTGTGTGGCTGAAGGCCGGATGCAGTTCCATCCCGATCGCTGGGCCAAGGTCTATGATCACTGGCTCAGCAATCTCCAGGATTGGTGTATCAGCCGGCAACTCTGGTGGGGTCATCAGATTCCGGTATGGAGCCTGGCTCACACTACCGCGGCCAATTCACCCGTTGTTGGCCCGGCCATCGCTGCCCTCGGCCAGGGCCAGGCCTTAGACCTTTCCCTATCGGGTGGTGCCGG
>SXSK01000119.1 GCA_005793375.1 Verrucomicrobiales bacterium | reverse complement strand
CCGGAGTAAACCACCCGCCATTAATCAACCCATGGACGGCGACCAGTCATCTGGCGCCGTCCTTCTGCTTTGGCACCCAAAAACACACACGGTTTTCAAATCGTCAGAATCACTCGGCTTTCTCGCCGCTCTCCGCAACCAGGACCCGGCATACACCATATCCGGGTTGGCGGATCTCGTTCAGCCACGTATTCCAGCGCAGAAGGAAGCGATCGATCGGCTTCACTGCCAGCGCCCATTCGGCGGCGCCCGGAGTTCCGCTGAGCCCGGGCGTGCACCCCGTATTGATGGAGAGCCAGTCAAACGTCAACCGCTCATGTCCGTGGATGGAAAGTCGTTTACTCACGAGATCGATTTCGGTCACCGACGCGTGAATCAGCTGAGCACCGGCAAACCGAGCCAATGGGGCTAGGTCAATATGGGTCTCTGCGAACGAGTAATGACCCGCGATCAAACCCGGCAGCATCCCGGAATATGGGGTGAACACATCCTTGGAAACCAGAGTGAGTCGACGCCCAGGTTGAGGCTGCATCCCAAACTGTTTGAGCACGGTCACATGGGCATGTCCGCCGCCCACCAAGACCAGGTGCGATTGTGCAGGTTGGTGCTCGCCGTTCATTGGCTCAGCTTCCAGCGTTCATTCACGGGCATGAGGACTCAACTCGAGTCGGCATTATCTGGTTAGTGTCGTCGCAGGATCAAGCGATGGTCCACTCGACGGGTTTGGTGCTGAGCCAGTGGCGGTAGCTCCTGCATGGTTGGAGATTCTGTTTCGTTCAAAACAGACTTGGCCAGTTGTTGGAACGTAATCCATCGCGGCCAATCGAATCGCGGTGCTTGGGAGGTCTGTCTCAAGAGACTGCGCCATTCGATGATGACCCGATCGATGTCTCCATCGCCCAATACGTCCGTCACAAAGCGGTACTTGGCATGAGGGTCCTTATGTACCGCGCGTACAATCGATTCGGCGCCCGCCCCATACTTTGGCGGGACTCCATGTTCAAGATATCCGGTCACGTTCAGCTGTCCGTAACATCGCTGACAGGCCAGCGCCAAGCGACCACCCCAGCGATTCTCGTCGCCACAGAACCGAAAGCCGGCATCCAAATTCGCCAGATCATAAAGCAGGTCGTCCAAGGCATACCCGTCGTCTTCCAAAGCCGCCGCCACGGCCAACCCATCGCCAGCCGAATAAAAGCTGGTCACGCGACCGCGACGCGTCGGGACACCTGAAGCATCCACCAAATCGACACGTCTCCAGAGCAACGCCGTTCCCGTGCCAGGGCTCAGTTGCTTGCAGGATTCAATCCAGTCACAACTCCCACAATCTTCCGGCAGTACATCGCGCTCAGCGGGACGCCAAAGTGGGACGCCCAATGAATCTATCGGAACCCGAAGCGTCTGTTCCGCCAAGCTGAGATGAACAACCAATTTTTGAGGGTCCTCCACAAAACGCACCAGGGGTAAACGCAATTGGCGCAGCTCGCGTTCAATCAGAGGAACAACCAATTCATCCCAAACCCGACGTTCCACTTGTCGACCATTCCAATTCGTCAGCCGACGAATCCATTTGGCCAACACGATCTGGCCGCTGCTCAATTTGTCGCCCACCGTGACGCTGCGGCCATAGGTTTCCCCCCGACCATTCTCCGCCAATATCACCAATTCCCCAGGGCCCAATCGCTCCAGCGCCTCCGGTTCCGTGAGAATCGATTTAAGACGAATGTCCGCTGGCGCGGGCAGAAGTTTTGAAGCGATCGTCGGTCGGCTGTCGTGGGCCGCCGTTAACTCGGCATTCGTCCCGTCCGCCGTCCGTTGCCGGGCCATCGGTTTCCTCGGGATATTCATCACGCGGATCTGGCCCGCCGGACACTCGGTCAACTCGGGGTAGCGCTCCCACTCGCCTCGGGAGTTGTAGAGCTCGCGGGCACGACGCCGGACGTGACGCGCCCGCTCCGCATCGGTCTGCAGTCCGCAGGGCGCCACCGGATGTTTCAAGGACTGTTCGACACCGAGGAAAATGGGCTTGGTTGTGAAGAGACGTTCCTGCACTCGCACGGCTTCGACAAAGGGCGATTTCCCCTGCTCCGCCGCCGCCACCATGATACCCAGCAACGCCGACCAATCGACCATGGCGCTCCGTGCCAAGAATCGCGACCGTCCCTCGCGCATCCGCAGCTCGTTGTCCGTGACCAACACATAGCCGCAGTCGTCCAATCCGCGCCGTCCCGCGCGACCAAACATTTGCAGAATCTCATCGGCGCGCAGAGGGATTTCGATCCCATCGCGTTTGTAGTTCGTGGTGGTGATGGCGACCGTGCGCAGGCTGAAATTGATGCCGGCGGCTAGACCCATGGTGGCGACAACGACCCGGAGTTGCCCTGCCTTGGCGAGGGGTTCAATGACGCCCGCTCGAACCGCATAACTGAGCCCGCTGTGATGATACGCCACGCGTGCTTTGAGCAACTTGGCTAGCGACTCGCCGACGAGTTGGCGCTGTTCCGGTGTCAATTGTAGTGGATTGGGTATCGGCAGTTCGCGGGCAAGTTCAGCCGCGATCTGTTCCGCGTGTTGTCGACGCGGGGCGAACAGCAGAATCGGTCCCAGATTCTCCGCCAAGCCCTTCGCACAAATACGCGGCCAGTAGGAGCGGATTTCACGGGGCAAATGCCAACTGAGTTCGCTCGCAAAAACCTCTTCCAACGGGATCGGCCGTGTCTCGTGGCGCACCAGGACGGCTTTCCGTCCCAATCGTTCCAGCCAGCTCACCACATGATCCGGATTGGCGACGGAACCACTGAGCAGCAATAATTGGGTGCGGGACGGGGCCAGGGCCATCGCCAGTTCGTAGTTCAATCCCCGATCGTCATCGCCCAGCATCTGGTATTCGTCGACCACCAGCAGCGCCGGGCCGTCCCCTCGAATCAACCGGTTCTTTTGGGTCTCGAGCGTCGCGACCAGAACCGGCGCGTCCAGATTGTCCGACAGGTCGCCCGTGGCGATGCCCACATTCCAGCCCCGCGCACGCCACTCGGCGAGTTTGTCATTGGCCAAGGCCCGTGTCGGAACGGTGTAGATGGCTTGACCTCGGTTTTTCCCGTTGTTGGACCACAATTCGAAAATCAAGGTCTTGCCGGACCCTGTCGGGGCCTGAACAACGACATCACGGCCAGCCCGCAGCGCGGCCACGGCTTGTTGTTGCCAAAGATCCGGCACCGTGACGGTCTGCAAGCTCGGCAAACCATCGAGGTTCTCGCCAAAACTCTGCACGCCGGGAGAAGATCAGGAATCACCGCCGATGGGGAGCCTGAATAAGCAGAACCCTGGGGCTGTGGCGCGGCAACGTATCGCGCTGTACGCAGTTCCAGCTTCAGAAGTTCGAACCACGGAGGCCACTGAGGGCACGGAACAGCCAGTCCCTGCGGCCCGATTCCTTTCCCTTTCCGCGTTCTCCGTTCTCCGTGGTTCCAACCTCAGTACAATGAACCACGGAGGCCACTGAGTTCCCAGAGTGATCTATGTATGCATCGAATCACCGAGAGTTGCTCGACCAGTATCTACCATAGAATCCCCTTGCTCCCTTGGATGGCTCACCCTGGACCTAATGATTCGTTTACAGCTGAGTTTGGACTCTTTGAAATTCAAGAGCAAAGCCACCACTAATCCCGAAGCGGAATAGATCGGGCGAGGACGGATTTTGAGAATGGGGAGGGGTGTGAACGCCCGATTTATTCCGTGATTGGACGGAGCCGCGGTGAGGTCCGAGGAGTTATAGGTAAACTACCCGACTTTTGCGT
>SXSK01000118.1 GCA_005793375.1 Verrucomicrobiales bacterium | reverse complement strand
CGGCACGCAAAAGTCGGGTAGTTTACCTATAACTCCTCGGACCTCACCGCGGCTCCGTCCAATCACGGAATAAATCGGGCGTTCACACCCCTCCCCATTCTCAAAATCCGTCCTCGCCCGATCTATTCCGCTTCGGGATTGAGTACTGCGGAGCGTGTTTTGCGTCATGCGCGATGTCCGGTATTGGTGATTCGTGGATTGGAGGGGCGGGAGCCATCGCATTAGGGCTGCTCGCTCGTTCGCAACCTTCGGGTTCGATTCAGCCGCCGAATGGCCAATACTTTTGCAAAAGGTGCATGCCGCCGAACACCAAGATTGAAAAGAAGGTGGCGGTGAGGATGAACATCAAGCACCCACCCAGAAAGCAAAGCCCATCGCGGGCCAGCGCCGCGGCGGCGAGCAGAAGGATCGTCCAGGCAGGCAGGCCATTGCTGAAGGGGATGGGAAGTGGCAGCAAAAGGCAGAATCCAGAAACCGCAATCATGACGCCTGAAAGCCGACGGTAGACGAACTGTTCATTGAGAAATACCAAACGTGGTCGCAAGAACCACTCCAGCATCGACACGATGCGTGCTGCTGCGGGCAATAGCGCCTTCAGGAATCCCGCGGGCAATTGTCGACGGAGTAAGCGCCTTGGCAGCCAGGGACGCTTTCCGAGTGCCAATCTGCCGCCTATAAAGGCAACCACCAACCCGAATGGAACGGAGAAGCCGGGCATTGGCAGCGGCGTCAAGAACGGGAGTGAAATGAGCAGAAGCAGCAGATGATAACCAACGCCATGGGTCGCTTTGAGAACATCCTCGATGCACACCGCACGATCCGAAAATTCGAGGCTCAATGTCCTCAGTTGAACCGACAGTAGCCATTGACGCGGAGGATTTGATGGCGTCATCGGGCTGGAATCTTCTGAACAAGAATCCTGTTTTGGTTCACTCGGGTTGATTGGAGAGATCTCAGACACGTTGTTGCATGAGATTCCTATCGGTTTGTGATAACGGTTGCTAGCGCGTACTCAGTCCACTTCGGTGGCGGCTCGGGATTGAACGATGAAAGATCATTTGCTGACCTCTAGAGTTAACAGTTCTAACAAGCTTGAAGCAGCAGACCCGAAGCGTTAACAGTGAGACAATGGATAGCAAGACGGTAGGGCATCGGGATAGTTCGGGAATGAAATGGACCCTGAAAGTGGGTCGCTTTTTGGGCGTCGATGTCTATCTTCACGGCACGTTTCTGCTGCTGTTGGGTTTTCTGGCAATTGCGCACTGGCTTCCGCAGCGAAGTTTGAGTGACGCCGCGAGCGGCGTGATGTTTTTCGTCTCGTTGTTCGGCTGTGTCTTGCTGCACGAATTTGGCCATGCGTTGGCAGCCAGGCGATATGGAATCGTGACTCAGGATATCACGCTGCTGCCAATCGGTGGATTGGCCCGACTGGAGCGGATACCGGACCGCCCGATTCAGGAATTCTGGATTTCGTTGGCGGGTCCAGCGGTGAATGTCGTGATTGCGGCGGCATTGGCTGTTGGGCTTCTGCTGACGAATTCGTTTGAACCCGTTGAGAACTTGAGCGCGACACGAGGCAACTTCGCCGAGCGCCTTATGGCGGTGAATCTGTTCTTGATTCTATTCAATTTGTTGCCCGCATTTCCGATGGATGGAGGACGTGTTCTGAGATCTGTGTTGGCCATGCGAATGGACTATGTGCGGGCGACTCACATAGCGGCTCGACTGGGGCAGGGGATGGCCTTCCTTTTTGCCTTTTTTGGGCTTTTTGGGAATCCCATGCTCTTATTCATCGCCTTTTTCGTTTGGATGGGAGCCTCCAATGAACTGGGGGCAGCTCAGACCCGTTCAGCGTTGGCAGGGATCACGGTTGCTCAAGTCTTAATGACTGAGTTTGATGTGCTGAAACCCACGGACACACTGGGCACCGCTGTCCGCCACGTTTTAGCAGGTTCGCAGCAGGATTTCCCGGTTGTGGACGATGACGGCATTGTCGTTGGGCTGCTAGAGCGTCGACAGTTGGTCGACGGTTTGTCGCGGCTCGGATCCGGGGGGGCGGTACACGAAGCCATGTTGCGATCCTTTCCCAGTGTATCAGGTTCGGACTTGATCGAGTCGATTGTCAGCCAGGCACAGTTACAGGAATTCGGCGTGCTCCCGGTCAAGCAGGATGGGCGGCTTATTGGGTTATTGACCCTGGAAAACCTGTCTGAGTTTCTGCTGATCCAATCGGCGCTGAGAGGAAGTCGTTCTGGTCAGTCGCCGGGAAACGCGATTCGGCAACAGCGTGTTTTCCGAGTTGAAGGGTCGCCGGCGACACACCACACCAGTTAGAAAACCGTCATCTTCTGGGTAGGATGCGGCAAGGATCGTTGCCTTAAGGCGAGACGCCAAACTTCATCGCACGACTTCCTCATTTGGCTGACTTGCCGAGGAGAGGGGTTGATGCGAGGTTTGAGTGTTTCATGAATCGTTTTTTGTTCGTCATCCTGGCCGGGATCTGGGGCTTCATGGTGGCTGCTCAGGGGACGGTGGTCATCCATGAGATTCATTCGTCCCCGGAGATTCGCCAGGAACATGTGGAGTTCGTCGAGTTGTTCAATGCGGGAAGCGGTGAGCAGGATGTTTCGGGGTGGCGGCTGAGCTCGGCCGTGAATTTTGTGGTTCCAGCTGGCACACGGATGGCACCGGGGAGTTTTTTTTGGTCATCGCCGCCAACCCGGCCGCGGTTCAAGCCAAGTACGGCCTTACAAAGGCGCTGGGACCCTGGTTGGGTGCCTTGTCGGGCGACGGAGAAACGGTGCGATTGCTCAACGCATCCGGAGCTGCCGTGGATCAAGTCGATTTCGGTCGTGGATTTCCCTGGCCGACGGTTGGGGACGCTCCGGGTTATTCGATGGAGCTTATCCACCCTGCGCTCGACAATTCTCTCGGTGGGAACTGGCGTTCCAGTGTAGTCGGTGGCGCGATTCAAGAACATCGGGAGGTGATTGTACCGCGCTCCACTTGGAGATACCGAAAAGGAACTTCTGCGGCCTCGACCCCTGCAACCGCGTGGCGTCACCCAAACTTTGACGATTCGGCTTGGAGTTTGGGCAAGCTGCCGATTGGGTACGATCCTGACATTCAGTTTGGCACCGGGTTGTCCGACATGCGTGTCGATGGAGTGTCGGCCTATGTCACAGTATTCTTGCGCACTCGATTCAACCTCACGCAAGCAACGCAGGTGCACCAACTCAAGCTCGAGGCGCTCTATGACGATGGATTCAAGCTTTGGGTCAATGGACAACTGTTGTTGAACCACAAAATGAGCCCTGGGGAGGTTTCGTTCCAAGGCGATGCGGAGACGACACGCGAGAGCAATAACTATGAGACGTTCGACGTGGACGTGCCGGAAGGGGTGCTACGAGATGGCGAAAACCTGATCTGTGTTCAACTGGCCAACGGAAACCAGGGGAACAGTTCCGATTGCTTCTTCGACTGCCGATTGAAGGCCGTGATTGGTCCGACGGGCCGGGGGCCTACGCCGGGGCGCACCAACCATGCGTCGTTTGATCCACGGCGTGCGTGGACCTACGAAATAGAACCCCTTTGGGAATTGACGTTTGCAGCGGCCGAGGCCAACGCAATGACGGTATCCATCCCGTCGGGGTTGGTCAGACCTGGAAGACTGTATCGAGCGCGAGTGCGGCATGTGGATGATCAGAACCGAGCCAGCAATTGGTCGGACCCCGTGGAATTCACGGCGACTGCTGCCGACAACACCGCTGCCTTGGTAACCAACCTGCGTTTGACCGAGTTGATGTATCACCCGGAGGACCGCGGGTATGAGTTTGTGGAACTCTTCAATCTCGGGTTGGACGGAGTGTTGGATTTGAGCGGTGCGCGGTTCACAACGGGGATTGACTATACGTTTCCCGACGATATTTGGTTGAGGTCTGGTGAGTATTTGATCTTGGCGAAGACAGCGGAAACCAACTTTCCAGCATTTCGGTCTTATCATGAGCTACCCCACGATCTCTTTATTCATGGGCCCTATGATGGCTCCCTGAATAACGCCGGTGAGACACTCACGCTGAGAACACGAGTGGGCGGAGTTCCGATTTTTTCGTTCACTTGGTCTGACAGTCCAACAGGGCCGACGATTGCGGATGGCGGTGGGTTTTCCTTGGTGCCACTGGCGACTTCTCAGCCAAGTCAATCAACGACGAACATCAATCTGGCCTCCAATTGGCGAACCAGCCTGGAGATGAAGGGATCACCCGGTCGTGAAGACGCCATCGTTTCGATGCTTCGATTGAGGCTGATCTCCATTGAGGCAGACGCGCTGCAGCTTGAAGTGACGGTTCCGTCAGGGATGCGATTTCGGCTGGAAGGGACGAGTGACTTCACACGGTGGTCGCCGATTTCTGAAGGCTCCAGCAGTGGTGCGATCCGAGTGCCGTTTGGGGTTGGTGAGACAACCCTTTTTGTGCGTGCTATTCAGTTGCGCTGAGCCGCAATGAGGCAGCTTGTAATCTTGCACGCGGAGTCTCCCTTCGATTCGATGGCGCCTGTCTGAATCCTTTAGAAATCATGACCCTCCGATCCGTGATCGATGTCGGTACGAACTCAGTCAAAGTCCTGTTGGGTGCCGTGACAGGACGAGAGGTCTTGCCAGTGTGGGAAACCAGTCGTCAAACTCGACTGGGACAAGGGTTCTATGCGGACCATCGATTGCAATCTGGGCCTATTGAATCGACGGCAGTTGTCGTGGCTGCCTTTGCGGAGGAAGCACGAAAGCGGGGGGCTGTATCGGTGCGCGTGATTGCCACAAGTGCCGCCAGGGAAGCCAGCAATGCGCACGAATTGCTCGAGGCGATTCGACGCACTAGTGGCCTGGTCTGTGAGGTGATTCCGGGATCCTTGGAAGCCGAGTGGGGCTTTGGGGGAGTGACCACAAATCCACTCTATGCGAGCCAACGGTTGTTGATTTTGGATGTGGGCGGCGGGAGTACCGAATTCATTCTGGGTCACCACGGTCATGCATGCTTTAGTGAAAGTTATCCGCTGGGCAGCGTGCGATTGTTTGAACGATTCCAAACTTCCGAATTTCCGCACTCCGATGAGTTGGGTTCCGTTCGCAGTTATGTGCGAGACTTCGTAACGGTGCATGTGAAACCCCACCTGCAACCGCTTTTCGACGCGGAAGGGTCCCCGGAAATGGCCGTTGGCATTGGCGGGACCACATCGATTTTGGCGATGATTCAATCGGGAACAGGCGACTTTGATCGGGAGCTGATTGAGCGGACTCGATTTACTTTGGTCGAGCTAAGAGCTCTGAACGAGCGGTTATGGAGTCTGCCATTGGCAGAGCGCCGCCGGTTGCCTGGGTTGCCACCGGAACGTGCCGATGTGATACTCACTGGAACCGCCATCTATGAGGGTATTTTGGAAGTCATGAACCTTCAGATGCTTGGAATCAGCACGCGTGGATTGCGATTCGCGGCCCTTTTGGACTCAGGCAATTCCTGATATGAACGCCGAAGTGGTTCGCCAAGGGATAGTAGAATTGATGGCGCGGTATGAAACCGAGCCGGTGCATGTGCTGCACGTTCGGGATCTGTGCCTTGAATTGTTTGATGGCTTGAGTTCCTGGCACGGATTGAGTCCAGACGACCGATTGGTATTGGAAGCTGCCGCGTCGCTCCATGACATTGGTTGGAGTGCCTGTGCATCGGATGGCAAAGGGCATCACAAAGAGTCGGCCCGACTGATTCGAGAACACCGGTGGACGGGAGTTACCCCAGACGACGTTGAGCTGATTGCCCAGGTTGCCCGATATCACCGGAAGAGCACTCCATCGCCTGAGCATAAGGAATTCGCTGCGCTTTCGGCGGACAACAAGCGGCGGGTATGCCAGCTGGCGGCCTGTCTCCGGGTTGGGGACGCCTTAGATCGACGCCATTGCCAGTGCGTAAAGCGGGTCGTGGTCCGGCTGAATTCTGAGTTGCTTGAAATTCTCGCAGAGGCCAGCTGCCAAATCGAAGACGAGTTGGAGGCAGCAGAAAAGAAGGGGGATCTGCTGGAGGAGTGTTTTCCTGGTGCGGTGATTTATCGGCGGGTGGCAATTCCCTAGTATGGAATTTTACAAATGATGGGTAGTTCACTGTTGGGAAGATGTTCCAGGTTTCCGTGTATTTCCTTGGGAGCGACCGGTAATAAGCCTTGTCTCTTCGTCTGTTTAGAAGAAGGGTGCCATATCACCAGCGGCTCTTGCGTCACATGTCACCCAATGAATCTTCTATTCGATCCCGGTTGGCGCGCGCTTTTACCCTCATAGAGCTACTGGTGGTGATCGCCATCATTGCGATCCTGGCAGGAATGTTATTGCCCGCATTGGGTAAAGCCAAGGAATCGGCTCGTGGGGCCGCTTGCGCCAATAATCTGCGCCAACTGGGATTGGCTTCGGTGATGTACGCCAATGAGTGCCGCGGCCGATTGCCTTCGTTTCGAAATTGGTTGAGCGTCAAAGTGGGCGATCTGAGCACCGGCAAACTCTTTCCATTCGTAAGCGTCAAGCAGACGTACCTCTGTCCGACCGACCAGATCGAGATGAGATCGCGGAAGCGGCAGACTATTTCGAATGGTGGCGGGCCATCCAGGCAAACGGCCAAACGCGATTACAGTTATGCGATGAATTGCGGCTTATGCCACGAGGAGGAGACAAGCACGTTTCTGGCCCCTTCAAAAACCATGTTTCTCATGGAAGCCTTGATGGCGACGAACGATTATTCCGGGCAAGTAGGACCCACCTTTGGAAGCCGAACGTTAACGACGCGGCACAATCGACGTGGCCACTATGTGATGACCGATGGGCATGTCGAGAAGATGGACCACAAGCAGAGCGTCGCTGCAGAAAAGCTGAAGCGGTTTTGGTTTCCAACGGACAAAACCAGCGGTCCCGGCGGAATGAACATGGCCGGCGGCTTGCAATAGCACAACGGCTTAGGGCTTGTTGAAATCGCTGCGGTAACAGGCGGTGTCACTGGCGCGGTTGTCATCGTCCGCTTTGCCGGTGGTCCCGTCGGTCAAGCCAAAATCTCTAGCGCGCAGTTGTTTGGCTTTGCGGTATTGGGCATGGCCGTCGGTGAACACAAAATTGCCGCCCCGATTGTGAATGTCGCTGTACCAATCCACTCCTGGCTTCAAGTTCACGTGCCAGAACGTATAGCCGCCCGGGCAAAGGCCGAAGTCGGCGCCGACGGCAGGACGCAATGCGGTGAAGCTGACCAAACGAATGGTTTCCTGCATGATGATCACATCGCTTGGGCGAGGAATCGAAGCGAGGCTTAACTCCATTGGGACCGCGTTCGGCAGGTAACCGGTAGCGCTCATGGCGGTGGCATCGCTGCCGTCGCCCGGTTTTTTCGCGTTGGGACACGCATAGACTTTGGAGCTTCGATTGGTCTGGCCGCCCTGCAAGTAGGGTGCGATGGCATAGAGGCAGTTGTTTTGCCAACCAGCGGCTCGAGGGTTCATGAAGTCGGGTATCTGTGACGCCTTGGGTGGCAGTCGGCGGTAATCGGATTCGTAGAGCGTCATCGCGAGGCCAATTTGGCGCATGTTGTTTAGACAACTGGTTTGTTGCGCCATCTGTTTGGCCCGGGACAGCGCTGGGAGCAGCATGGAAGCCAGGATGGCGATAATGGCGATCACAACCAGCAGCTCAATGAGCGTGAAACCCATCCTGGCAGTCTTGAGCGAATCGTTGAGGCCTAGACCTAAAACAAGCGTGTTGGAGTTAGGTCGTCGAAGGATTCCGATTTTTCAGTTTTTGAGCAGGATTTTGTGTCGCCGGATTGCTGACTCGGGCATGCAACACCCCGTGTTGAGCCGGATTTGGCTCACCAAAGCG
>SXSK01000117.1 GCA_005793375.1 Verrucomicrobiales bacterium | reverse complement strand
GAAGCGGGCAAGCTGGATCTGCAATACGAGCCGGTCTGCATGGCGCGGTTGGTGGACGAGATTCAAAAACTCTTTTCGATCAAGGCGGGCGAGAAAGGGATCAAGCTCCTGGCGGAGATTGATCCAAAACTGCCGCGCGGGTTGATGCTGGATGAGGTGCGGCTGCGGCAGGTGCTGTTCAACGTGGTCGGCAACGCGCTCAAGTTCACGGACAAGGGGCACGTGATGATAAAAGCGTGGGCGGAGTACGGAGCGCTCGAACCACGCGCCAGCGTCTTGGAGTGTGCGTCCCGCAATCGCGGGAAGCTTTCCGAGGGCGCGCCACGTTCAGAAGGGGCACCGCATTCAGAGACCCCGCCACGATCAAAAGCGATCCCGCCGTCGCGGGACCTAACTCCAAAACCTTCGGCAGATCCGGACGACGTGGACGAAACACGCATCACCCTCGTCCTGGAAATCTCGGATACCGGCATCGGTATTCCGAAAGCGCAGCAGGAGCACATCTTCGGTGCGTTCTCGCAGGTGGCGGGACAGAGCACGCGCAAGTTTGGCGGCACGGGCCTGGGGCTGACTATCACCAAACGCCTCGCCGAGATGATGGGCGGCGTCATCACCGTGGAGAGCGAACCCGGTCAGGGCAGCACGTTCCGCTTCGAGTTCCCCAACGTGGCCGTCACAGAGTTGGCCGAGGCCGAGGCCATCGCGACGGGCGGCGAAGACGACTTCACGCAGTTCGTGCCGGCGACGATCCTGGTGGCCGATGACGTCGCGTTGAACCGCGCGTTGTTGACCGGCTACTTTGAAGGCACGGGCCACAAGGTGGTGCTGGCGATGAACGGCCTCGAAGCCTTGGAACAGGCGGAGAAGCACCGCCCCGACTTGATCCTGATGGACATGCGGATGCCGGAGCTGGACGGGCACGAGGCGACGCGACGACTGAAGGCGAATCCGGCGTTGCAGCACATCCCGGTGATCGCCGTGACGGCGTCGTCGTTCCGCGAAGAGGAAGCGAGGGCGCGGGGGATTTGCGACGGGTTCATCCGCAAGCCCTTCAACCGCACCGGGCTGATCGGGGAGTTGAAACGTTTCTTAAAGCTGGCGGTAACAACCAGTGGCGCTCGGCCGTCCGGAGCACCGTCAACGCCGTCCGCCGAGGCTCCCGCAGCCGTGACCGCGGAAGTGCTGGAGCGCTGGCCGGAGTTGGTGGCGAAACTGAGGGCGGAACAGACCGGGATTTGGCCGGACCTGTGTCAGACCTTGGAACTTATGCCGGTGGAGGCATTCGCCGCGCGCCTGCGAACTCTGGGTGAGAGCTACCACGCATCCATGTTGCAACGTTACGGCGAAGAATTGTTTGATCAGGCGCAGCAATTCGACGTCGACCGGTTGCCCAAATCGCTCGAGGCGTTTCCGCAACTCATTGAAAGCCTGGCAACGCAATGCGAACCCGTGGCATGAACCGGCTCGTGGACCGAAAGCCTTTAGCACAGAGTTCTGGAGGACACAGAGTGGATTTTCTCTGTGCCCTCCCAAACTCTGTGCTAAACAGTGCCTTGCCCGCCACCCGGCTCGAGAGCAATTCCCCACCCGACCCTCTTTAGCATGAATCCCTCAACACCAACCATCAGCCCTTCGCCGGAATCCCTGATCCTCGTGGTGGATGACGTGCAGCATAACATTCAGGTCGTGGGAACGATGCTGCGTGAAGCCGGCTATTCCATCATGCCGGCGACCAGCGGCGCCGCGGCCTTGCAGCGCGTGCAGAAAAAAGTTCCCGACTTAATCCTGCTCGACCTAATGATGCCGGAAATGGACGGACTGGAAGTCTGCCGCCGGCTCAAAGCCGATCCCGCCACGCAGCCCATTCCGATCATCTTTCTCACGGCCAGCAACGAGATGAGCCATCTGGTTCAGGGCCTGGAGGCCGGCGCGGTGGACTACGTGACCAAGCCGTTCAATCCGCCCGAACTGCTCGCCCGCGTGCGAACGCACCTGGAGTTGAAACACGCGCGCGACACCATCGTGCGCTGCGGCCAGGAGCTCCGCTGGCTTAACGAGGAAAAGAACGAGTTCATGGGCATCGCCGCCCATGATTTGCGTAACCCGCTCTCCGCGATCAAAGGTTATGCCGAGATGGTGATGGAGGACGCGCAAGACTTGTCGAACCGAGAACTCGAGGAGAATGGCCGCCGCATTCAGGACACCGCTGCGCGCATGGTGGAGATGGTCCAAAATCTGTTGGATGCGAACCGGATCGAGCGCGGGGAGATGAGGCTCGACATTTTGCCGAACGATCTCCGTCCGCTGCTGCAATCGGTGATCGAAACCCAGCGAGCTCGTGCCACGGCCAAGCAGCAGACAATTCTGCTCGAGGTTCCGGCGACTCCGGCCATGTCGCGGGTGGACGCCAACATCATGTTGCAGGTTTTGGAAAATCTGGTTTCCAACGCGGTCAAGTATTCGCCGCCGGGGAAGAACATCTTCGTGCGCTTGGTGCACTCGGCGGACTCAGTTCGTTGCGAAGTCCAGGACGAGGGACCCGGTCTCAGCGCCGAGGACCAGAAGAAATTGTTCGGTAAATTCGCGCGCCTGAGCGCCAAGCCCACCGGCGGCGAACACTCGACCGGGCTGGGTTTGTCCATCGTGAAGAAGATGGTGGAGGCGATGAATGGCCGGGTCTGGTGCGAGAGCGAGCTGGGCAAGGGTGCGACGTTTACCGTGGAATTTGCGGCGACCTGACCTGGCGAGACATGCCTCTGACATTTAAAGTTGGAAGTTTGGAGTTGTCTGACTGGGAATTCCAAACGCCAAATTTGACCGGTCAGCAACGTGTTTCACGGGTCACGGACACAAGCAACGTTTTCAACCACGAGTTGACCGAAGGGACCTAGGTACCTAGGGTGGCGCGGTGAGAGATGAGCCGCCACCGCTATCGCCTCCCCTGCGAAGGGTTGTGGGTCGACGCCCTGCCACGAGTAATCCTTTGCGGCAGTTGCAACAGCTAAACGATTTCATCTACAAGCACGCGCATGCCGTCCTCGAGGTCGGAGAACTTTTCCCAGTACGAAGAGCTGTTGGTCAATCTCGCCCAAGGCGGCGTTGACTTTGCGGTCGTGGGCGGCGTGGCGGTATCGCTCAATGGCTTCATTCGCGCCACCGATGACGTGGACATCATCGTGGATGAGTCGCCCCAAAATGTTGGCAAGCTGTTGCAGTGTCTCTCGCGGTGGGGCGAAGGCTGGGCCAAGGAACTCCGGGTGGAGGAGTTTGTCCCGCAGGAAGGTTCCATTCGTGTCATGGAAGAGTTTGACTTGGATATCTTTACGCGCATGCGAGGCCGGTCGTTGGCAGACTTCAAGCCGCGACTCCGATATCTGGCAACCGGAGGCGTGCGCATTCCGTACTTGGCCCCTCAAGACTTGATCGTGCTCAAAGAGGGTTCCTGGCGTGAAAAGGATCAGTTGGATGTGAGCGCATTGCGCAAAATCCTTAACGGATAATCGCAGTAGCGCATTTTGCCCGGCCTCGGCTTGTCCATCGTGAAAAAGATGGTGGAAGCGATGAATGGTCGGGTCTGGTGCGAAAGCGAGCTGGGCAAGGGCGCGATGTTCGTGGTTCAGTTTCCCACGATGACAGCGCCAGTGAAGAATCTTTAACCACGAATGAACACGAAGAGACACGAATCCGAAAACGAGCCGAGGAATCTCGTTCTCAAGGATCAAGTCGCAAACCACCTCCGCATCCCCAAACTGCGTTGAGGCGTCCTGCTGAACTTCAAACACGCCACGCTCGAAAGGGAACACATCATCCTATGACCCATCCATTCGTGTCCATTCGTGTCCATTCGTGGTTAAGAACTCTCTGACCCTATGACCAAAATACTTCTCGTCGAAGACAACGAAATGAACCGTGACATGCTCTCACGTAGGCTCGAACGTAAGGGCTACAGCATTGTGATGGCAGTCGATGGCCAGCAGGCGGTGGCGATGGCGGCGTCCGAAGCGCCCGCGTTGATCCTAATGGACATGAGTCTGCCTGTCATTGACGGCTGGGAGGCCACGCGTCGGATCAAGGCCAACGCCGCCACCAAGGGCATCCCGATCATCGCTCTCACCGCCCACGTCATGCAAGGCGATGAACTGAAGGCGAAGGAGGCGGGTTGCGATGACTTCGACACCAAACCGGTCGAACTGCCACGACTACTCGAAAAGATCGAAGCGCTGTTGAAGTGCGCTGGCACGAGTTGATCTGGCAAACCTCTCATCATGGCCGCCACTCAGAATACCTCCGCCGCGCGCACGATAAAACTGGATCTGTCGCGCATCCGCCATGATTTGCGGACGCCTATCAATCACATCCTGGGCTTTTGCGAGATGCTGCAGGAAGAGGAGGGGATGCCCGAGGGGTTTCAGCCCGACCTTAAAAAAATCCACGCCGGAGGTCGGCAATTGCTCGCGCTCATCCAGGAGTATTTTGATGAAGCCACGTTCGAAGAAAAGCGCCATGACTTGCACCTTCTCTGCCATGAACTGCGCACGCCGGTGAACCACATCGTCGGTTACGCAGAACTGATTGAGGAGCAGGCCGAGGAGCAGGGCTTGGTGAAAATGCTGCCGGACCTTCGCAAAATCGCCGACGCCGGCCACACCTGGCTGGGTTTGATGGAAGAGTATCTGGTCCGCCCGGCGGCGAATGCGCCAGCCCTCGTTGGGGAATTGCGCGTCGCGAATCCCATCCTCCTGCTGCCCGGGGTCGAATTCACTTCGCCATCCCCGCGCAGCGCGAAGCCCGCGCACACGATTGAAGGACACCTGCTCGTGGCCGATGACGATCCCGCCAACCGTGAGATGCTCGCTCGGCGCCTGCAACGGCAGGGTCACCGGGTGACGCTGGCGAGCACCGGCTTGGAGGTGTTGCGTTTGGTACGGGCACAGAAGTTCGACCTCGTCTTGCTCGACATGATCATGCCGGGGCTTGATGGCTATCAGGTGCTCACGCGGATGAAGTCTGACCCCGCCATGGCGGACATCCCGGTCATCATCCTCTCCTCCCTCGACCAGGAGAACAACGTGGCCCGATGCATCGAGGCGGGCGCGGAGGACTACGTGGGCAAGCCCTTTAATTCAGTGTTCCTCCGTGCGCGCATTGGCGCCTGCTTGGATCGAAAGCGTTTGCGGGATAAGGAACGGCAAACATTTGAAGCGCTCAAGACGAGCCAGAAGATTCTCTGCGATGAGTTGGCCGAAGCGGCGGCCTACGTGCGCTCATTGCTGCCGGCACCGTTGGATGACGGGCTAGTGCGTGCCGCCTGGAGGTTCCTTCCAAGCACCCAGCTTGGTGGCGACGCGCTTGGATATCACTGGCTGGATGAGAGCCGCTTCGCGGCCTATGTGCTGGATGTCTGTGGCCATGGCGTCGGTGCGGCGTTGCTGTCCGTCTCCGTGATGAACGTGCTCCGCAATCGCTCGGTGCCCAACGTGGACTTTGCGGACCCGGCAGCCGTCCTTGCCGCGCTCAATCGGGCGTTCCCCATGGAGCGACAGAACAACATGTTCTTCACGCTATGGTACGGAGTCATCTCGACAGACAGTCGTGAATTGAGCTTCGCGTGCGGCGGCCACCCACCTGCGGTGGTGCTCAATTCCGCGGTTGCATCGCCGGTGCTATTGCGCGTACCGGGTGCGATCATTGGCGGATTCCCGGAAGCACGTTACACCATTGGGAAGCATACACTGACTCCGGGGGATCGTCTCTACGTCTTCAGCGACGGCGTGTATGAACTGGCGCGCACCGATGGGACCACGGTGCAGTTGGAGGAGTTCGCCGCCGAATTGGGTAAACCGGCGACGACATCGAAGCTCGATGATATTATGGCGTGGGCGACGGCCATTCGGGCCGGGGCGGGATTTGACGACGACCTATCGATTCTCGAACTCTTGGTTCCCTGACTGAGCCTAAATCCAAAGTTTCCTGCCTTCGGGTGACTCTCACGCCACTCGCCGTGTCATCGTCAGGATGTTCCGCCCTGCGTTACGGCGATACTCCACTGAGTCCATCATATGGCGAACCATGTGGATTCCGAGGCCGCCCACCGCGCGTTGTTCCAAAGGGACGGTCGTGTCCACAGGAGGTCGGGTCAGCGGATTGAACTCGCGCCCGTCATCTTCTACCTCCACGCGCGCCTGGCTCTGGTCCGTCAGAAACCGGATCTCGATCCAATGTTCCCGGTCATCGTCGTACGCGTAGGCGATGACATTGGTAATCCACTCGACGAGAGCGTGGTCGAAGGCGTTTCGGGCTGCAGGCGAGAGTCGAGCGGCGTTGGCAAAGGATCGAATCCAGTCCTCTATTTGACGCATTTCCGCCGGGGCGTTCAACAACCGGTATTCCGCAACAAGATTCATTCTGCACAGCGTGACTCGACACGCCGTTTACGGTCGCGCGTCAGCGTTGTTGACCTTCGACCATCTGCTCGCGAAAGCCGGTCATGACCAGCACAGAATCGACTTCGGGGGAGGGATTGGCCACCCAGAGAGCCTTCCCGGTGTTCTTCATCTGGCGCCAGTATTGAAGCAAGACACGCAGTCCAGCCGAACAAAGAAAGGTCGCCTCAGCCAGATTGACGTAAAGCGTCTTTGAACCGCTTCGAATCGCCTGGAGGATTTCAACCTCGAGTTCATTCGCTGCCGAGCCATCAACGCGCCCCGAGACAAACAACTCGAGGCTGTCGCCAGTGGATCTTTTTGTGATAGGCATTTAAGAGGGCTTGAATCTGGCCAGCCTGGAAACGAACAGCAATCCAAATTTAGTGCGCCTGGGGATCTGAGGGTGCATCTCCGAGTTGTCGGACATTTGGAGATCGGCCGTCCCGGGAATTGCTCGAAAGCGGTGGAGGGCTGCCGGAGTCCAAAAGCGCCGCCATTCGAGTGGCGCGATCCTATTGATTTGGAGTGCGGCAGCGGCCGCTTTTCGGAGAAGATCTGGGATATCGATCCCCATTTTCCCCTCCGCGCCTCTTCCGGCCCTGCGGTGTATCATCAAACTGATCCATCAGCCGGTACTTGGTCTCCCGCGGAGCTCGAGGGGAGCACTCGTAGCCTCAGTGCTGAATATTCAATCTCCACCACGCGGTCTCGAAAGAAATCTGCTCCAATATGGCGCACGCCGACCTAGACGCACAGAATGTGCCAGCTGGATCCGTCAGGCAATTTCGGCAATTTCGAGAGATTCCGCCTGCGTTGGGCAACCACGGGTTTTCCAATCTGCTCCTGTCTAAACAAGTCGTCCAAAATCGAGCATGCGGACCTAATTATTGCTGAGGGTTGGATGCTCTGTGTGGACTGGGTGGGAGATTTGCATGCCGACCCTGGGGAGCGAGGCGTCGGGGAAGAGGACTCTCTGCAATATGCACGTAGGCTGGTGGAAAGTTGCCCCAGACTGTAGCGCTGCGACTGACGTGAACGAAACGTTCGCGGAGCAAATGTTGGGTCTTGGCGACCCGCCCGAGGGAACGACTGTGAAGGTAGTGGAAGGTGACGAACCGTGCTCCTGGAGCGAGGTGTTGACTGAGCATGTCGAACAACGCGGCTTGCCGCGGCTCGCTCCAAAGTGCCCAAGGGAGCCCGCTAATGATGCGGTCAATCTGTCCGAGGCCGAAAGCGGTCGCGAGTTTTGGGAGTTCTTCCACCGATGCTGCGATCACTTTCGCCCGCGGAAAATCCCTTTTTAAGCCCGCCGCAAGGTCCGGTGAGAGTTCAAAAACTGTTAGTGGATTATCGGGGTGACATTCCAGAATCTCCCGGGTAAACGATCCGCTCCCTGCGCCGAGTTCGACGACGACCTGGCCAGGTTGAATCTGAGCCGCGCGAACCATCGCGCGGGCGAGTTGGCGACTAGAGGGTGCGATCGCACCCATTTGGATGGGGTTACGGGCGACGCCGCGGAGGAAGCGCAGAGTGGACCAATACTCTGGCGTTGCGATCCGGGCTAGTCCGAGACGCCAACCCGAACGGGAAGGAGCCAGCGGCAGCGACTTTGCCAGTGGCTGATCGTCATCAAATTGTCCCGGAGATGGATTATTGATTGGAATTGCGATTTTGAGGGATTGTTTTTGCCGGATCACTGAGTTCGTCGCCGGTCAGTGCTGGAATTAAAGGTGTGTCGAAATGATCAGGTCAAGTCATCGTTACTTGAGAAAATGAGCGATGCATCGCGAACGGTGGTCGGCACGTGTCGTAGCGCAGGCTGCCTAGCTTGCTGTTTCGCAGGTTGCTACCCTGCGAAACCTGGAGTGGCGACGACGCGATGCCAAGGGTTCAAATGCTCGTCCGGTGGTCAAATACTGCGCCGACTGGCAGTTGGCGAAATAGCAGGAACGTTGCCCAATACAAACCAGATTCACCCCTGATGCCGATCAATTGAGATCGAAAAGGATCGCTTCGGTCGGTCGGGAGGCAGTCAGGGTCAACGTGCCAGGGTGTTCGCTACTGGCGCCATCGCCTGTTTGCAGTTCGACCCCGTTTAGAGTCAACCCACCTTCGGCAACTTGAAGCCACGCCCCGCGGCCGGACTTTAGTTCGTGTGTTATGGTTTGGCCCGGTTTTAACCGGACGCGAAAGATGTCCGCATCTTGATGGATGGTCGCCGAACCGTCGTGACCGTCGGCCGAGATGACGAGCACCTTGGGAGCGTCGGTGTGTTCCGGTCTTGGAAGCCACTCGGTGTAACTTGGGGTCAGTCCGCGGGTGCGGGGTTGAATCCAGATTTGGAGTAAATGCAACGATTCGGTAGCGGACGGATTGAACTCACTGTGCGTGACGCCTCGGCCTGCGCTCATGAGCTGGATCTGGCCTGGCTTGAGCACGCGGCCATTGCCCATACTGTCCTTATGTTCCATGGCGCCTTCCAGAACGTAGCTGAAGATTTCCATGTCTCGATGGGGATGCGTACCGAAACCTTGGCCTGGCGCCACGTGATCATCATTGATGACTCGCAATGAACGGAAACCCATGTGCGCTGTGTCGTGGTAATCGGCGAAGGAAAAAGTGTGGCTTGATTGGAGCCAGCCATGGTCTGCATGGCCGCGATCCGCTGCACGACGTCTGTGGATTGAGGTTGCTGTCGCTTTCGTTTCCATAGGGACAAGATACCGATTAGTTCTGAAGTCGCCTGGCCATTGATTTAGGTCTTTTTTGCGTCTCAAAGTCCATACTTTGTCTCAATTGATTCATGGAGAGCCGATTGATCCGTCTGGATAACAATTGCCTAACAAAAGTGGAGTTTTATTAAGTGGATTTGCATTCTTGTCCACGTTTGGTCTATTCATCAATCACTCAGTGTCTCATTATTGTCCAATAAAATGGCTGACGCCTTCCATGCAATCAAAGCCGTCGCTCGGCTCACAGGGTTGAGTGCCCATGTCATTCGGATTTGGGAAAAGCGCTATGGTGCTGTTGAGCCGGATCGAACCGGGACGAATCGTCGTCTTTACTCCGACGACCAAGTCGAACGACTCAGTTTGCTCAGGGAGGTCACGCAGAAGGGGCACAGCATCGGGCGCATTGCGATGTTACCAACAGAGAAACTCCGCGAACTGTCCCGCCAATCGGATGGAACGGGACTCCATACGACTGAGACGAGAAATGGCGGCGCGACAGCTTCTGCGTTGCTTCACGAAAGCATCGAGGCGATGAAGTCACTGGACAGCCACGCGTTGGACGAGACGCTTAAGCGTGGCGCCATTGCCCTCGGCGCTCATGGGTTGTTACAACGAGTGGTGGCGCCGCTCGCGCAGGCCATCGGCGAATTATGGCGCGACGGAACTATCACTGCGGCACACGAACACCTTGCCAGCGCGGTGCTCCGGAGTTTTCTTGGTCATGTCGCCAAGCCATTCGCTGGAACGGATAACTCCCCAGTTTTGGTCGTGACGACACCGGCGGGACAGATTCACGAGCTTGGGGCGATGCTTGTCGGTTCCGCCGCGGCGAACCTTGGTTGGCGAGTCACCTATCTCGGGGCGAGCTTGCCTGCAGCGGAGATTGCCGGTGCGGTTCGTCAGAAACGAGCTCGGGCCGTGGCATTGAGCATTGTGTATCCTGAGGATGATCCGAGGCTGGCGGGGGAGTTGACGTTGTTGCGAGAGTCACTGCCCGCAGAAGTGGCAATCCTGGTGGGTGGGCGTGCCATGATCGCGTACCAAGATGTTTTGCAAAAGATTGGGGCTACCCAGGTCATGGACCTCACGGACCTCTGCACGAAACTCGACGACTTGCGCAAAACCTCGAATCGATCCATGCCGTAACATCCTCATGTCGGAATGTGGCTAAGCAGACTGGTGCTCGGGTGTTTGTTTTTTGGGGTCACCAACAATGTGGCGATCCCCATGCCGCCGCCGATGCAAAGGGCTGCGATGCCGGCCTGTGAGTTGCCGCGTGCAATCATCCACGCTAAATGAGTTAGCAATCGTGCTCCACTGGCAGCCAGCGGATGACCGATGGCGATGGCACCGCCCTCTCGATTAAAGTGAATGGCGTGGCCATCGGCGGTGTGCACGGTCGTCGCTTCGAGACCTGGATCTAACTTCAGTTCCAACTGAGACAAGCAAGCCAATGTCTGGGCTGAGAAAGCTTCATTAATTTCCAGAGTATCGATGTCCGTCCAACGGCATCCGGTTCGCTGCATCAATCGCTGAATGGCAGGAACTGGACCGAGCCCCATACGAGCGGGATCACAGCCGACGACAACTCCGTCAATCCATTCCGCCAAAATCGGCCAATCGTTGGACTCGGCAAATTGCAGTTCGGCGAGTAATAACACAGCGGCACCATCGTTGATACCGGATGAGTTACCTGCGGTCACGGAACCCGGGCGCCCCAGTTTCTGAAACGCGGGTTGCAATTTGGCGAGATCCGCCGACGTGATTTCGGGTCGTGGATGCTCATCGACGTTCAGGTCGCCTGCGGTGACCAACTCGTCGGCAAAACTGCCGCGGCTCAAGGCGGCGCGATACAAGCGCTGGCTGCGCTGGGCTAGCGTGTCTTGGGCAGCCCGAGAACTGCCGAAGGCTATAGCTAATTCTTCCGCCTGTTCTCCCATGTGGCAGTGGCTAAACGTGTCCACAAGCCCATCCCGTTTCATGGAATCAATCACTGTTGAAAGCTCCGGATCTTCCCCTTTTGCGGGTCGCGCTATTAAAAGCGGCGTCTGCGACATCGATTCCGTTCCGCCTACCAGGATAGCGCGGGCTTCACCGGCACGGATGGCACTGACAGCCATCAATGCCGATTGCATGCCGGATCCGCACATCAGATTGACCGTTGTCGCCGTAGTCTCGATGGGTAAATCGAGATGACGAGCTACCTGACGGGCCAGGTTCATGCCGTGACCTGCGCTCAAGACATTTCCCAGAATGACTTGGTCGATTTGGGTGCGATCCAATCCCGATAGCGCCGCCTTGCCGGCGATCACGGCCAAATCAATCGGTGAGAATTTTGCCAGAGCTCCGCGAAATTTGCCAAACGGTGTGCGTTTGGCACTGACTATGACGACTCGCTTCATACGATAGTCCTCGGTGCTGCCGTTCCAGACTTGCCCATGGCCATTTCTGCAACCAAGCGGATGATAGGGACAAATTTCATGCGTTCAATGATGTCTCGCTGCAAGTCCATTCCAGGAGCAGCTTCAATCAGTTCGAGGCCTACTCGGCGGAACATACTTTGGCTTTCAACGGGGCCTGGGGTTGGGGTGGTTGACGCATGGGTCGCATTTCATCCATGCCAGCCACCGTTGACATGCAGGGTCTGGCCGGTGACATAGGAAGACAGGTCGCTGCAGAGATACAGGATGACCGAGGCGATTTCCTCAGGTTCTCCGAATCGTTTCATGGGAATTTGGGTCAACATTTGGTCTCGATCAGCCGTCGGAATGGACGCTCCCATCTCGGTAAGCACCACTCCAGGTGCCACCGCGTTTACCAAGATCCGGCGGGACGCCAATTCACGGCTGAGTACTTTGGTGAATGCAATGACGCCAGCTTTGGAGGAAGCGTAATTGGCCTGACCGAAGAAACCCAAGACTCCGGAAATGGACGCCAAATTGATGATGCGTCCGCCATCCTGAAGAAAAGGCAATGCGGTTTGAGTGACTTTGAACACCGCCGAAAGATTCGTATCCACGACGGCATCCCACTCGTCATCGGTGAGTTTCTTAATGGATCGATCGCGCAGGATCGCCGCGTTATTCACCAGGAAATCGACGCGGCCAAAACGTTGTTCAATCGCTCCAAAGAATTCCTTCATGTCCTGGCGACGGCGCACATCGGCTGCCATGACCAACGCTGCGTCACCCCATTCCATTGCGGCTGCTTCCGCCCGCTGACGACCCATGCCCGTCGCGTCGTCGAAATAGTTTACGGCAACCCTTGCTCCGGCACGGCGCAGCATGGACGCGGTGGCTTTGCCCAGCCCTTGGATGCCGCCAGTAACGACAGCTACTTTCCCGGTAAGGTCGATGGAGATCATAGGGTGTTTCGAGAACCCAACTTAACTGGTGCGTGTCCAGTGTGGTAGGAAATCGCCTTTTGCGCTCTGCGAAGAGCCAAGCGACAACGATCCATTCACTTGCTAGCAATCCGAGGGCGAACCCCTTTGGATGATCTTGTCGGGCTCCAAAAATCCTGATTGATCGAACGTGTTGAGAGGTTTTTGGCTTTGGCCTTGCGAGCTGACTACTTTGCGCTGACCCGATAGAATTGATTTGCAGCCGAAGCGTTGACAGTGATTCGACCCTTGGACGCTCCGGTCGATTCGACGGTTGCGCCAGGCGCCGGGGTCCACGACTTGAAGTCGGTGGTTTGCAGGAGTTGGTGGGATGCCGCAGGCGCAGCCGACTCAAATTCGATGCCGAAGACCCCGCCATTCAGTGTCACTTTTCCAAGGACGATTGGACCAATGGCGGATTTCTCGGCGACAATAGTCCATCCACCTTCGGCTCCAATTAGTTTCCATGTGTCCGTCTCGGAATCCTCGGCGAAGGCACCTTCGGCTGAATACATCTCCACGTTGGCGGCCCCGGTTCGATTCCAACTGATCAGTTCAACCAGATAGTCACCAGCTGCGGTAACTTTCAAAACTCCGCGGGTATTGCTGTCGGCGCTGGGGTTGGGCTGGATTAGGTATTCGGGATAATTCTCGTCGATTCGACCCAAGCCAGAGACGCTCACGAAAGGAACTTCGGAAACACGGAGACCAAATCCTTTTTCACTGTGCACTCCGATAGTCCAGTCGCCGGCCCTAGGAATACGGACGAGCGCTCGACCGACGAGAACAATATCGACCGATGTCGCGCCTGCTCCTTCGGCGGGGAACGGGTGATCGTCTGGAAAGATCCCGCCGGCGCCGGGGCTTAGGCTGTAGGCAAAGTTCACTACGGGCGCATTGGTGTCGTAGACTCGACCTGTGAAGGGCGTCCGTGTCGCGGCTCCGGCGATTCCCACCGCGGTCACCAATGCGTCAGCCCGTCCGCCGCGCCAGATTTGACGAATGCCCCAATTTCCATCGGCGCTCTTTGGGCCGCCCAGCCCAGCGATTGGGAACGGCGTTCGAGGAATCGAGAAAGTGGCCTCGGTTCCGACGTTATTGCCTTCGCCATCTCGGGCTTGAAGCTTAAACGGATGATCCGATCCGGGAGCGAACGGCGCCGATGGCTTGTGAGAAATCAATAGGCTATTGCCAGAGCTCGAAGAGTCGAATCGAGCCGTCGCCCCGTCGATGGTAAGCCGGAGACTGTCGACGACTACCTTGCTCGCCGCGGTATTTTCCAACTCGACCACAAATTCGTTCATTTTGGCGGTCCATTTCCTGACGAACGCCAGATCTTTTGAATTTGCCGCCACGGTTTCGATATCAAATCGATCAGCTGTCACCACGCCATCGCCAGCGACAGTGACCTTCAAGACATGCTCCTTGTTTTGAAGCAACGGGCTGCTGAAGACGTGGACTTGTTCGCCGCGTTGAGGCAGTTTTTGGTTGATGATGTACTCCGTTCCGCCGTCGATGGTTGCTTTCGCCGTCCCGTGATGGCTGGCCACCGTCGCGAAGACATCGATCTTCACTCCGATAAATCTCACCTCGTAGGTTGCTCCTTTAACGTCTGTATAGTGGTCGTTATTCTTGAACCGCGGGTCGCTCGCGTTGCCTGGAGCCAGGTTCCACGCCCCGGTGTATTTGATCTGATTGAGGCCGTCGCCAATGTCCGCCTCGTCGTCGACTTGGACGATCTCCGAGATCTGCACGTCGAAGCGATCGGCGGTGATAACCCCATCGCCTGTCGCGGTCACTTTCAAGGTATGTTCCTTGTTCGGAAGCTTCGCGCTGCTCCAAACTAAGACCTGCTCACCCCGCTGAGCCGCCTTGAAGT
>SXSK01000116.1 GCA_005793375.1 Verrucomicrobiales bacterium | reverse complement strand
GTCGTCGGGTGCGATCGACAGCTTTCCAACCGTCGCGCCAAGAACGGCGCTTTTCCCCTTCATCTTCCAAACTTTAAGCGAACTGTCGCTGTAGTGCTAGTGTCAGATTCTTACGGGCTCTGGAAGACGTGTTGGTGAAAAAATCCGCAATGTATCAATTAACTCAAGTTGGGGATGGGCTGAGGGTGGCCACGGCAACCATGCCGTATATGGCCAGCGTTTCTCTGGGTATCTGGGTGGGTGTAGGCGGCCGTTACGAACCGGCGCCGCTGAGTGGCATTTCTCACTTCATTGAGCACCTGCTGTTCAAAGGGACGAAACGAAGAAACGCGCGCCAGATTTCGGAAGCAGTGGAAGGCATTGGAGGCTACCTCAATGCGTTTACCAGTGAAGACAACACCTGCTTTTACGCCCGCGCACACGCCTCCAAAGTCGACTGCCTTTTCGACGTTCTGACCGACATGTTCCGCAACTCGGTGCTGGATCCCGCTGAAATCGACAAAGAGCGCGAAGTCATCAAGGAGGAGTACACCATGTACCGGGATCAGCCGGCGCAATTGGTCCAGGAACTCCTGAACGAAGCCACCTGGCCAGGCCACCCCCTGGGACGCCCACTCACTGGGACTCCCAAGACCATCGATGCCCTAAGCCGGACGGATTTCCTGAGTTATCTAGAAACCCATTACGTCAGCGGCTCAACCCTCATCGCGGCAGCCGGGTGCATTCAACACACCGACCTGCTTCAACTCGTTCAAAGCAAGCGAAAATCGTTCCGGAAGGGACCTCGTGCGACGTTTGAACCGGCGCACTGTTCGGCCACTCAGCCCAAGATTGTTCTTCACTCCAAGGACACCGAACAGACCCAACTCACTCTCGGATTTCGAACCTGTTCCCGACACGACCCTCGCCGATTCGCGATTCGTCTACTCAATGCGCTGCTTGGAGAAAGCATGAGTTCTCGACTGTTCCAATCCATTCGTGAAGAACGTGGACTGGTGTACTCCATCTACAGTGCCACGAGCTTCTGGGAAGACGTCGGGGATCTCGTAATCTCCGCTGGCCTGGACACCGAAAAATTGGAAGAAACCATCCGACTCACCACGCGCGAAATCGAAGTCCTGAAAAATCGACCGGTCGGCAAGTCGGAGTGGCAACGCGCCCGCGACTATGTCATCGGGCAGATGGACCTGACGCTAGAAAGTACCGAGAACCGCATGATGGCCCTGGGTGAACAAATCCTGGGCTACGGCACCGTGCCAGATACCCAAGCGACCAAACGAAGGCTCGCCTCGGTCACCCCGGCCGAAATCCGATCTGTGGCCCGAGAATTTTTCAGCGCTGACCGGCTCACTTGCGCCCTGGTCACTCCTCGCAAACGCCTGAATCATCTAGGCCGTTGGTTGGCCACACTCACTTGACCAGCCTCACGCCCGGCCGAGGGGCTGCCTTGAGTCACGATAGCGAGCAGTGGCAGCCAAAAGGCGTGAGGTTTCCAGTGGTGTTCCCCAGCCGCATTCCTCTGCCGCGTTTTGCTTCGCGACTTGACTGAGCCCGTCACCCGAGCGTTTGTAGGGAATGATTCGAATCGCAAAGACGGCGTGGGTGGCCGCACTTGGGTTGATCTTGCCGGCCATGGCGTTTCTTCGGGCCGGTCTCTTGGAAGGTTACGTCCGGACACCAGATACTCGCTTCAACTGCAAACGGTGTGACCAAAAGGCGCTCAAAGAAGCGGGTCAGGACGTTCAATGCTTTATCATTTCGGGCCCGAGCAATCGCGGCGGGCGCATCTCCGTGTTGTCTGACATCAGGAGATTGGTCGTCCCGGGAATTTACCAAAAGCGGTGGAGGGCCACCGCGCTCCAAAGGCGCCGCCATTCGAGTGGCACGACCCGACTGATTTGGACTGCAGCAGCCCTCTGCCGCTTTTCCCCGAGCATCCAATGCGGCGCCGGCAACTCGGAGATGCGCCCAACCGTGGCTGGACCTCATAACTCGCCTTGACCGGCAGAACCGTAAGGTCGTCCATATGAGATCAATCCTCACTCGCAACGCGGCACTCTCATTCACCGTTCTGAGCCTAACCGTCGTGGGTTGCAAATCCTCCAATCGTCTCTCAACTCCGGCGGCAGTCACTACCGACACCCTCTCGACGTCGGAAAGCGAATTGGTCGCAGCGGCTGCTGCATACGATAAGATCTCTGCGCAACAGGATGCTGCCGCTGCGGAACAGTTGCTGGCCGAGGAGTACATCCTCACGGACCTGCTCGGTCGCGTCACCACCAAGGCCCAATGGTTGGTCACGGCGCGTTCCATCAAGAATTCTCCGAGCAACAGCAAAAGCGAAACCCGAGAGGCTCGGGTGTATGGGGACGTGGGAGTCGTTACTGGCCGTTGGCATGAGTCTGGTACCCAGGCTGGACAAGCCTTCGACTACCGACTCCGATACAGTACCGTATTCATTAAGCGCGATGGTCGCTGGCAAGTTCTTCTCGATCACGCCACTCGTATCCAGTGACGCCAGTGCCAAAAGATTCCGCGCTTCTGGCGCCTGACACCCATCGTCTTCGAAACCTCTTTAGCGGATTCGGCGCGGTGGGACTAGTGATGGCCACACTCTGGTGGGCCGCGGTTCGTGAGGGACCTTGGGAATGGTTCAACCAAGCCAGTTACGATTGGACTCACCGGCTTGCCGCGCCGTTCTTGGAGGCGTTGTCTCCGCGAGAAGTCGTCATTGTTTACATCGACCTGCAGTCGCATCTTGAACTGAAACAGGATCCCTTAAAGAGCTGGGATCGAAGTCTCCACGCGCGGTTGGTTCGACGCCTGACTCAGGCGGGCGCTCGCGCGCTCGTGTTCGATGTCATCTTTAGCACGGCTGGGGACGACTCTGCGATCGATCAGGGATTCGCCGACGCCATCCGTGAAAATGGCCGTGTGGTGCTGGGGGGCGATCTAGGATTGGCTACCCACCAGGCCAGTGACCTCGTCGGCACGCATTCCCGAACGGTGGATCTGCCTTTGGAGACCTTTCGCAAGGAAGCAGCGGGGTGGGGCTTGGTCCAACTCCCGATTGATCACGATTATACGGTTCGGAGGTGCTTCGATGGGTTCCTGGATCAACAGCAACCCAGTCTCGCACGTTCGACCGCTGATGTTCTGGGTCAAACGCCGCCCGATAACCGTTCCCAGCAACACTGGCTGCGCTACTACGGGCCCGCCATGACTCTCCCGTCGGTAAGTTATCACACGGCACTCAACCCCAACGATGTTCCTGAGCATGTCTTTCACAATCGTGTCGTCTTCATCGGAGCACGTCCCGTCGTGACGACCTTTCAAGAACGTCGCGACGAGTTTCGCAATCCGTTCCCACCCAACGCGAAACAGGAAACCAACATGCCGGGTGTCGAAGTTCACGCCACACAATTGCTCAATCTACTCCGAGGAGAGACTCTCACGCGCCTTCCTCCGATCTTCGAACTCGCGCTCCTGCTACTTACAGCCGTGGGGTTTGGCGCTGGTTTGGTCCAACTTCGCCCAGTCTCAGCAACAATTGTCGCCTTCTGTAGTGCCTCCGTGATCATGGTCGCCGCTGTGTTTTGGATGCTTCACCACCAACACTGGTTTCCCTGGATGAAACTCGTCGCCTTCCAGATCCCGGCCAGCTTGTTGTTGAGTGTACTCTCCGCATCCACTGACTGGTACCAACACCGGCGTCTTAACGCGATATTCCGTCGCGCCGCGGAACAGCAACTGAAACAGCAGGCCGCGCTCCTGGATAAAGCCCAAGACGCCATTGTGGTGTTGGATTTTGCCGGCCAAACCATTTACTCAAATCCATCTGCCGCCCGGCTCTATGGTTGGAGTCTATTGGAACTGGCAACCCAGGGACTCCCCAAAAGCGCCCTCGCCGCTGGCAGTGCCGATTTTCAATCAGCGCGGCAATCCACCCTGGAGCGTGGCGAATGGTTTGGTGAACTGGAGCAACTCACACGCACAGGGCAGCGCATTTCGGTTCAAAGCCGCTGGACCCTCATCCGCAATGATCAGGGTCAAGCCGTCTCCCTGCTGATCATCAACACAGATATCACCGAAAAAAAGCGGCTCGAAGCACGCTATTTACAGGCTCAGCGAATGGAAGCAGTAGGTGCTCTCGCCGGAGGCATGGCGCACGATCTCAACAACGCCCTCGCCCCGGTGATGCTCGGCATCGATCTCCTCCGCCGACAACCGCGCGACCCAGACACTGAAGAAATGCTAGTCGCCATGGAGACCAACGCGCGCCGGGGAAGTGACATGGTTCGACAGGTGCTCTTGTTCGCCCGGGGTGAGGATGGTGGACGCGAATTGGTCAATGTCCGGCAATTAATCCGGGAAACGGAACGAATGCTCCGATCGACTCTCCCCCGGTCGATCCGAGTCAGCACCTTGGCTCCAGGAGATCTCTGGCCCGTGCTCGCCAATGCCACCCGGTTACACCAGGTCTTGCTCAACCTGTGTCTGAACGCCCGCGATGCCATGCCCACCGGAGGCACTGTGACAATCGCCGCCGACAATTTGGAACTCGACGCCGCGGAGGCTGCCATCGTGCGCCAAGCCAAACCCGGGTCGTATGTCGTCGTGACCGTTGCCGATACCGGAGTCGGCATCGCGCCAGAAAACCTGGAGAAAATCTTCGAACCGTTCTTTACCACTAAGGCTCCTGGCAAAGGAACCGGCCTGGGGCTCGCAACCGTGGCTCACATCGTGGAGTCGCTCCATGGCTTTGTCGATGTGCAGAGCCAACTCGGCTCCGGCACCACATTCGAGGTCTATATTCCGAGAGCGGACGTTGCAAGCCAGACCGAATTCGTTCGCGCGGCAGGCGATCGGCGCCCCTGCGTTCTAGTCATCGGGGATGAGCACGCACTCCGTCAACTCTACGCCACTGCCATGGAGGCACAAGGCTACCGGGTTGTGCCCGCTCCCGATATCCTCGAAAGCCTCAACCAACTCCGTCGTCTGGGGCCCGCCAACCTCGCCGCTGTCGTGATTGCCGTCGAATGTTCCGCCTCCGAAGTCGATCCGCTGATCCAAACCCTCTCGGAGGCCAAGCCGGCTAAGCCCCCGCGGATCATCTGGGTCAGAGATGCCGACACCCCAAACCCGGGAACTGCCCCCGGACATCTCTTCCATTCCATCGACTTGACCAAACCCGTTCGACTCGACGATCTCATTGCCGCCGTCGGCGTCCCATCAGAGACTCCACCAGAATAATCGGACAACTTCGGCTGTCCGATTACCGTTTTGGATGCGCCGCCAACCAGTCGCGGATGGAATTTGCCTGCGGATGCTGCGGCTCCAATTGAAGTGATCGCTCGTAATGCTCGCGAGCACGCGCCGGATCCGCCAGATCGGTTGCACAGATTGCGGCCAGCATCACATGGACTCGGAATTGATTGGGCTGTCGCTCCAGTAGCTTTTCCAATTCTTCGGTGGCCTCAACCGGGAATTTGGCCCGCTGCAAGGCCAAAGCAAAATTCCATCGCGCCGTGTCCGAATCCGGGCGCAATGCCACGGCATTTTCCCCAGCAGTCAACGCCAGAGGTATGTCACCCAGGTTTAGTGCGGCTCCACTGAGGTTGTGATGCGCTTCGAAATATGACGGATCCGCTCGTGCCGCACGTTGATATTCCCCCGCCGCCACGGTGAGGTCCTTCCGTTCATGCGCGGCAAGTCCCGCATTGAAGTAGCTCCGCGCCTCCGACCGGTTGCCCGCTACCGGAATCGAGGTCACCCGCCGTGTGTAACGCGGTGCAGCCGGTTTGCTAACCGCCGGTGTGGACGATGCGGTTGGGCGGCTGTCGACTTCCCGGATAAATGACACTGTAGAAGGCGCCACCGGGGCCGGGCTCGCCGCCACGGTCGGAGCGGGGACTGGGTTGGGCACCGTCGCTGGACTGGAAACTCGGGCCACGCTCGCAGACGCCTTGGCCCCGGGAGCCGCCGTTGGTTTCTCTTTTTCGGTTCCTCGGAACCAATTCACCGGATTCAGTTTGGAACCCCCAGTCTCGCGCTTGGGCTTTGCCTCCTCACGCTTCCCTGGTTCATCCCGGCGAAACCATGCCACCGGGTTGATCCGCTGCAAAACCCCGCGTTTGGGAGGACCACTCAAACCGATCCCCTCCTCTGCCGCGCCAACTCCAGTCGACGCATCCCCATTCGCCGTCTCAATGCCAGAATCCCCCGGAGCTGCTGGGATGACCGGCGTATTACCTGCTGCGGGCGTATCGACGGAAAGGGTCGCAGGCGCGGGCGTTGAAACCACTGGCGGCGTCACCACGGGCGCTGTCGAGGGTACGGCCGATTTAGGCGTTGGTATCGGGACGATCGCCGGTGTCACAGCCGGCGACTCAGTCGGTGGCGGTTTGGATGCAGTGTTGCGAGCGGGCAAGAATTGGGGGGGCTCCTCCACCCGAACAATCGTTGGCTGGGGTGGAGGTGGCACGGGTGCGACCGGCTCGAGGTTCGTTTTCGCCGGGAGCAATCCCACGGGAATTGCATTGGTGGGCTTGACGATCGAGACTATGGGCGATGACGTCCGAGTGGTCGTCGATAGCCCCAGGTTTGTGCGCAAGGCAATGGTCGGCATTGCAACCACGTTCGATGGACCCGCCCCCCGGACTGGTCGATTCGTTGAAATCAGCGAGCCGACGGGAACCGTGGCGGTCGGCGCTGACGCTGGGGCTGAGGTCGATGCCAATGCCGGTGCCGGTGCCGGCGGGGCTAGGACGACTCGGGGCGGTGGTGTCGTGACCGCGGCCCCCGATTGGGAAACAGCGTTGGTAATCACGAGGAGGGGCCGCACCGAAACGGGATTCGTCATTGTGGTACGGAATGTTGCCGCTAGTGGTGGGCTTGTCGTCACAGCGCCAGCCTGTCCTGGAGAGAGTGCGAGAGCAGTCTGGGCTGCCGACGCCACGGTATTGCTGGCAACGGCAGGACGCTGGACCAAACCTAACTGCACTTCCAATTGGCGCACCACGGTGCGAACCGATTCGGCTTCAGCAGCTTCTGGTTGAAGCGAGAGAAACTCACGGTAATGAGGAAGAGAAGCGCGCCGATCCCCCAAGTATTGATGTAAGGTCACAGCGAGGTTCAGGCGCGACGAGGGATTCTTCGGCGACAGCCGAACCGCCTCTCCAAACTGCTGTGCGGCATCTCGCCAACGCTTCCGCTGTACTTGGGTCATTCCCAAGGTGTTCCAGACATCTGGGTCCGACCGATCCAACTGCAAGGCCGCCACCAAACTCCGTTCCGCAGCTTCCAGTTGTTTGAGTTGGAACTGCGCCTGACCCAGACGCGCCCAGGCATCCGCACGCTTGGGTTGCCAGGCCAAGAAGGTTCTTAAAGGCCCCTCCGCCTCCGCATATCGGCTCAACTCATATTCCATCATCCCAAGATTGAAATGCGGGTCGGCAAAGTTGGGGTCCAGTTGCAGCGCGCGACTGTAGGATTTCCGGGCTTCCAATGGGTTTCCAGCGGCGTGGTACGCCAAACCCAAGTGATTCCAGGCCCTCGAGCTGTCGGGCATCAATTCAGTGGCTTGCTCCAATATCCTTACCGCCTCCGCAGGTTTGCCCTCCTGCAGCTGGCGGTCACCTCGCAGCAATAAGTCAGGGCCGTTCGGGGAACATCCCGCCACTAAAAGCGCGACGGCCACCGCCCAGCCACTTGCCTCAGGGATTTTCTTGGTCAGCATTCCATCCGCTGCTAACACTCTCAGACGGTCGCGTCAAGGAACGCCGCGAACGGAATCAATTGGGTCTCAAGAACTCAAACTAGTCGCTGTGGGCAGAATAACGTCATCTATCGCTCGAAATGGCCCAGAATCGGGTGCCAGCAACCTCCCGTCGCCCCGTCCAAGTCCCAGCACTTGGATTCTCATGTGGCGTGGGATCACCCTGTTCTTTCCGGGATTCCTCGCGCTGCACCTCCAGGCCGCGCAACCCCTCTCGACCAACCGCGCCCTGGTAACAGTTGTTCAGAATTCCAGCGCCACCTCGCTGTTCATCGCCGATCCTCCTACGGTGCGACGCATGGTGGACAAAGGCATCACCGCGTTCACTGGCAAACCTTCCATCCAAGCTTCCTGGCGCTCTCTGATCGCCACCAACGATATCGTCGGTATCAAAGTCTACTCAGCCCCCGGTTCCATGGTTGGCACCCGACCCGCTGTCGTCGAAGCGGTCATTCAAAGCCTTCAGGAGGCCGGTTTTCCCGCCAGCCAGATCCTCATCTGGGATAAACGTCGATACGACCTCCGCAGCGCCGGTTGGCCCGAACTCGCCGATAAATTAGGTGTCCAATGCCTGGCGGCTTCCGAAATCGGTTGGGACGCTTCCAAATATTATGAAAACCCACTGCTCGGGCGACCGCTCTTTGACGAACTGGAATTCGATAAAAAGGGCGAGGGCGTCGGCCGCAGATCCCACCTCAGCCGACTCATCACTCAAAAGATTACCAAGGTCATCAGCGTGGCCCCCGCTCTGAATCATAATCAAGCTGGAGTCATCGGACATCTGCTGGGTCTCGGCCTTGGTTCCTTCGATAACACGCTCCGCTTCGAATCCCATCCCGATCGGCTCGCCGAATCCATTCCTGAACTTGTCGCCACACCCGAACTCTTCGATCGATTGGCACTCTGCTTGACGGATGCCCTCATCTGCCAGTATCGCGGCGAGGATCGCACCCTGCTTCACTACGCCGTTGCCTTGAACGAGTTGCGTTTTGGCAAAGACCCTGTAGCCCTCGACGTCCTGGTTCAGGCGGATCTCGAGAATGCTCGCAAAGCCAATCCCACGGACGGCGAAAAACCGGTAAAGACCGAATTGTTTAACAATTGCGAACTGCTCGAACTCGGCGTCGCCGACCCCAAACGCATCACCGTCATCAATACCCCCTGACCGTTGTCCGCAGCCTGCGTTAACGAAACTCAATCTGCAATCCCCTCGCCGTCACCGAAGTGGAGTTGATGACGCGTTCGGTGCCGTCACTCAGCCGATAGTACCGCGCGCCCTGGGGCACCGGAACCGTGAATCGCGTGCCGCCCGGATCCAAAACTGCCCCAGTCTCTACGGAATACGGACCCGCAGGTTCAACGGATCCCAAAAGCACGACGCGCGCCGCGACGGGTTCTGGCGCCCCAAAAACCCACTCGAACACTTGCACGCCTTTTTCATCCGCGAATTGAATCTTGGCCCGATGCGATGCCGCCGGGTTCAGCGGCGAAGTTAGCGAGTGAGTGACGACATATAGAGGGGCAAATTCTTCGAGATCTGTGGCTACGGCCTCTCCATTCACCTCTAATCGGATGGACTCGGGATTGACGGCGGTTTCCATCGATGCCAGCCGCACGGAAACGGTCTCGATGGGTGTTTCACGCCGTTCCCCGACCGCGGGAAACGCGTCTAACACCGTCGCGCGAACCGTTTCCGGAACAACCGAGCTGTAGTTATCGAATCGGGCTCCGACCCCTCCCTGAGCTACCAGTGCGAAGGCAAACACCCCCGAAGTCCCCGACGCGTGACGATCGTCTTCCCCGAACACCGAATGAATCGGGATGGACTGATTGGTTGTGGCATACATCTGGCCTAATAGCTTTGCTCCGACCAACGTGAAAACCAATCGGTACCGTTGCGTTGGGTCGATCTTGAAAGGGGATTCATTGACTTCCCGTTCGGGCGCCTCGTTTGCCACCAGGTTCAGCTGATGATACCCCGAGAAGGTGTTGTAATTGTATGTGTAAGCCTGGGTGGTGCCCAACCCCAACTTGCTCACCCGCGCTATCAACCCCAGGGATTGGTTCACGCCATTATCCCATCCCTCGATCTCAACCGAGGCCCGCAATCGTGTGTAAATCGTCTCTGGTCGCAGGCTTCCGGCACGTTGCACACCGAGCAAGTCTGGCGCCGGACTCCCGGGTGCGGCGATTTGGTAACCGCCGTTAGGAAAAGTGAACGCCGCCCCCGCCCCAAACTCGGTCAATGGGGAATAATGCAACCACCCCGTGTCGTTGCCGTCATCGAAGTTGTCGGACTGCGCGCACGCGACGTGGCAAAGGCCGACCCACGCGCAAACTCTGAGGCCATCGGAAAGAGCTCGATCTATTGGGGCTCGTCGATGCAATTCGAGGGGAAACGATTTCATAGGCAAGTAGGGCGACCCCGGTAGTTGACCCCGATGCCCGTCCCGCATCAAGCCGCGAAAATCGACAGCCAAAGGTCCCTCTATCAGTGTTCCACACAGCATGAGAGTGACGCAGCGGGTTATTCAAAGGGTCGATTCTGCTCATTCATGATGCGTTTCCTGAAACCATGAATTCGCTCATCACACGCCTTCCGCTCCCCATTCGATTGCCCAAAGCAGCTCGTCTCCCACACACTCACCCCGCACATGAACGGTATCATCCTTAACGCCACTCCATGGCCCATTCGGTCCACCGTCTCAGGATCCACCCGAACCTGGGTCTTCCTAGTCATCACGGCGTGGCATCTCGTCATCCTTCAATCGTCCGCGGCAGCGTGGTTTCAAAAGGCCTTGGTCGGCATGGAGGTCGGCCCCACAGGCGCTCAGTTCGGTCACAGCGATACCAACGACACCCGATACAGCGCTCGCTTCGACGGACGCGAAATCGTGCGCCGATCCCTTGAGGCGCACGCCGAGTATCTGGTCATGTGGGTTCGCGATGGCGATTATGCCTACTACGATTCCAAAATCCTGCCCAAAGCCCAGGGGCTCGGGGATCGCGATCCACTCCGTGACGCCGTCGATGAGGCCCGCGGGAAATCTCTTCCCATCCTTGCCTACTGCGTTGTGCAACAGGGTGGCCATTTCCTCAATGCCCACCCGGAATTCGCCATGCGCGGTGCCGATGGCAAACCGCTCGGTCGATTCTGCTTTAACTCCGGTTATCTCGAGTCCATGAAATCCATTGTCGCCGAGCAGTTGACCTACGGAATCGCCGGGTTCCACCTCGATATGCTCGATCAGGGTTTCGGCCCACCTTACGGCTGCTGGTGTGATACGTGCCAGAAGCAGTACCAAACGGAATTTGGTCATCTCATGCCTAAGGGCGCCACCTGGGACGATGCCTGGGATCGGATGCTCGAGTTCCGTTATCGCTCCAGTGAACGTTTCGAGCGCGCGTTGGTCAATCACATCAAGTCAATTCGCCCCGAGGCCACCGTCGACTTCAACTACCACGGCAATCCCCCCTTCTCGTTTGAAGTCGGGCAACGCCCCGTGCAACACGCTGGCAACGCGGACTTCGTCACCGGCGAAACCGGCATCTGGGGCTTCAGCGCCCTCGGCGTCGGGTTCAACGCCGAGTTCTACCGCGCATCCACTCCGGGTAAACCCTTCCAGGTTGCCATCCAACGCGGCGTTCACATGTACCACGATCAAACCACGCGCCCCCTGAATGATATCCGTTGGGAACTCTTCACGCTGCTCGCCCATGGTGCGTTCGTCACCATGATCGACAAGACCGGGTTCGACGGTTCATTGGATCTCATAGCCTACAACCGAATGGGAACCGCCTTCGCCGAAGCCCTCGCCAAACGCGCTCACTTCAACCACACACCCGTCTATGACATCGGCCTGTGGTTCAGCAGCCGATCTCGCGACTGGATCGGACGCGAAAATTCGGGACGCTGGTTCCAAAGCATCCAGGGCGCTCAACGCGCTTGTGCTCTGGAACATTTGCAATTCGGCATTATCCTGGATGAAAATGCCAACCCGGATACGTTGCGCCCGTTCCCCATTGTCTGTCTGCCCGACGTTGGAATCCTTTCAGACAAAGACGTCGGATTGCTTCGGCGTTATGTGGAGGCAGGTGGCAACCTGCTGATTACGGGACGCAGCGGCCAATATGACCGGATGGGCAACCCACTGGCACAACCGAATCTCGCTGGAATGATCGGCGCCATCCCGCGCAAGAGCCTGGACTCAATGGACAATTGGGTCCGGCGCAGCTCGCGTCCACCGCCCGGATCCGAGGGCGCTTTCCTTTCGCTCGACAAAGACCTCCTGGGCGCCGTGTTGCCTCCCAATTGGCCAGTGCTGGTAAAGGGTCCTGCGACCGTCTACCAACCCACCGGGGCTCTTCACGCCGGGGATCTGCTGAAACCCCATCGCACGCGGCGCCAGCTCGAAGGCCGTGAAGGAACTGATTGGCCCATGAGCCCCGAGGAACCCGTCGGACCCGCAGTTCTGTTGAATCGCGTGGGATCAGGTCAGGTGCTCACGATGGCAGCATCCCCAGACTTCGCCACCGCCAGCGATCATCCCGTCGTCGAAGCTCGCCAGCTCTTCCGGGCCGCCGTTCGTTATTTGAATCCCAAACCGCGAATCCGAATCCAAGCCACAGCCTCGGTCGAAGCAGTGGTGACGGATGACATCCCAAACCGTTCGCTTCGAGTCCATTTCATCACCTACAACCCCACACCGCAGGGAACGCCAGATCGAAACCGACCATTGGTCATGCCAGGATTAATTGAGGACGCACCCATGTTCCGCGCGACGATCGAGACCTCAGATCGCCTCAAGTCGGTCTCCACAGTGAATCCCGGCTCGACCGTAAAACGGAACGGCAATCGCGTCGACATGGTTATCGAGGACATCCACGAGGTCGTCGTGTTGAAATACTAGCCGAACCACGGCACCCGAATTGTGGTTCAAAGTAAGGTGCGTTGCCAAAGCGCTTCAAGTAGTGTCACCACGTGATTTCGCTCGCGGAAAACGCCGGCAACGTGCCCATCTCGGATCTTCCACGTCAAGTGGAGGAGATTTTTTCGCCTACCGGTCCTTTCTCGAAATCCAAGAATTACGAGCATCGTCCACAACAACAGCAAATGGCCGTCGCTGTCGCTGAGGCCCTCACGAACGGCACCAGCCTGCTCGTCGAAGCCGGCACTGGTGTCGGGAAGAGCTTCGCCTATCTCGTCCCCGCCATCCTGTACGCCGTCGCCGCCAAGAAGAAGGCCATCATCTGCACCCACACGATTAATCTCCAGGAGCAGTTGATCGAAAAGGATCTGCCTCTGCTGCACCAGATCCTTCCAGTCGAGTTTAATTTTGCCATGCTGAAAGGCCGCTCGAATTACCTCTGCACCCGGCGCCTCCACAAAGCCATGCAGCAGGCCGACTCGCTGTTTACATCCCCGGAAACCTCCGAGCTCCATCGACTCTACGAATGGAGCAAAGAAACTTCGGATGGGTCATTGAGCGATTTGGACGTGGAACCCGATCCCAAAGTCTGGGAACACATCTGCTCGGAGCGCGGCCTTTGCACTCCGAAGAAATGCGGATTCCAAAGCGACCTGGGCAAGTCCGGCAACGTCTGCTTCTTCCAGCGCGCCCGTCAACGGATTCTCAGTGCCGACGTTCTCGTGCTCAATCACACACTATTCTTCACCTTGCTGAACTCGGTGGATGAAGAGCAACGCGGCGGCGTCTTATTCCGCAATGATTTTGTCATCTTCGATGAAGCTCATAACGTCGAGCATGTCGCGTCCCGCCATATCGGCGTGAGTGTTAGCAGTGGTCAGATACGATACTCGCTCCAGCGCCTCTGGAACCCCCGCAACGAAAAAGGGCTGCTCGCCACGCTTCGCCAAGGTGCCAGCGTCAAGCAGGTCGCCGAGGTGCTGACCGAAGCCGACTCATTCTTCAACAAAGTCGAGCAAATCTGCGATCATCTTCGCACCGAGCCAACGCCCAGTGCCGCCAAGAAAGAACCCCGCGAAACCACCAATCCGGTTTCCGCCTCGGCACGCCCCTGGTCGGAGTTGCGAATTCGCCGTCCCGATCTCGTCGAGGATACACTCACGCTCCCGCTCACCAAACTCCGCGATTCGCTCAACACGCTCATCGAAGGCACTGAAGACAAGGAAACCGGCGAGGAATTAATGGAGTGCAACCGCCGCATTTCAGCATTGCGTGAAGCCGTTGCCACGTTTCTCAAACAGGATGCCGAAGAACATGTCTACTGGGTCGAACGCGGCGGCAGGACCACTCGCAATATCAGCCTCAATGCCGCACCTGTGGATGTCGCCGAGTTCTTGCGCCAACGTCTCTTTAACTCCGGCACGTCGGTCATCATGACCAGCGCCACGCTCGCCGTGCGCGATGCCACCAGTCGCGCCTCCGGACCCGCTCCCGGCTCTGGGCCAATGCGGCGCTCCAAATCGAACCCAGCCACTCTCAGTTCACCCATCGACTACGTCGCCCGGCGTGTCGGCGGTGAAGCCGCCACCAAACTTCAGGTCGGGTCCCCCTTTGATTACCAGGAGCAGATGCGGATTCATGTCGTCGGCAAAATGCCCGATCCACGAGATCCAGGCTACGAAGATGCCCTGGTTCACTGGATCCAGCACTTCATCGAGCAAACCCACGGCAAAGCCTTCGTCTTGTTCACCAACTCCCGACTGATGCAACAAGTCGCCGGCCGCATGGAAGGATTCTTTCACAAACTAGGTCTGGAGTGTTATGTCCAAGGCACCGGCATCCCGCGCTCCACCATGCTCGAAAAATTCCGCGAAAACATCGACAGCGTCCTTTTTGGCACAGACTCCTTCTGGCAGGGCGTCGATGTCCCAGGCGAGGCCCTCAGCAACGTCATACTCACCCGACTCCCTTTCGCCGTTCCCGATCATCCACTCATCGAGGCGCGCCTGGAACGAATTGAAGCCCAAGGAGGCAATTCGTTCAGTGACTTCAGCTTGCCTGAAGCCATCCTCAAGTTCCGTCAGGGGGTCGGCCGTCTCATCCGAACCCGCAAGGACCGAGGTATCGTGGTGCTCCTGGACAATCGTGTGCTGAATAAGCGCTACGGCCAAGCGTTCCTAGAGTCCATCCCCACCTGCCCTGTCGAAGTGGATTGACCCAAGAGCCGCGACCGAAGCCGTCGTGATCGTCCGATAGTGACGACCTCTCTAAATTTCTGATGCGAGCCGATTGTGGGCAGACTCGCCGTCTGGAGCCACATTCCTGCTTCGATCATTTCCCACCAAGTCTTCCCTTCCCCAAACACCCTGACTCACCCCATTCTCGTCAGACCATGCGCTCGATTGTCCGTCTCTCGATTGCCTTGATCGTGTTCACCTGCACCGTTAGGGCCGAATCAGTCGCCCGATTCCGCACCGATTCAGCCCTCGTCGAGATCGATTCCAAGGGCGCTCTGACAGCAATCACCCCGCAGGCGAAGTCACGCAACTACGTCGCCCAAGGTCAACCCGCCTCGCTGCTCAGTTTTCGGATCGGGGGTAAAATTTTTAGTCCAGAACGTGCTACCTGGAGCATCGCGGATCATCTTCTGAACCTGCACTACCAGATCGGAAACACACCCCTGACCGCGGCGCTTTCAGCCATCGCCAAACCATCCCACGTCGCCTTCGAAATCATCCAGGTCCACCCACCTGAAATCGCGGAACGTCTGGAAATCGCTCTCTGGGGCCCCTACCCACTCAGCGTTGGTGAAACGGTCGGTGAGATCGTCGGCGTCGTTCGCGATCGCCAGGTCGCTATCGGGATCCAGACCCTCAACACCAAGACCCTTGGAGGATCCCCAGCACGAGAGAACGATATCGACAACGAATTTGGTGCCGACGATTTGGGATACTATCCCAACTTGCCCACGGACTTGACCAAGGGGCAGGGTTTTCGTGGTGACACCGCACGCGCAACCGCCTTCGGAAGTATTCTTCAAGCCTACACTCGCAATCGGAACCGCGAACGAATCATCGACAACTGGGGCCACGAGAAATACCGCGTTCTGCCCTTCGCCGATGGCGGCGTCATCGGCAGTCGAGTCGCCTTATTCGCGTGCGCCGAAACCAACGCCCTCAAAACCATTGGAACCATCGAGGTCGCTGAGGGATTGCCCCACCCGATGCTCAATGGTGTTTGGGATAAAGTATCGCCCGATGCCAGCGCCTCTTATCTCATCGTCGACTTCAGCGAAGAGAACGTGGATCGCGCCATCGAAATGACTCGACGTGCCGGTCTCAGGTATCTCTATCACAGCTCACCCTTCGTAACCTGGGGCAAGTTCCAGCTAAAACCCACACTGTTTCCAAGGGGATGGGACAGCTTTAAAGCCTGTGCCGACAAAGCCCGGAGGGTCGGCGTCAGCCTCGGTTTCCACACGCTGTCCAATTTCATCACACCCAACGATCCGTATGTGACTCCGGAACCGGATACCCGACTTGCCTTGATCGGCACAACCGAACTCACGGCTCCGGTGGACGCTTCGACGACAGAACTCGCCATTGCCGACCCGGAGTATTTCCGCAAGAAGACCATCCTGAACACCGTGCGCATTGGGAAGGAACTCATCCGGTTCGAACGAGTTTCCGAGGAAGCGCCCTGGCGATTGGTTCAATGCCAGCGGGGTGCCCACGGTACCCAGGCTTCCAAACACAGCACCGGAGACACTGTCGGACGCCTATTGGACCATGATTACAAGGTCTTCTTCGCCGACGCCGACCTGTCCATAGAGATCGCCCGAAACATTGCCGCATTCTGCAATCACACCGGCGCGCGCCAAATATCGTTCGACGGACTCGAAGGCAATTGGGCCTCCGGCTATGGACAATATGGCCGCACCCTGTTTACCAAGGCGTGGTTCGATGCCCTGAACCCGGAACTGCGCGGCCAGATCGTGAATGACGCCAGCAATCCGGGGCATTTCAACTGGCACATAAACACTCGAATGAACTGGGGCGAACCCTGGTACGCTGGATTCCGCGAGAGCCAGACGCTCTATCGCTTCAAGAACCAGGTGCTCTTCGAACGCAATTACATGCCTCACATGCTGGGTTGGTTCGCCCTCCGCGCCAACACCAGCATCGAAGACGCGGAATGGCTGCTGGCTCGAGCCGCAGGTTTCGATGCCGGATTCACCCTCGCCACTAGCCTCGCCAGCACCGCTCCACTCGAAGCCCACCCCTAATAGTGCTCTCAAACTGGAACTGCGCACCCTTGGATCCGCCATGCCCATCAAAGCAGAATAAGCCCCACTCGGAATCCCACCCTGCGTCGTCGGCCCTTTTTGGGCTGCGGTAGGCCGCTACCGCTTTTGGGTCTATTCCAGCTCCAATTGCTACTCCATCATCCGCCACCACCCCCCCCGGATCTGCCTCACACTTACTTCTCCAAAGCTTCCGCAACTTGCTGCAGACTAAACCCACACCATGAGTGCCACCTCGCGTCGAAAGTTTCTGAAGCAGGCCACCGTCACGGCAGCCGCAGCCGCCGTGTCGCGCACACGCTCTCACGCTGCCATCAGTTCCAGCCTTGAAGCCCACGCCATCCCACTTCATCGAGCAATTCAACCACCCGGAGTTCACGCCTATCCCAGCGCACAAAGCGTCGTCGCCGGAGACTCGCTCCAGTTCCATGTCAGCAGCACCGTTCCCTACCAACTGGTCATCGAGCAACTCGGCCCGGTGACAGATATCTCCAATCCTAGGCAGGATCATCTGCTCCACACATTCCCCAATTCCGCCGCCTTGCCTCAACCCATCCATCCCGGTTCCTACATCCACGTCCCAAAAGGCCTTCAACACGCCTTCAATGCCCTGACCGTCGAGTGCTGGATACGTCCGTGGAATCTCACGCGCCTTCAGGGAATCCTCAGTCAGGAAGATAAAGACGATGAACGAGGATGGGCTCTCGGTATCGGCAAAGGCGGGTACATCGGATTCTTCATCGGCGACGGCATCTCCCCGGATGAGGCCGTCATCCACCGCACCCACGAAGGCGTCCTCATCACTCGCGAGTGGTTTCATGTCGTCGCACTCTGGGACGGCACCCAGAAGGAGATCTGGGTGAATGGCAAACTCGAAGGGCGCTGGCCCTTTAGCCAAGTTGCCCAACCCGGAACCCATCCCATACGAATTGGCGCCATGGCCGAACACGGCGCCGCCACTCGGTTCTATGATGGCGATATCGCCATGCCCGCGATTTACCAGCGGGCACTCACTCCCGATGAAATCCAGGAACGTTTCCATCAGAAAGGGTCGCAACCGGCACGGGGCCATCACGTGCTAGCCTGCTGGAAACTCGCCGAAGAACAAAGCCATCGCATCAGCGATTGCTCCCGGCATCATCGAAACGGACGCCTCATCAACCACGGCACCTGGATGATCGGCGGTCCCGCCTTCGATGGAACACAGGTTTCACGTTTTGGTGCCTATAATCCCAAATCCGATCCCACCCGAGGTCACGGCTTGCGACTGGCTTCCGATGATCTGTACGACTGCCGATGGCAACCCACTCACACCTGGCGCGTCCCGCGTGATGCCAAATCCGGGCTCTACGTTGGACGCATCCTCTTCGATTCAGACGGCAAATCTCAGCAATACCCGATCACATTCATTGTCCGAAAGGCGCGCACCCGACGCAAGGCACCCGCGCTCGTATTGTGCTCGACGAGCACCTGGCTCGCCTACAACGCCACTCCGTTCGCCGAAAACCTACCCCCTGGCCAATTCCTCTACACGGAAGGTTATACGAACTCGCACCCTGAAGCCCCTGCATTTTGCTGTTATCGAGATCATCATTCCGGTCAGCCATCCTATCAATTTGGCCTCCGAATGCCCTGGCCGTGCGCTGGACCCGAGGTTCTTTATAGTTCGCTCGTGACCGGCTACAGCCACCTGATGCGGGCCGAACGATACCTCCACAACTGGCTCGATCGCGAAACTTATGACTACGATGTCATCACCGATTTGGATCTTCATCGTGACCCCTCGCTCCTCAGCGGCTATAAGACGGTTTTCATCAACGGCCACAGCGAGTACTGGTCCATCGATGCCTATCAAGGGCTCGATCGTTACTTGAGTGCTGGCGGCACTGCGATCGTGCTCTCCGGCAACACACTCTTCTGGAGGACGACCTTCAATGTCGACGGTTCCATCATGGAATGCCGCAAGTACGACGAACGCATCGGTGGACGCAACGGCGCTCCCATCGGCGAACTCTATCACAGCCACGACGGTCAGCGCGGCAGCCTGCTCCGCGAATGTGGGTATCCCGCCTGGAAACTTGTCGGACTCGAATGTTGCGGTTGGAGTAGTGTCGAGGCACGCGATGCCGGGGTTTACCACGTCACCAACCCAGATCACCCTTTCTTCCAATTCCCAACTCCCACCGAACTTAAACACGGCGATACCTTCGGACATTCACCCGACGGCAAATCCCACCGTGCCGTTGGACACGAATATGACGTACGACTCCAAACACTGGTGAGGATGACCCCTTGGATCCCGGATGGCGGCGCGCTGCCGACTGAACCCGCTGGTTTCACCACTTTGGCCCAGGGAATCCGTGCAAACCACAATGCT
>SXSK01000115.1 GCA_005793375.1 Verrucomicrobiales bacterium | reverse complement strand
TGGCCTCGACACAGGACGACATAGCGGAGCTGCTCCCCGACCATATGGGCGTTCTCCAGGTAGTGGAGTTTGCTGACCAATTCATTCCACCGTTGAATCTCGGTGGCATCCACCAGGCATCGGATCTCCAACTCATCCAACGCCGTTTGTTGCTCGTGCTCGGGTAGCGTACTAGGCTCGGACATGCCGGCAGTTAAATAAAGTCAGCGCCTTTTGTCCAGTTTTATACCGCCTTTTGTTTCACCTGCCTCCTTAAAGTCGAAATCTTGAAACTGCCCTGGATGGCGAACGGTGGCTCGACAACCTGGGCGTTTTGGTGTATGAATTCACTTTAGGTGTTTGACAGTCGGGACGTTCCGGGGATTCAGTCCCTTGGCGAAACCGTCTCGCCACGATTGAATTTATGAAACCTGGCCAAATCGGATGGATCGATATCGCTGTTCCAGACGCCGAGTCTCTAAAGGGCTTTTACAGCCAAGTCGTTGGATGGGCGTCCCAGCCGGTGGACATGGATGGATACAACGATCACTGCATGATCCCATCGGGTGGCGACACGCCCGTGGCGGGGATCTGTCACGGGCGGGGCGCGAACGCGACCCTGCCACGGCAATGGATTATTTACATCGTGGTCGCGGACTTGGAGACAAGTCTGAAGACCTGCCAGGAGCTTGGCGGTGCCATCATTTGTCCCGCACGGGAGGCTGGAGGTGGAAAGTTTGCCGTGATTCGGGACCCAGCGGGTGCCGTGTGCGCGCTCTACCAGGCCCTGCAGGCTGGAAGCTGACTTCAAGCACGGCGTTTTCGCCCCGGCCCTCAGCGGCACCCGCTCGATCCACCTCGCTTCCAGGGTTAATGATTCACTTGAAACTCGGCGCTGGTAAGGAGAGCCCAGAGGAATTGCTTGAGTCTCGGGTTGGTCGTACTTGACCGGAGGAACTCCGCGCTCACCTGGAGTTCGTCGGCATGAGGAGCGCGTCCAAACACAGTCCAAAACGCCGCGTTCACTTGAGCCTCGGGATTCGGCAGCGTTGCCAGTCGTACTGCCAGGTTGTTGTTGCTCGGTTCCAGCAAGCGGTCGAACACGGTGGAATTGGAGAGGAACATCGCCTGCTGGAGCGTCGCGTTGTACTCGGGGGCGAACAGATCTGGGAATTGCCGTACAAAGGCGTGACGAAGTTCTGCCTCGCTGTGTTGGCAGATCTTTCCGTCGGAGCCGGGGTTGTTTCCGGTGGCGAGGATCAGCGATCGGAATAACTGCTCGGCGGAAAGGGGTTTTTCGAGCGCTCGCGTGAAGGACTCGCCGATGGCAGGTTCTTGTCGATTTTTCGGGGTCTTTCGAGTGTTTGCGACGGGCAACTTTCGCGAATCGCGCTGGTAGGTTTTGGTCAGGACCAGATTTCGAATCAAACGACGTATATCATAACCGCTCGTCTCGAAGTCGCGTGCCAACCAGTCCAGGAGTTCAGGATGGCTGGGTGGATGTTTGGAATCCATGAGGTCCACTGGGTGGACGATGCCTCGGCCCATCAAGGTTGCCCACAGGCGAGTGACGAAGGCTCGAGCGAGCATTGGGTTCTCCCGGGTGACAGCGTCGGCGAGGGCCTCGCGGCGGGAAAACTTAGGGACAGATGGAGCTTGCGGCCGTTCTTTTTCCTTGGGTGGTGCGACCTGGTATTTTTCGGGTGAGTCGATTTCCTTTTCGCCCTCCGCTGGCCAGGGTTCTTCGACGCGCTGTCCATTGAAAAACGTGAGGTATGCCGGTTGGGATTCCTTCTTGAGATTGGCGAAGCTGCTGAAACCTCCGACGGCGGATTCCGCAATGCCGAGGCCTGTGTGTGAATCGACATTCTTGGAACGGTTGAAGGCGGCGACCATTCCCCAATAGTGGGCCTGTTTGATTTCGCGGGCGACCATGTGATCGTGGCACTGGGCGCATTTGATCTGAACGCCAAACACGATGGGAGCAACGGCTTCCGCCATGGCTTGAGGGTTGTTCTGACGTTCATACAGGAACCAAACCGCGCCACGCTCTTTGGCGGATGTCGGTCTTGCCACCACCAGGTCACGAACCAGTTCATTCCATGGTCGGTTTTGTGCGAAGCCCGATTCAAGGAAACTGTACCACTGGTTGCTCTCGCGTTTTTTTTCGAACTCCGCTCCGTGCCGTCCCATCAGAACCACATCAAAAAGATCCCTCAGGTGGCGAGGGTGTTCGGGGCTCGCGAGCAATTGATCCACCAAGTGTTCCCGGCGCTTCCGCGATCGGTCTGCATGGAATAGTCTACGTTCGGCATCCGTAGGGATTCGGCCGACCAGGTCAAGATACACCCTGCGGACGAATGCATTGTCATCGGCGGGTGGCGTGGGCTGCTCCCCGCGCGCCTTCAGACCGAGCTCGATGTACTGATCGATCACCCGGGGCGCGGCTAAACGCGCTGGTGGGACCCAGATGGGTTTCGAGGGTTTGACGGTTGTACTGGTGCTGGCGGCGCTCGGTGAATTCGATCCGGCGGCTGTCTTGGATTGGGTGGCACCCAAACGTTCGATCCAGGTCTTAATGATTCCGGCTTGTTCTTCTGTCAGTTGCCGCTTCGGCGGCATGTGCGGATCGGCGCCGGCGCTTAGGAATGTGTAAAGATTGCTTTCGACAGGTCGACCCGGGAGGACCGCGGCACCACGATCGCCGCCCTTCAGCATGGATTGGAGCGACGTGATGTCCAAACCGCTTTTTGACTTGGTTGGGTTATGACATTCGAGGCAGCGCTCCTTGAGCAGTGGTTCCACGTGCGCTGACCAGAACGCATCGTCTTCGGCCCGGGCGCTCCAGCAAGCAATCAGTGCTGTGGCAACGATCACTGAGAACGATTGGCGGCTGACGGATTGGGTCAGGTCACGCATGGCGAAACCGGTACGTAGGCGGTGAGGCTTATTTAAAAATGACCTGCGCGTTGGGAGCTTCACGGTACGTGGCGGAATGGCCGTCTTCCCATTTTCCGTTCTTCAGGTACTGAGACTGCGTTTTCATGGTCCCGTCGGAGCGAAGTTCTCCGGTGGCCTTAACCTCGGTCACACCGTTGGCTGCGCCGCTGACAATTTCATGGCTGGTGTATTGATTATTCGTGAGTGTCATCGTGCCTGTAGTTTGGAACCCGGCCGTGGTAAAGTAGTGGTACACCAAGCTCTTTTTTTCGGGGTTCCAGGTGACGATCGTTTCGCCACCGTATTGACCGTTATTGATGGAATGTACGATGCGGATCGCTTGTCCGTTGAGGGCTCGTTCCCAACGTGAAATATCGACCACGGGTTTTTCTGGAGTGGATTCTTTGAATTCACCGCGCCAGGTCTTGCCGAGCCATTTTCGGAATGGCTCCAGATGCTCATTCAGCGATGGGGATTCGGCTGCGGAAAGCCGCGAGCCCCAGCTCATCGTCAGGAGCCATAGAATGCAGACAACCCCGCTTCGGAACGATCGAAAGAACGCAAACATGCTCATGGCCGTAAAGTCTACCCGTTGTCCTTGGGAATGAGAATGGCAAAGGTGGTCGAGGAGCCGAGGACAGACGCGGGCGTCTTGCGGTGATGGAAACCGAGTGGGTTAGCCCAGGACATTTGGAACGACGCGGGCTCCGCCGGCGATGCCGGTGAGACGTTCGAATCGTCCGTTGACGTTGTAGTGGAGGTCCTCGTGGGCGAGTCCGAGTGCGGCGAGAACGGTGGCGTGCAGGTCATTAATGGTCACCGGCGAATCTACGGCCAACAAGCCGAAATCGTCGGTAGCTCCGACGCGTTGGCCGGGACGCACGCCGCCCCCGGTCATCCAGAGGGTGAAGCCAGCGGCATTATGCTGGCGGCCGAGGTCCCCTTGCATCATGGGGGTTCGTCCGAATTCACTGGCCCAGATGACGAGGGTTTCATCCAGCAAGCCTCGTTGTTTCAAATCGGCGATCAGTGCGGCGCAGGGTTGATCGGTCCAACGGGCGCGTGGCCCATGATTGTCTGCCAGCTTGGCGTGAGCATCCCAGCCGTCTTTATCCGGCATGTCATAGACTTGGACGAATCGGACCCCACGTTCCACTAAGCGCCGAGCCAACAAGCATTTCCGGGCGAAACTTTGAGTCCGAGTATCGCGGTGTTCACACCCATAACTGCGGCGGAGCGACGCGGGCTCGGATTCGATCTGGCCGACATCCAGCGCGGCGGACTGCAAGCGATACGCCAATTCGTAGGAAGCGATCCGTGCGTCGAGGCCGGTTGAGTTCGAGCGGGTTTGGCGATGCACCAGGTTCAGGTCTCGAATCAAGTCTAACGATGGGCGCTGTCCGGCAGCGAAGTCGGATGGGGGCAACAAATCTAACACAGGTACGCCATTGTCGCGCAGGCGGGTGGGCTGAAAAGCGGCGGGCAAAAATCCGTTGGAATAATTGGCGGCGCCACCGAGGGGGCCGGCGTCAAAGAGCATGACGTACCCTGGGAGGTTCTGGTTGGAAGTGCCCAACCCGTAGGTTACCCAGGATCCAAGGCTGGCTTTGCCGGGCCGGATGTCGCCGGTGTGCAGTTGGTAGCTGGCCGGGGCGTGGTTGTTCGAGTCGGCCTGGAGGGAGTGAATGAAGCAAAGGTCATCCACGTGACGCGCCATTTCGGGCATGAGGTCGCTCACCCACATTCCAGATTGCCCGTGCTGACTCCATCGGAATGGGCTGGCCATCAGTTCGTTTTTGCAGCCGTGAAACACATTGGCAAAACGGGTCGATTCGAGCGCTTTGCGAAGGGAGGGCGGCGGCGGTTTGCCGTGTTGCCGTTGGAGTTCCGGCTTGTAATCAAACGTGTCGATTTGAGAAGGCCCGCCCACCATGAACAGGAAAATGACGGACTTGGCCCGTGGCTGAAATTGGGGCGTGCGCTGTCGGAAGGGGTTGAGCGGGTCGATCTCCGCTGAATTCGGCTGCTGGGGTGTCGCGTGCAATCGGCTGAGTGCTGTCCATGCCAATGCGCCGAATCCCGAACCCATCCGGCTCAGGAAATATCGGCGCGTGCCATGGCTCGGTGCCGCGAACATGGCTGAAGCTTAACGGTTTTCTGAAAGCCAGCCAGTCAGGAAATTGCGGTCCTTTGGGCACTGAGGTTGGAAACGATTGGTGGTTTGAAGGCGTTGCGTTCTTACAGGATCAGGACTTAAGCTAGGGCATGCATACGGCGCATGATCTGGATTCGTTGCTCACCCGACGCCACTTCTTTGGGCGGATGAGCACGGGCATTGGTTCAGTGGCGTTGGCGTCCCTGCTCCAGCCGTCCTTATTGACGGGGGCCTCGGATCCGGGCTCTCGTTCGTTTGGGGCGCTTCCTGGATTGCACTATGGCTCCAAGGCGAAGCGGGTCATTTACCTATTCATGTCCGGTGGGCCCTCGCACATTGATCTCCTCGATCACAAGCCCGCCTTGAAGCAGCATCATGGTGAAGAACTGCCGGCCAGCATTCGACAAGGTCAACGTGTGACTGGCATGACCAGTGGGCAAAGCAAATTCCCCTGCGTCGCGCCCATGTTTGAGTTCAAGCAGCACGGCAAGTCGGGGACGTGGTTCAGTGAACTGCTGCCTCATCTCGGCTCCAAAGCGGATGACCTGTGTGTCGTGAGGTCGATGCATACGGAGGCCATCAATCACGACCCGGCAGTCACGTACATTCAGACGGGCCACCAGCAGGCCGGGCGACCCTGTCTGGGAGCCTGGTTAAGTTACGGGATCGGCAGTGAGAATCAGCAGTTGCCGTCATTTGTCGTGATGATTTCCCAAGGCAGCGGCAATAAGACCGATCAGCCGCTCAGCACCCGTTACTGGGGTAGTGGTTTTCTTCCGGGCCAACACCAGGGTGTGCGATTTCGGTCGCAAGGGGATCCAGTATTGTATCTATCCAATCCTCCAGGGGTAGATGACGCGTCGCGTCGCCGTCTGTTGGATACTGTTGGAGCGATCAATCAGATGTCCGCGGAGAGCTTTGGTGATCCGGAGATTCCGGCGCGAATTGCACAATACGAGATGGCGTACCGGATGCAATCCAGCGTGCCGGATCTGACGGATCTTTCGAGTGAACCTCGCCATATTTTGGAGATGTACGGTATCCAGGAGAATCCCGTGGATGGCGGGTATGCTCGGAACTGTCTACTGGCGCGGCGGATGATCGAGCGTGGTGTGCGTTTTGTTCAATTGATGCATCGTGGTTGGGATCAACACGGCGATTTGCCAAAGCAGATTCGAGGTCAGGCGATGGATGTGGACCGGCCGAGCGCCGCCTTGTTGACCGATCTGAAGCAACGCGGATTGCTGGACGACACGATCGTCGTCTGGGGTGGGGAATTTGGTCGATCGGTTTATTCGCAAGGAACTTTGACCAAGGATAACCACGGTCGCGATCATCATGGACGCTGTTTTTCGTTATTGATGGCAGGTGGTGGAATCAAGCCGGGCGTTACCTACGGCTCCACGGATGATTATTGCTATAATATTGTGGAGAACCCGGTGCATATCCACGACTTCAACGCCACCTTGTTGCATCAGTTGGGATTGGATCACACCAAGCTAACCTACAAGTTCCAGGGACGACATTTCCGACTCACCGATGTGCACGGGGAGGTTGTGAAAGGGATTTTGGCCTGAGACTCGGTTATTTCCTGAGTGCGAACGACCCGCCGCCGTGGTCCCTGCTGCTTGGCTGAACCTTCCACCCAAACATCAATGGCGCATGGAAGATTAACCGCATATTGCTCACGTTACTGGTACGAGGATGATCGATTGCGATTCGACGCTTCCCGGCATCACTAACGAGCGGATTCCTTTATCAAAGGTCGCTAATTTGCCACCCTTGCGGACGGCGAGAGACAACAAATAAGCGTCGACTATCTGCCGGTGACCCCCCAGCGCATAGTTTTTGAAAACTGCGAACTCTCCCAAGGAATAATCGTCCGGCCAGAAATCGTGTCCTGGCATCTTCACGATGGTTCCAAGCTGGGCGATTGCTTCGAGCGGAGCGACTGCATCCCGGGTGAACTTTGGATTCGACGAGATTCGAGCAAAACCGCATTCGGTCAGGGGACAGGTCGCCCAACCGCTGCGTGAATTCGCCGTGAACCACGCGTGGGCGGGGTAATGATGAACATGCGATGGCCACGCCAGCGCGATCAGAAAATTCACATCGAGAAGGACGGCCTTCAAAATTCCTCCTCGGCCCGCCTCACATCTTCAAGCGTGATCGCCCTCGCACCGGCGCTGACGCGAAACGTGGGGAATTTCCCGGACTTGGCAGGGACTGAGCTGAGTGCCTCAATCCCCTTCTGGGCCAGTTCGGAGATGGCGCGGCCCAAGGTGATTTCCCGCGCCTCAGCAATGGACTGCGCGAAGCGCAGTACGTCATCGTCAATAGTAAGCGTCGTTCTCACGCCCAAACACTGCATCACTGCACCATGATGTCAAGATGTTGTGATCTCGTGTTGAGCGGATGATGACATGCTGACTGGGGCGGGGTGCTTATCCGCCCTGATGACACTGGTGCCAGGCGGTCCAGGCGAGGCGGAGTTTGCGCAGGGTGGAGACGGCGGCGCGTTTCGAAAACACATCGTATCGGGCTTGCTCGATTTCATCGAGGATTCCGGCGTAGATGGTTCGCATCAACCAAACTGTTAATTGGGATCCATCCGCGGTGAGGGCGGGGATGCCGGCTTCGCTACGCCGGTAAAAATCGCGGGCTCGCTCGATTTGGAATTTCATGAACTCGACGAATTGGGGGGTGACGTGTCCGTGAGCCAAGTCGGCGGGTGTGACTTGGAACAGCGCCAGTTCATCGGCAGGCAGATAAGTGCGGCCCCGTTCCAGATCTTCCCGGATATCGCGCAGGATGTTGGTGAGTTGCATGGCGATGCCTAGTTCGATCGCCTGGGCTTCTGCGGCGGGGTTCTGGAGGCCTAGGATCGGGCACATGACCAAACCGACGACGCTGGCGACGTGGTAACAATAATTTCTGAGCTCTGGCCAATCGCGGATCTGAATCGGTTGCTGATCGAGGCAGACGCCATGGACGAGGTCCTCGAAGGGTTGGATCGGAATGTTAAATTGCCGGATGGTTTCGTGAAATGCCGGACCAAAGGGAAGGCTGGTTTCCGAGCCATCATACAGTCGGTTTAGCAGTGCGCGAAGCTCTTGTTCGTAGGCAATTTGACCCGATGCTTGGCTGACATCTCGTTCATCGAGCAAGTCGTCTGCATGGCGGCAGAAGGCGTACACGGCGTAGGCGGCTTGGCGCTTGGGGTACGGGAGCGCGTGGGAAGCGAAGTAAAAGCTGCGGGCATGATGACGGGTGGCGCGTCGACAGTGTGCGTAGCTCTCGAGCAGAGGCGTCATGGGGATCGTGGAATCAGATGCGTCAGAGGGCATTTCCGGCGGCATAGCCACTGGCCCAGGCCCATTGAAAATTGTAACCCCCGAGCCAGCCGGTCACGTCCACGACTTCACCGACAAAAAACAAGCCGGGGACCTGTCGGGCTTCGAGGGTTTTGGAAGAAAGTTCGGCGGTATCAATGCCCCCAACGGTGACTTCAGCTTTGGGATATCCTTCATCACCGCCGGGGAACACCTCCCAAGCGGACAGGTCCTTGGCGAGAGCGGCGAGTTCGCGCTGGGGGAGTTGAGTGAGAGGTCGTGAACCCCCGTGACGAGCGCACCACGCTAGAAGAAATCGATCCGGAAGGACACCTCTCAACGCGCTGCGGAGGTCGCGTCCCCCGGATTTATGTTCCTCTAGGAATGCCGTCGCTGACTGTCCCGGGAGTAGATCGATTCGGATCGATTCGGAGCCGGTGCGATAACTGGAGACCTGAAGGATGACGGGCCCACTCAGGCCACGATGTGTGAACAGCATGTTTTCCCGGAAGGGGGGTCCACCATGGGAGGGCACGACGTCGCACTCGAAGGCGATGCCGCTCAAAGGTCCGTAGCTGTTGAGGTCTTCGGGCCCGTAGGTCAAGGGCACCAATCCGGGTCTGGTGGGTACGACTTGGATTCCAAACTGGGCGGCCAGTTCGTAGCCGAACGAGGTGGCTCCCAACTTGGGGAACGAGAGCGCGCCGGTGGCGGCGACGACCGAAGACGCCGTGAATCGTCCGAGCGAAGTTTGGACGCTCCATAGACGGTCCGCGGGGGAGCTGGAACCGATGGTGGGTGTCGGATGGTCGCGGGTGACTGACTGGATGCGGCAATTGAGGCGGATATCGACGCCGCCATCCTGACACTCCTGTTCGAGCAATTGCAAAATTTGTTTGGAACTGTGATCGCAAAAGAGTTGGCCGTGTTTGCGTTCGTGATAGCGGATGCCGTGATGTTCCACTAAGGCGATGAAATCTGCGGGTGTATAGCGAGCGAAGGTCGATTTCAGGAAGTGGGGACTTCCGCTGGTGATATAGTTTGCGGGAGAGGCTCCGAGGTTGGTGAAATTGCAGCGACCGCCACCTGAGATCAGGATTTTATTCCCCAGCCTTGAATTGTGCTCCAGGACGGCAACGCTTCGGCCTCGCTGGCCTGCGGTTCGGGCGCAGAATAATCCGGCGGCACCGCCTCCAATGACAATGGCGTCGAAATGCATTGTGACGCGTAGGACTGACAGGGTAGTTGGCCTGCGTGGGTGGCGCGAGTCGTGCTTTGGAGCCTAGTTGGGCACGGGCATTAGTTCCGCGAGATCTTTCGCGAAGGTTCGTACGTCGTCTTCGGTGGTGTCCCAAGAGCACATCAGGCGGCAGCCTCCTTCGCCGATAAAATTGTAAAACATCCAACCGCGGGACCAGAGCGCTTGAATGGTGGGTTTGGGCAGGTCGACAAACACGCTATTGACCTGGTTTGGAAAGAGGATGCGGACACCTGGGATAGCAGCGACCAAGTCGAACATTAGGCGGCCCATGGCGTTGGCATGATTGGCGTGGCGCAACCAGACGTCATTCTTGAGCATGCCAACCCATGGGGCGCTTAGATAGCGCATTTTGGAACAGAGCTGCCCGCCCTGTTTGCAACGGTACTCGAATTCACGGGCAAGATCGCGATTGAAAAATACCACGGCATCGCCAACTGCAGTGCCGTTTTTCGTGCCACCGAAGCATAGAACATCGACGCCAGCCTGCCAGGTGATCTCGCGCGGTGCGACGCCGAGGGCGGCGACGGCATTAGCGAAACGCGCGCCATCCATGTGAAAGCGCAATTGATGTTTCTTGGCCATGGCGCCGATGGCCCGGAGTTCGGCGGGAGTGTAGAGGGTGCCGACTTCGGTGGCTTGAGTGACACTGACCACGCGGGGTTTGGGGTAATGAACGTCGGAGCGACGCAGCACGGCTTCTTCGACGCCGTCAGGAGTTAGTCGACCGTGTTCGCCGGGGAGAAGCAGAACCTTGGAGCCATTGCTAAAGAATTCAGGCGCGCCGCACTCATCTTTCTCGATGTGGGCTACATCGTGGCAAAGAACGCTGTGATAGCTTTGCGTGCAGTGCGATAGGGAGAGCGAGTTGGCTGCGGTGCCGTTGAAGACAAAAAAGACCTCGCAAGGGGTTTCGAACACCCCCCGGATGAGATCCGCCGCTTGGGAAGTCCAGGTGTCATTTCCATAGGCGGGCACATGGTCGGTATTGGCCTCGGCCATGGCAGCCCAGGCTTCGGGACAAACCCCTGAATAATTGTCGGACGCGAAATGTCTCTTCGGCATAAGCCCTGCGATTCAAGGGGGGATGACGTCAAAAGGGAACTGTGAAACGACGACGATTTTTGAAAAGCCATGCCGGGGGCAACTACCACTACAGCGACAGTTCACTTAAAGTTTGGAAGATGAAGGGGAAAAGCGCCGTTCTTGGCGCGACGGTTGGAAAGCTGTCGATCGCACCCGACGACATTTTTAGCTTGCGCGGAACTGGCCCGCCCGTTAATCTGCGGCTCGTCCTTGAATTGCGC
>SXSK01000114.1 GCA_005793375.1 Verrucomicrobiales bacterium | reverse complement strand
TCGGAATGATGTCGCAAACTGTGACAGGAGGCGGGCTTGTGGATGGCGGCCGTCCGGACCGCGTCCCTGACCGCCCGTTGCAATGCCGTCTCGTGGACATGATGCCTGCCCGATCATTTGGAACGTGGATCCCGACTTGGACGTTCTGCCGGGAAGACGTACTGCCATCCCCATTCTCCTGCGGCATGAGGATACTTCCGAGCCAAGGCGTAGGGCAGATAAACTTCGCCGGCCCCCGCCGCCAAATCTTGCTCATGCAAAAGTTTCACCCGGTCCAGATGCCGTTCCAAATCCGATTTCAGGCTCGTCGGCAACATTGTCACCCGATCCTTGAACCCTTTGCCATCCCGGACGATTAATTGGTTTTGTTCCGGGAGAACATCCTTCACCCTTAGCCGGACACATTCCATAAGGCGCATCCCCGTGCCGTACAACAACCGGATCATCAGGCTCAAAGTGCCGGGTTTTACTGCCGCAAGGACACGTTGCAGCTCCGACTTGGTTAATACGACTGGCAGATGTCTCGGCTTCTTCGCCCGCACGGCATCAAACTCCCCCAACTTCGTGTGGAGAACCTGTTGGTAAAGGAACAACAGGGCGCTCAGTGCCTGATTTTGGGTCGAAGCCGCCACTTTGCCTCGAACCGCCAAATCAGTCAGGAACGATTCAATTTCGGTCGTGCCCATCTCCCGTGGATGCCGTTTGCCATGAAAGAAGATGAAACGTTTGATCCACTGAATATATGCCTCCTCGGTACGGAGCGACTAATGCTTGAGCCGGATCACTTCGCGCACCTGATCCAAAAGCCGCGCTTTGGGATTGGGGATGAACAACGTCGACGTATGCACGCCTGCCTTTGCAAATTCCATACGGAGCCTCCTTCTCTTCCCAGTGCATCCGCAGGTTGACGGTTAATTTGCCGGACTACCAAGCCGAGGTCTGGCAAAACCCTGCCGATGGAAACAGATGTGGTGGTTCAAGGCCGGCGTGTTGGGCTTGAAGAACTCCGCGGGTTGGCTCGTTGGATAGACGAACATCCGGATTGGAGTCGCAAGCGACTGGCGCGCGAGTTGTGTGAGAGTTGGAGTTGGCGAGATCAGCGTGGAAGGCTCAAGGACTTCGCCGCTCGGAGTTTTCTCTTAAAGCTGGAGGTCCAAGGGCACTTGTGTCTGCCGCCGTTGCAGGTTCATAAGCGACGAGGGCCTCGTCCAGCGCCCCAGTTGCCTCACTGGCAGCAGCCTGAGATGTGGGAGGCCAGCTTGGATCAGATACGTCCGGTGAAGCTGGAGTTGTTTTCCGGGGGTTCGGCGGCGGCGCAGCGTTGGGCATTCTACCTGGACCAATATCATTATCTGAAGCTGCGGGTGGTGGGGGAAAATCTGGGGTATCTGGCTGTGGACGCTCATGGGCGTGATGTGGCATCTGTGCTTTTCGGGGCGCCCGCTTGGCGATGCGCTCCGCGCGATGAGTTTCTGGAGTGGAGCGACACCCAACGTCGAAAGCAACTGCATCGGTTGGCCAACAACACCCGTTTTTTGATTTTGCCGAGGATACCGACATACTCTTATACCTTTCCAGTTTTGGGTTGCCAAAGCAACTCCGATTGTAGTTCTGACGCGGCAGGGACTGACTTTCCGGCGTGGACGGCCGCGATGGCCGCCTGAACTTCCCGAGTTTCCAAGGCGTCGTGTTTTATGATCCACGGAGCGTATTTTACGACCTGCCGCCCCACAAGAACTCCACGCTCCAGGAGCTTGCGAACGGTAGCCTGACTCACCTTGAGCCGTTCAGCGGCCACCTCCAATGTCAGCCAATCACGTTGAACCGCTTCAAAGCACGGTATTTGATGATAGCTCCGCAGGGATTGGATCCGGCAGAGATTGAATGGGTTGTTGGCTCCCGTTGTGTAGCCCAGTTTGTTGAGCACTTGGGCGATAACACGGTCATCGAAACTGGCAGCCAGTTCGCGCACTAATTGGACCACTTCCTGATCGGTGCATCGACCGTGTTCGCCCGTGAGGTTACGTTTCACATGAACCGTGGTATGCACCCCTCCGGCCCAATGCAGGCTTAGCTTGACCCGAGGGGGATCCTCGACTCGCTCGACCCCAACACTGGTCAGGGCACAACGAACCATGCGTTTCTTGAGTTGGATCGAGGTGGCTTGGTGCGACCACACACGCGGCAAATCTTCGGCCAGCGCAACGAGCCGCAGCCGGTCTTCCTGGCTCAATTCCTGGGCGTTTTTCCGAGCCTGATCCAGCGTTTGAGCGGCTTGCGCCTCCGCTCTCAATGCCGCTTCCCAGCGCTTCTGGAGTTCCGCGGAGACCAGACGATTTTCAGGCTCCACGGCATCGTATTGCCTTCGTGCCCGTTGTGCCTCGTAGCGCGCCTGCTGTAGCGCCAGCTCGAGTGCCTCAATCTTCCGATTGCCTTGTTGGGCCCCCTGTTCGTACGCCTCCAACGCCGCTCCCAGAGCCACGGGTCTCAGGGCGGAGAGCAACGCTTGGCTGACGGCGCCATCAACGTTCTTGGCGGCTACTGAAAGACAACCTCGACGGCCTTCCTGGATCGAACCCACGCAGTCGTAATAACTGAACTGGTGATGGCGTCCCCCGTAGCGGATGTACATGAGACGACCACAACGACCACATCGCATGAGACCGCTCAACAGTGCCGATCCCTCCTTCACTGCGCCCGGATTGCCTTGGTGCGCAATATTTTTGAGCAGCTGTGCCTGGTTGCGTTCGAACTGCTCCCACTCGATGTAGCCTGGGTGATGTTTGTGCATGACGATTTGCCATTGTGCGGGATCGCGCAACTGTCGGCGGTGATAGCCGGACTGATGACCGCCATTCTTGCGTTCCCGGCGATGGCGTCCGTAGACGAAGGTGCCCGCGTAAGTCGGATTATTCAAGATCGCCAGTATCCGGCTATAGGTGGGCTTGACCCAGATCGTTTCTCCGAGATGTTCGGAAGGCAGGTCCATGTGCTCTTTCTGATGATACAGCAACACCTGGCGGGCGCTGCCCAACTGTTGGAACGACTCGAAGAGCCCACGCACGGCCTGTTGCACGCGGCGATCTGGATGCATTTCAATGCGATCGTCATCCGTGCGCACGTATCCCGCGGGTACCCGAGTCATGACCACCCCTCGTTTCACTTTGGCCAAAAACGCTTCCTTGGCCCGTTGCCGCAATAGCCCCAGTTCAAACTCGCTCATCGTCCCTTTGAGCCCGAGCAGCAGTCGATCGTTGAGCAAGCGCGGCTCGTAAACGCCGTCGTGATCGATGACCAGCGTTTGGGCCATGGCGCAGAGGTCCACCAGATGATGCCAATCACGGTTGTTGCGGGCCAGTCGCGAGGCCTCCAACGCGAAGACCGCCCCGACTTCGCCCTGGAACACCAGATCGAGCAGGCGCAAGAACCCGCTTCGTTGGACCGAACCGCTGCCGGAGCAGCCTTGGTCCTCGTCGATCACCGTTACAGTGGCGAAGCCCATTTGGCCTGCCAACTCAGCAAGTCCGTACTGCCGGCGTTGGCTTTCCAGATTGTGGCGGACTTGGTGCATGCTGGATTGGCGAACATAAATCACGGCGGCACGCTCTCGGTGTTGGGGTTGGATTTTTTCACTGTTCATGGTTGACCTCCTTTTCTGCCTGCAACACTTCGCGCAGAATCTGGACGAGCAGTTCGCGGCATTGGGCGATCACCTTCTCGGGTAGCTCCTGGTTCTCGGTCTGGTTGGTTAAGGACAGTTCCCTCTGCTGGCTTGGTTGGTTCATCGTGCGCTTCCTTCGTGACGGTTTTCGGATCACACGAAAGCGAAGCCGCATCAACCAGTCGGCGCAAGTCGCGCAAGGCCGAGAGGCTCAGGAAGGCCGATTCCTGCGAAACCACGGTTTTGCAGTACGACACATCGAACATCCACTCCGGTAACGTGGCTGTCGTGTCGTCCGGCAGCAAAACGTGGAGGGTTCCCGAAGAGCGACGCCGACCCAACACCCCAACTTCTGATCCCGCGTGGGGGTGGTGGGGGTAGTGCACGCGCGCCGTTTCCAAAACTCTTGTCTTATGGGGCCATTTTCCCCTGGGTTCGAGTTTTGCACCTGGCAAGCCACTTGTTGGCACGGGTCGCACGCCGATTGAGCGCGGATTGGCTGGAGTGTTACCATCATCCGATCCATTTGTTGGAGAGTTTCGTGGACGTCGAACGGTTCAAGGGGACCTGCTATCGAGCGGCCAATTGGCGATGC
>SXSK01000113.1 GCA_005793375.1 Verrucomicrobiales bacterium | reverse complement strand
GTCGGCGCGCCACGGCCGCGGCCGCGTAATTGGATGAATGCGTGATCGAGCCAACGAATCCATCAGGCCATCGCGGGCTGCGATCCGCATTTGCGGGCAGGGGCAGTGGAGATTGGCCAAGGGCCGACAAGGCGCGTCGAGCACAGGTACGTCCGGCGCAGAATTCCTGGCGACGTCTCTCAATAGCTCTGGCAACCGCCACTTCCTCGTCTGGGAAAAGAGGAGCTTGCGCCTCTTGGATGGAGGATTCTTCGAAGCGAATTGCTGGGGGGAACCAATCGACTGACATCGAAAGTGCTGGTTTGGACACCATCCTATTTCGACTCTGGGTTCAACCTGGAAACGCGATCCCCTTGAGGTTGGACTCGAGGGGTGGGTTGGAGGCATGATCGTTGGCAGCGCGTATGGGGATTTCGCCAAAACAATTTGAAGAGATCGAGAAACGGTTGAAGTCAGGAGGCCGCCGAGCGGTCTCGCCCGTGGAGACGACGGCTGCTACACGGCTGCCGCACGGGACGATGATACTGGGGTTAGATCCATCGCTGCGCGGGACAGGCTGGGCGGTCATTGAGGCTGGGACCCGTCCCCTGGCGGTGGCTTACGGGACGATCAAAAACCCCGCACGTTGGGATCGGTCCAGGTGTTTGCTCCAAATCTCGCTGAGGCTTCGGGAAATTTTAAGGGAACACCCGGCGTCCGTTTGTGCGCTGGAGGGGTTGTTCTTTGCTCAGAACCTCCAGACTGCGTTGATCATGGGTGAGGCCCGAGGGGCGGCCATCTGCGCGATCGCTGAGGCTGGTCTAGAGCTTTTCGAGTTGGCACCGCGCAAGGTCAAGCAAGCCATTGTTGGATATGGCGGTGCCCAAAAGATTGCGGTCGCCAAAATGGTTCAGCGAATGCTCCGGTTGACGGTGCTACCCGACCCGGATGCCGCCGATGCCTTGGCCTTGGCACTTACCTATGCCCAAGAGACTGGACGACACATCTTGAACCCACCCAAACGCGTGTGATGGCTTGAGGATCAAGCGGTTAATGCGGAATCCCAATCCTTCCAGACCGGTTCATATCCGAGGCGCCTCAACAGATCCGCGATTTCAACTGGAGATCGCCCGTCTGCAATATCGAACTGACCTGTGGCTTGAGTCGCGCGCGGCTCGGCTGCCGAGAGTAAGACGCTGGATTGAGGAAGTTCTACAATTCGGCCGCGAACGGTTTGATGAATTTTCTCACGACCGGCACCGGTGTAGCCTCCGGGTTCCGTGTGACTACCAGCGCTGGCGTGGGTGATACCCAGAGGAAATAGGCCATCGCGCAGAGCTGCGGGTTCACGTGTTGACAAAACCAGCCCGACATCCGGCAGGAAGAGGCGGAATGCGGCGATGAGTTGGACGAATTCGCGATCTGTAATTTGGGTCAGGGGTTGGAACTCCCCGGCGCAGGGTCTTAATCGAGGCAGGGAGAGGGTCAATTGAGCTTTCCAGCAATGCTTTAGTAGGTACTGAGCATGCGCGGCCACACTCAAAGCTTCGGCTCTCCAGTCGGCGAGTCCAAAAAGTGCTCCGATGCCAAGGCGTCGGAATCCGGCGGCATAGCCGCGTTCGGGTGTTTCCAGGCGCCAATCGAAATCTCGCTTGGGTCCGGCGGTATGCATGAGAGCATAGACCTCCCGATTATAGGTTTCCTGGTAGACGACCAAGCCTTCGGCGCCAGCATGAGTGATCTGTCGATAGTCGTCGGTTTCCATGGGGCCTACTTCGATGGAAATACCTGGCATGAGCGGCCGGACCGCGTTGACGCAGTCGCGAAGGTAACCATTCGAGACGAACTTTGGATGTTCACCGGCGACCAACAGGAGGTTGCGAAAGCCTTGGGCGGCGAGCATGGAAGCTTCGCGGACCACATCCTCGATGGATAGCGTGACGCGGAGGATGGCGTTGTCGCGGGAAAAGCCACAATACGCGCAATTATTGATGCACTCATTGCTCAGATACAACGGTGCGAACAGTCGGATAACGCGTCCGAAACGTTGACGTGTGAGGGATTGCGAGCGGTGACACAGGGATTCGAGGAGGTCGCCAGCGGCGGGGCTGATGAGAGCTGCGAAGTCCTGGAGGGTGGTGGGAGTACGAGTTAGGGTCTGGCGGACCTCGTCAGCAGTTGTTCTGAGCGATGCCTCTTGGAGAGGGGCGGTCGATAAGAATTGAAACTCCGCAGCGAAACTCATGTCGAGACGGAGCGTAACTCAGCGACGTGGAACAGCAAGCGGGTCGGTCTGTGGATGTCCTACCCTACGGGATAGAGTGTCGCGGTGATGACACGACTGACTCTGAAGAAATCGATGAAACCTCTGATTGAACGGGTGGCCACCTTTGGTTCGGCCACTTTGGTAAAGCTCTCCGACGGAAGCCATGAGCTGAGGGGTGGAGGGAATCGTGAATGGATCCGCGCGAAGGAGTGGGTTTCGCTGTTTGAGCACGAGGTGCTTCTCAGCGACCGACAACTGCCAAAAAAGAACCAGCCAAGCGTGTCGCTTGGCTGGTGATTGAGGTGCAGCGATGGGTTGAAGCCAATCGTTGGACTGAGGTGACCTCTAAAGTAGGTTGTTGATCAAGGGCCGTGGCTGAAGGGGTTTTAGTGATCTTTGAGTCGGATGTTGCGGAAGGCAACAGTGTCACTATGGCCGGCGAGTCCGAAGAAGCCCGCTAGGCGATCCTTACCGGGGTGGGGCGAATTAGCCATGATATCCTTCACTGTGGCCACATCGCCATTGAGGATGAGGAAGCCATTGAGTTCTACCTGGATGGAAGAGCCTTTGACGGTGACGCGCTGATAGTTCCATTCGCCGATGGGGCGTTGGAAACCGCGAGCGGCGGCGATCATGCCGTAGGCCGAGCCGTGCGCTTGTCGTGGATCGATTTTGGAATTGGTGGCCTGTTCGTAATTGTCGTCGAGGACCTGGAGTTCGCACATGCCGACATATGCGGTATCGCCGGTGCCGGGGTAGCGAATGGCGAGGCCGTTATTGCCACCTTTAGGCAGCTTGAACTCGAGGGTGGTAGTGAAATCGCCCACCTGGCGGTTGTAGTAAATGGTTCCACCCTTGTGAGGTTTGCAGATCACGGTGCCATTCTGAACTTCGTAGTTATCGGTTGGGCCAGCCCAGCCTGCGAAGTCGCGTCCGTTGAAGATGCTGGTGAGACCGTTGCTGGAGTCCTCCTGAGCTAGGATCCGATTGGCTTCGTCGCCGTTGATTTCCCGGATGAACACATTGCGCCAGCGGATTTCGCCGCCGTGAGTCTGAAGTTGGATGGGACCGTGGTGGGGAACTGGCAGAGAGCGATCATAATAGTTTTCCATGATCGCGTGTTTCACGACGGGCTGGTTATTCAGCCACACGCTGACTCGCGAGCCGACCATGACAACCCTGAAAGAATTCCATTCGCCGAGAGATTTGTCGGCTATAACGAACGGATTTTTTCCGGGAGCGCCTTTCGAATTATTCCAGAGCCCGCCCGATCCGAGAGCCTTACCCAACTTGCCGTCGTCATTTTCGGAGACATCCCAAATTTGAACCTGTGGTACTCCGCGCAGATAGATCCCGGAATCGGCTTTGGGAACGGTCCGATACTCGACGAGCAATTCGAAATCCCCGTAATCCTTTTCGGTGCTGGCATAGGCGCCGAAGCCATCGTTCACAAGTTCGTTGTTTTCGACATACCAGTGAGGTTTACCGGTCTTAGGATTGACCTCCTTCATGCTGGCAGTCCATTTACGGATTTGCGCGGCGTGATCGGACGCGGGCATGGCAAGGAGTTTACGGTGGTCGAATGTATCACCACCCCTCCATCCGGTGAGATCAGACCCGTTGAAGAGGGTTGTAAATCCGGCTGGGGGTCGATTGGGGAGTTGACTGATGCGCTGGGGCGGTGAGCTGGTTTGCTGATTGGCACAAGATACTGAGCCAAGAAGCAATAGCGCCAGCGGCGCCGAGCGGAATAACTTCGATCGGATCATAGGTGTTGAGTGTTTCCTAGAGCTTCGGTGGCTGCGGGTCAATCCGCGACCGCTGAGAACTCAATAAAAGAAAAAGCCCGGCTCATCAGCCAGGCTTTCTGGAGGTTGGCGCGTTCGGGGAAATTAATTTTTGGCGGCCTTGGCAGGTTTTTCTTCGGCGGCTTCAGCGGATTCTTTCTTGTTCAGCAGATTTCGACTGGAGCGTTTCTCCCGCGATCCGTCCTTTTTGTCGTCGCCAGCACCAGCGGAAACCTCGGGTAGTGGATTGGAGCTTTTGACCAGAACCTTGATGGAGCAGCGCACCTCGGCATGGAGTCGCAGTTCGACTTCGTGCTCGCCGAGAGTATGAATGGGACGTTCCAGATGGATCTTTTTCTTGTCCAGAGAGACATCCAACTGGGTTTTGAGAGCATCGGCGATGGTGCCACTGGTGACGGAGCCGAACATTTTGCCGTCCTCGCCGGTTTTTACGGTGAGGGAGATGGTGACCTTGCTCAGGCTCTTGCCCAGCTCAGCCATCGAGTTGAGGTCATTGGTTTCGCGCTCGGAGCGGCGTTTACGGAGGACCTCCAGGCGGCGCTTATTGCCCTGGCTCATCGGGATGGCGAGGCCTTGGGGAATGAGGAAGTTGCGGGCGTAACCGGCGGCGACCTTGATTTGGTCGGTTTCAGCGCCGAGACCCACGACATTATGGATCAGGATGACATCGATTTTGGCCATGATGAAAAAGGGTTAATTCTTTAAAAATTGGGTAATGGAGTGGGCTGCTTTAGAATGGGACATCATCTTCTTCCGGGGGAGGTCCCTCGGGATCGGACGATGGTGGAGCGCTGGTTGTCGGAGGGCGGCTTGCGGGTCTAGGCTGGCTGGGAGCAGCCGATGGGGCCGATGGAGCGTAGCTTCCCGTGGCGGAGCCAGCAGGTCCACCCTCGCCGGCTCGGTTGCCGCCGACGAACTGAAAGGTTTCAAGGATGACACGGAGTTTGCTGACTTTTTGGCCAGTATTCTTGTCGTCCCATTGGTCCAGTTTTAGACGGCCCTCGAGGAACAAAGGACTGCCTTTGCGGAGGTACTGGGATATCAACTCGGCCTGTTTTCCCCAAGCATCAATGTCGATAAAGGTGACCTCTTCCTTGGTCTCACCAGTATCCGTCGAGTACTTGCGATTTACGGCCAGTCCGATGCGAGCGATGGCAGTGCCTTTTGGCGTGTATCGCAGCTCCGGGTCCCGGGTCAGGTTGCCCAGGAGAATCACTTTGTTAAAGCTGGCCATGAAAGTCTCCCGACAGGAAATTAGTTGGTCGTTTCAGGGACGACTGGGAGCACGGGCTGATCCCTCTGCGTAAACGTGACCCGGAACACGTCGTCGGCATGTCGGAACTTCTCGCGGAGGCCGGCGAGAGACTGCGGGCGGGCCTCGAAGATGACATTGACATAAAACCCGCTTTGTACGCGGCGATCCGCGACTCGAGCGAATTGTTTCCGTTCCATCTTCTGGACGGTTTCCACTTTACCGCCGTTGGCACCGATTTCTGCGGTCACCTTATCGACGGCTTCCTTGAGCCCCTCTTCCTTGCCGGCGAGGTTCAATATGAACAGACCTTCGTAACGTTTCACTTCATGTCCTTTCTGCGTGGGAGGGTTATTCAACCGTCCCGTTAAACAAACTCATTGCCTTGCTAATTCCTTCGTCCGCCCACAGTTCCACCTGTCGGGTTGAACGATCCAAAACTTTTTCCCAGATTGGCAGTTCATCACTGCTGAATCGGGCGAGCACATAACCTGCAATGTCCCGGACGGACTGTGCGGGCCGCGCTATGCCCAACTTCAAGCGTGGGAAACTGCGGCTACCCAAGCGATTTTCCACAGACATTAGGCCGTGGTGACCGCCGCTGCTACCTTCAGGCCTCATACGGATGGTGCCGAAACTCAGGTCGGCGTCATCGACCAAAACGAGAACGTTGGTGGGTGCAATCTTGTAAAAGGTTGCCAAACGACCAACCGCTTCGCCGCTCTGGTTCATAAAGGTCTGCGGTTTACAGAGTATCCAACGCTTCCCGTTGTAGGATGCATCTGCCAATTCTGCAAAGAACTTGGGTTCGAGTCGCCACTGGGCGTTCCACCGACCGGCGAGGCGATCGGCGAGCATGAACCCTGCGTTGTGCCGGGTGTCCCGGTACTCGCGTCCGGGATTCCCAAGTCCAATTATCAAGCCTTGGGCACTCACCTCGGACCAGGAAGCCAAGCCCCAACGAGGGAGCCTGGGCTTCCATTAAAACTACTTCTTCTTGTCGGCCGCTTTCTTGTCTTCGGATTTGGCCTTGTCGCCAGCAACCGCAGCCCCCTCTTCCTTCTTCTCCTTGAGCATCTCGGGCTGCTTGGCGGCATCGCCTTCGGCGGCAGCAGCTTCGGTGGCAGCAGCTTCCGTCTTAGGCTGGGCAACGGAGAGGACTGGGACGCCCTTATCACCGAGGATTTCGCAACCACTGGGGACCGGGATTTCGCCGATGTGAATTGACTTGCCGACTTCCAATGCGGAGACATCGACATCGATCCGTACTGGCAGATCCTGAGGAAGAGCCCGCACGCGCAACTTGTGGAGCACATGCTCCAGGACGCCACCGCCGCTTTTGACTCCGACAGGCACTCCGACGGTCTCTACCGGCACATGGATAGTCACTTTTTCGTCGGCCTTCACTTCATGGAAGTCCACATGAAGGACCTTGCCGGAAAGGGGATGATGCTGAACATCCTGAACGAGTGCCAGCCGCTTGGCATTGGCATCGCCTGAGATGTTCAGGTCCACCAAGATATTTTCGGCATGGGCGGAGTGAACGAGGGTATCGAACTCCTTTACCTCAACCTCAAGGTTTTGAGGGGGGTTATGGCGGCCGTAGATGTTGGCGGGGATACGGCCGGAAGCGCGAACGGCTTTCGACCCTTTGCGGCGCTTGAGCGACCGCGCAAATGCATTCAGTGCGAGAGATTTCATCGTTATATCTGCTGACTCCTTCCACGGGGAAGGTCATCAGCCCTTAAACTCGAAGAGCGACGTGACCGAGCTATTACAATTAATCCGCTTGATCGCTTCACCCAACAATCCGGCAACCGACAACGTCGTAATCCTGACGCCGTCAATGGCAGAGCGGGCGACAGTATCGGTCGTTATCAGTTCGTCAATAGGGGATTTTCGCAACCGTTCAATGCCGAGTTCGTTGAGCAAGGCATGCGATACGGCTGCGCGAATCTGTTTGGCGCCGCGTTCTTTCAATAGCAGGGCGGCATTGGTGAGTGTTCCCGCCGTTTCCGTGAGGTCGTCCACCAGGAGGACATTTCGCCCGTCGATTTCACCGATGACCGAGATGGCTTCGACTTCGGTGGCACTCTTGCGTCGTTTGGCGACGATGGCGAGCTCCGCTCCTAAGGTGGTCGCATAGGCGGCGGCCATTTTGAGGCCACCGAGGTCCGGGCTGACCACGGTGAGGTCTTGGATACTTTGTCGGGTGAGATACTCGAAAATGACCGGCGCAGCGTAAAGATGGTCAACGGGAATGTCGAAGAACCCCTGAATTTGTTGGGCATGGAGGTCCATGGTGAGGACCCGATTGGCGCCGGACGAGACGATCAGATTCGCCACAAGTTTGGCCGTGATGGGGACGCGGGGTTGGTCTTTGCGATCCTGTCGGGCATAACCAAAGAAGGGCATGACCGCGGTAATTCTGGAAGCGCTGGCCCGCCGAAGTGCGTCGATCATGATGAACATTTCCATGAGATGCTGATTGGCGGGAGGACTGGAAGATTGGACGACGAAAACATCCTCGCCTCGGACATTTTCCTCAATCTTCACGAATGTTTCACCGTTCGGAAACGGTCGTACGATAGAGTGGCCCAAAGGTAAACCGATGGAGGTACAGATGGCTTGGGCCAAAGTTGGGTTGGAAGTACCGCTAAAGACTTTCATTGTGGCTGGCGGGAAACCGTCGACATAAAGGATTCCAAGCTCCTGAGACGAGTCTCGGGAGCATTCGCGGGCGGCTGCCCCTATGGACTGGCTTGACTGAGCTCATGCGGTCAATCGAGTGAATCCACCCGACAGGGCGGACGGAATCGCGAGACGTGAGGCTGGGGAAGAGGGCTGCGAGCGGCAAGGGTTTTCAACATCCTTATTTCTTCCTGAGCTTGCTCCTGTCTAGGCGCCAGCCACAGTGTGGCTCATGTCGAAACCCTCAGTAGGTTGTGCACTGACGATGCTGCTCGCGATCCTGGTGGCTCGCGCGGAATCGACCAATCGGTTTGGTTTCTCAGGTCCAGAAGTATTTCCGATCGATTGGGGACTGACCTTCCTTCGGTATGCGGACTTCGATGGCGACGGCCTCAATGATCTGATTGTGGTGAACAATGCCCGGTCCAAGATCACCTTGATGTACAATCAGACTGGCAAGACCAATGCCTTGGCTCCCAAACTCTCGGTGGGGCGGAAGGACATTAACGAGTTGCCTGCCGATGCGCGGTTTCGGATCGAGTCAATTGCCTCGGAAAAGCGCATTTCCAGTTTGGCCGTGGCAGATCTGAATGGAGATCGGCGGCCGGATTTGGTGTATTTTGGGGAACCTCGCGAGCTCATTTTGCAGTTAAATCAGGGAGCTAATGGCTGGTCGCAGCCGAAGCGTTGGCCACTGGAAGATGGCTTACTGGATGGCAATGCCCTGAGCACGGGCGATGTGGATGGGGATGGGCGGGTGGACGTTCTACTTTTGGCGGAGAAGCATTTATATGTCTTGCGGCAACAGGTCGATGGCCTGTTGTCCGAGCCGGACCGAGTCCCCTATGCCGGTGTGGTGAAAGCGGCGCAAGTCTTGGACATTGATGGGGACCAGCGCGAGGATCTCTTGTTAATTAATTGGGATTCGGCAAATCCGTTTCGATTCCGCCTGTTGAATCCGCAGCGTCAGATGGGACCTGAGATCCATTTGGAACTGACGGCGATCCGCTCCTATTGGGCGGAAGATCTAGATGGGGATCATCGGACCGAAGTCATGACGATAGCCCTGAAAAGTGGTCGCGCAGCCATCTCGAATTTCAAGCGGAAATCGGCTGAGCCATTGCTGGGAGACTTGAGGGATGGTCAATTCGCGGTGTTCCCATTGAATCGGACAGAAAAATCCCGTCGCGGGTTGACTTGGGCGCGGCTGACGAAGGGAGCTATGACGGACCTTGTGGTCGCGGATCCGGATGGGGGCCAGTTATTAGTTTATGCGCAGCAGGCGGATGGAACCCTGGCCGCGGCTCGAACGTTTCCGACCCTCACGGGAGTGAGCGAGATAGCAGCGGCGGATTGGGACGCAGACTCGAGGTCCGAGCTCTTCTTGTTGAGTACCGATGAGAAGCAGATTGGGGTGACGAGTGTGGAAGCCGGAGGGCGGATTGGTTTTCCGCGGCCGTTGCCGTTGCCTGGACGGCCATTGGTGATGGCGGTTGGGGAGTTGAGTGCTGGTGAGCACGTCGTCGCCGTGATTTTAGACCATGAAGATCGCCGAGAACTATTCACGATCAACGCCAAGGGTCAGACCAACCTTCTTAAGTTATCCGACACTTACAAAGCCAATCCGACGAGCCTGACATTTCATGACGCCAATCAAGATGGCTTAATGGATCTGGTATTGTTGACGCCGTACGAGAAGATCAAGATTCTGGTTCAAAATCGGCTGGATGCGGATCGCCCGCGATTCGAAGAAGTGGATGTGACGCAGCCGGGTGGGACGGCGGAGCAGCCGTGGATGTCCGTGGCGGATGTCGATGGAGATGGGAAATCGGAATTGCTTTTCGCACAGAAGAATTTTGTTCGTGCGGTCGTTTTGGCTCCCGACGCGGGTGCGAAAGGCGGCTGGACGCTGGTTGTGCGAGATCAGATCAACGGGGCCTCCAGCAATAGTAAGATCGTAGGAGCAGCGGCGCTGGCTGCGGGTGAGGGGCAAAAACCGGCGTTGTTCCTGTTGGATGCCGAGCGGAAGGCCTTGACCCTTTGCCAGCGAGATGCGTCAGGGGTTTGGCAGCCCAGTCGAAATCTTCCGTTGCCAGTGAGTGATTTCTTCTCATTAGGTTCGGTAAATTTTGGGGTGGGCACGGCCCCCAACACCCTGACGTTTGTGGGTGGAAACTCGGTGGCTTGGAAACGATTTAGCGGGGACATTTGGCAATTCGAGGAGCTCGACGGTTATGAAACGCCCATCAAAGATGGCTATTTGCACGACGTCGTCAGTGGTGATTTGAACCAAGATGGTCGGAAGGACTTGGTCTTCCTCGAAGTCGCTCGGTCCTATCTGGATTTAGTGACCTTTGAGTTGCCGCACAAACTGGTGCCGGCGAATCGGTGGCAGGTTTTTGAAGAACGATCCTTCCGCCAGCGTCGGGGAACGGAGGCGGAACCTCGCGAAGCCTTGGTGATCGACCTCACAGGGGACGGCAAGAATGATCTCGTGGTCCTGGTTCACGACCGGATCCTACTATATCCGCAGGAATAGGGGGCGAGTTCAGAACTGAGGGGCGTGGGGCAAGACGGCTGAAACTATCCGCCCCACTACCGTGTGTTGGGAGTGTCCGGATTGAACCATGAAAACGTTTCTCCTTTTGTTCGCCACGATTTCCTTGGCAACTGCCACCTGGGCCACATCAACCGACAGCTTTCAGAAGCGCGTGCCTGCGGCTCCCGGTGGAAAACTGGTGGTGGATGTTGACTTTGGGCGGATTGAAGTGCGAACGCACGATGGCGATGAGGTTTCGGTGGAAGCGTCCCGAACGGTGACGCTCCGGAGCGAGGCTCAGGAAACGCAGTTCTTGGCGGACCGCCCGATCTCCCTCACTGAGAACGGTGGAGTTGTTTCACTTCGATCTCGCAAGCCGGGCGGTTGGAAGTGGTTATTCGGCTCCAAACTGGAGGCGAATTATGTGATCCAAGTGCCGGCGGCGTTTGCGGCGACTCTTGAGACCCGAGGCGGGGGTATCCACGTAACCGGACTCAAAGGGACCGTACGGGCTAAGACCAGTGGTGGTGGGCTGCGGTTTTCGACGATTCAAGGCGATGTTCATGGACACACCAGCGGTGGAACGATTGCTGCGGATGAATGCGACGGCGAAATCGTGTTGGAAACGAGCGGAGGGACAATCGATGTATCCGGTGGATCGGGTTCGGTCCAGGCTGACACCTCGGGTGGTTCCATTCGGATCCGAGAGTTTAAAGGGCACGCGCATGCTGAGACCAGCGGTGGTACGATCACCTTGGACCGCGTGAAGGGCGGACTCAAGGCGTCGACCAGTGGCGGCTCAATTCAGGCCTCGTTGAATGGCTCGGTTTCCGACGAGGTTGAGTTAGAAACCTCCGGCGGAAGTATTACGTTTCGTGTGGCCGAAGGGAGCGCGTTTGAATTGGATGCGGAAACCTCAGGGGGCGGTGTTAAGTCCGAGTTCACAGTGGAGGCGGAGGGCAAGCGCAAACGCAGTCAGGTGCGGGGCTCGGTGAACGGGGGCGGGAAGTTGGTGACGCTGAGAACGAGCGGAGGAACCATCCGCGTCCGCAAACTGGAACAACCCTGAAGTAATTCCGGCGTGGCAAATGTGTCTCTTCGTGCATGACTTGGTTGAGGGTGCGACTCGGTGTTTGACTTTACCCGAAGGTGGGGAGGATGGGAACGTTTCTTATGTGTTGGAACACCTGATGAGCGAGGATGGTTCATCGGTTGTGTTCACGTGCGATGGGGGCCGTTTGGCTAGGCAGGAACCGGAGGTCCCTACGACGGCGTATTTTTGGAATTTTGGGGATGGATTGGCCACCAGGTTGGGGGCGCCGGGAACTCCGTTGGCGGGATTCCAACCGGTTGGAACCCACAATGTGACGATGAACGCTTCGGGAAACTCGATCGTTTCCAGACTGCCCGAGTGCCTGCTACATCGGTGGCATCCTCTGAAGGGGGATTTCTCCTTCACGAGACCCATGGACGAACGATTCGTCTGCTCCAGGAAGGATTAGGTTCGGTGAATCCATGGAATGCAGCGGATGCATCCGCGCCGGCGGTGAGTGATGACGGACGAGTTGTTGTGTTTCTTGTCTCCATGGCCGTAGGGAGGAACAGCAGAGACGTCTCAACGGATGATCCATGTGTGGACGCTAGAAGGCCTTTCTACCGCAACCTCCCCAAGCCCGCGGCTCACTTCCCACGGATGTGAGCCGCGGCGGCCTGGAGCGGGAAGAGGTACTGGGCCTCCTTTGGCCTGCGCCACTCGGCCTGGTTCACCAGGGGAGCTTGTTCGGGTCAATCAGAATGGTAGATTGTCAAATTATGAGATGTGACCCTAACAGCACTAACAGCACCGGCGCCGTTGGACGTCTGGCGATCAATGGCAAGCAGGTTTTGAGGCAATTCCTTCGCACTGACCTGTCCATCTTTATTGAGATCGCACTTGGCAATGATTTCGTCGAAACTGGGAGCGCGGTGGCCAGCTGTCTTGAGGGGATCTTTAGAGACAAAGATGAGAGCCTTCTGCCGCGTTCCCCTAGCGCAATTCCCCTCCCTCTTTGTTCCGCAAAGAGACGAAATCGGAACTGACTCTGAGTCCACGCTCATCGATCAACGCCAAGTAAGCGACGAGTGGTCTCTGGCTTGGCAACAGGGCACTGATCTTGGAGCCGTGTTGTTTGGCGGGAGACGTCAACCACTGCCGTTTGTTCCAAGGCCCCGAGTCTGTCGTATAGCACAGGAGCGCGTCCTGAATTGGCACGACGCTGCCCGTGCTGACTTCCAGATGTTGATCCAAGGATGTTCCTGAATCGCCAGCGGGCCTGAGGTGGACTTTGCCGACTGTGGTCAAGGGTTTGGCACCGGATGTCTTGACAGCGTGGTCGACGAAGGCGTCGACCTCGCGAAACGTCCAAATGTGGCCGTGCGGTAGATTGGTCACGATGGCCGTGTGACGAAAGCGGTCTGGAACCAAGGAGTAGGACTTTTGGTAACTATCCAATGGGTAGGCGAAGTCAGTGGTGCCATTGAGGAAAAGAATGGGGCATCGAACTTGGGATAGGTATTGACCTGGATCGAATTGACTCAGCCAGAGAGCGCGCGAACGGGCGGGCATCGCCGCCAGCGAACCATCACGCCAGACGCTGTTGTCTCCTAGGAATCCGCAACCGTACACTGGGACGGCTGCTTGAAACCGGTGGTCGAGACTGGCGACCAGACAGGTGAGATAGCCACCCCAACTGATGCCGGTGAGTCCAGTGCGGCGGGCATCGACATCCGGTAATGATCTCAGCAAGGAATGAGCGCGGATGACATTGGCGACGGCATGATAGGTCCACATTTCACCGGAGTCGTTTTCGGCAAAGTCACGGAACTTGGTCGCATCACTTTGGTCGGGCCCACCGTCGGGCAAGCGCCCGGAGGGTCCATTACCAGCGAGATCCATGGCGATGGCGACGTAACCGCGTTTTGCCCAGTGTTCGGCCCATTCCCGAAAGGCTTTCCCTCCGCCTCCGTGAACCAGGACCATGGCGGGTGATTTTTTGCCGGAGGTTGAGGCGGGGCGCGCGAGGTAAGCGAAAACGCGTGTGGGTTTGCCTTGGATACTTGGGCCCTGAAAATAGACCTCTTCCACGATCCCAGTTTTCGAACCTGTGGTGTAAGCTGGTGGTAACTCCAGTTCCTTTAGATTCCAGGGACCGGTGTTCGCAGGTCTCGTGCGAAGGGTTGAGCAACCACTGCTGAGTAGAAGCGTCAACAGCAGGATCCAACATTGCAGCCTTGCGATGTGGCTGCCGGAGGCGCTTTGCGAGGGTCGGTGGGAGCTTGGGTAAGGGCTTAGATTCATCCGTTCGCGGTGGTGGGTTCGGTTTATCTTCCTGAGCGCTCGGCCTAGATCAGTTGTGAAATCACCGTACCTTCGATGAATGTCAGGCGTTCATTGCGACCGAGGTGTGGGTAGGTGAGTTGATGTTGATCGAGGCCCAGTTGATGAATGATCGTCGCATGGATATCTCGGAAGTGGACGCGGTTCTCGATGGCATGCAGGCCGATGGGATCGGTGGCTCCAAACACTTGGCCGCCGCGGATGCCGCCTCCGGCCATCCACATGCTGAACCCGAGATTGTGGTGATCCCGCCCGCGGCTGGATTCCGCTTCGGGCGACCGACCGAATTCGCCTCCCCACAACACCAATGTAGAATCCAGCAAGCCGCGACGACTCAGGTCCCGGAGCAATGCCGCCACGGGTTGGTCGGTTTCGGCGGCCTTGCGTCGATGGTTTTCCTCGATATCGCCGTGGGCGTCCCATTGTTGGTTGCCTGGGCCGCCGCCGGCGACGACACAGACAAAACCGACCCCGTTTTCCACCAATTTTCGAGCCATGAGGCAGCGTCGTCCGTAATCGTGAGTTGGTTCGCGGCCGACTCCATAAAGATCCAGGGTTTCTTGGGATTCCTGGGTGAGATCAAAGACCCGAGGGGATTCGGTCTGCATCTTGAATGCCAGATCGTACGCGTTGATCCGCGCGTTGAATTCATCGTCTTCCGCGGTGGATTGGGTCCGGTTGAGTTCCCGGATGAATTGAAGTGTGCGACGCCGTTGATTCAGCGAGACGCCCTGGGGGAGATCGAGATTGAGGACAGGTCGATTTCCGGGCTGGAGCATGGTGGGTTGAAAGACGGCTGGGAGGAATCCCTGGGAGTACATGGGTTGACCAGCCTCGAGAGCGCCTTTCGGATCTGGCATGACGATATAGGCTGGAAGCGAATCGCTTTCACAGCCGAGCCCGTAAGTGATCCATGAACCCATGCTGGGGTAACCGGGAACGACTCGTCCGGTGAACAATTCGTATTGGGCTGCGGAATGAACGACTCGGTCGCCGTAGCAAGATCGGATGACCGCCAACTGATCGGCACAAGTGGCCAAGCGCGGGAAAAGATCGGAGATTTCCATGCCGCATTGGCCGTATTTCGAAAAGGTGCGGCGGGTGCCCAACAATTTCGCACCCTCCTTGACGAACTGGTATTTGGCGTCACCGAATTCTTTGGGGCGCGGTTGGCCTTCCAGTCGGTTCAGCAGGGGTTTGGGGTCGAAAGTTTCCAGGTGGCTGGGGCCGCCTGCCATGAACAGGAAGATGACAGACTTGGCCTTGGCGGCGTGGTGGGCGGGGCGTGGGCTGAGCGGATTTCCGACCGCGGCGTGAGCCGTTTGCTGATTGAGAATGGATGCGAGTGCCACAGATCCAAATCCACAGAAAGCGTCGCGCACAAATTCGCGTCTTGAGCGGGTTGGTTGGGAGTGAGCGTGGGGATCAGGGGACATAGAGGAACGCGTTCAGGTTAAACAGTGCCAAAGTAAACTCTTTGGGGGGTTGGCCCCGTAGGAATTCGAGGGATTGTTGCTGTTCCTCTGTCGTGGGTGAACGGTTGATGGCCAATTGGAATGCTCGGTCGATCATTCGGTGAGGGTCGCCACCGGATTCTCGTCGAAGTCGTTCAGCGAACCTCTGGGCGAGGTCATTGGAAAAACTTCCGTTCAACAACTCCAGGGCTTGTGGTGCGTGTGTGCTGGATTCGCGTTTGCCGCAACTGCTGATCAAGCCGGGTTGGTCGAAAGACTCCAAAAACGGAAGGCGGAGATTACGCTTAGCGATGAGGTAAATAGATCGACGAATATGTTCCGACGAGTCTGCGGTTACTTTCCATTGATCAGGTTTATAGAGCAATTGAACCAACTCCCGGTCCACCGGCACCAGGACACTGGGGCCACCGATGCGTCGATTCAGTATTCCTGAGACGGCGAGTATGGTATCTCGAAGTTCCTCGGCGGAGAGTCTGCGAGATTTGAAGTGCCATAGCAGGCGGTTTTCCGGATCCAATTCCATGGAGCGCTTGAATTGGCGGGAATGGGTTGATTGGCGATAGGTGCTGCTGCAAACCAACAGACGATGAATCGGTTTCAGACGCCAACCCTGATTGAGTAGTTCTCTGGCCAGCCAATCTAGCAACTCCGGGTGACTCGGTCGATCGCCATGGAGTCCAAAGTCATTGGGGGTCTTTACCAGTCCAGTTCCAAAGTGATTCTGGAACAACCGATTGACGATCACCCTGGATGTCAGCGGATGACTCGGGTCCGTAAGCCAGCGAGCCAGTTCCGTCCTTGGACGTGCCAGATCGGGAGGCGATTCGGGGCGACCATCTTCCACAAGGACGCTCAAGGGACGCGGCCCCACCGGCTCACCTTTTCGTTCCCATTCGCCGCGTTTCAGGACGTGGATAGCGGTCCGCTGTACTGGGTCATTACGTACGCTGGGAAGGGTATGCGGTCGGGGCGGCAAGGAATGTTCGAGTGCCGCGATCTGAGCTTTCAGTTGGATTCGGTTGGTTTCTTCAGCCCCGTCGACGGCTTTTCTCAAAATTCGTAATTGGTCTTGAACTGATTGGTTATTGGTCTCCCAGGCGGATTGTTCGGCTTTGGACACCAGAGGAATGTCATGTTCCTGACTGGCGGCGACGTACGCTTGAAGGCGGTAATAGTCCTTTTGCGAGATAGGATCGATTTTATGGTCGTGACATCGGGCGCAACCCACCGTGAGTCCGAGGAAGGCGGCACCGATCACGTCAGTCCGTTCCGTCAGGATTTCATTTCGGCTGAGCGCAATCTCGGGATTGCCTGCGTTGCGACGCACTGGGCCGAGTCGATGAAAAATGGCGGCGCGGGCGCCGTCGCTGGGGCCTGGTTGGAGTTCGTCTCCGGCCACTTGCTCGGTGAGAAAGTGGTCGAAGGGTTTATCGTTTTGAGTGGCCTCAATGACATAGTCGCGAAATCGCCAAGCCTCAGGCAAGTGGCCATCGTACTCAAAGCCTTCGGTTTCGGCGAAACGCACTACATCCAGCCAATGCTGAGCCCAGCGTTCTCCGAAGTGCGAATTCTCGAGCAACCGATCGACGAGCCGTTCGTACGCATCGGGTGATGAGTCGTTCACAAACGCTTCCATCTCTTCTGGAGTTGGTGGTAATCCGGTGAGATCGAAAAACAGGCGGCGGCCCAGTTCTTGGCGCGATGCGGGTGGCGACGGTTGAAGGCCTCGCCGTTGGAGGGAATCCAAGACAAAGGCGTCCACGGGATTGCGAACGGGAAAGTTGGTGCTTTCGACGGCTGGGATTGGTGAGAGGCCAAGCGGTTTGAATGCCCAGAATCGTTGGGTAGGGGACTCGGCGGTCAGATCGAGCAGGAAACTTGAGAGTATTGCGCCTATGAAAATACTTCGGACCGCGCGCAGGGAAGCGTGGAGGAAGTTCATGGTTCATGTATAATAAACGGATTGGATGCCGGGGACAATTGCGTTCTTATGCACATCAAAGCTGGAGGTCGATCGTCATCGAGTCGAAGCTTTGGCCGTGGCGTTGCTCGAGATGACTGAGTCCGGCTTGTACTGTGCGGCGGGTGATTTTCACGTGGACCCGTGGAAGGCGGTCGATCAGGTGTTGACGACCCATGCGCATAGCGATCACGCCAGAGCGGGCAGCCGTAGCTACCTCTGTGCAGCGGACGGGGTTGGAGTGTTGCGTCAGCGTTTGGGTGGCTCCGCCAACATCGCAGGATTAGCCTATGGGCAGGCTTTGGAGTTACGTGGGGTTCGCGTCTCGTTCCATCCGGCTGGGCACGTTTTGGGATCGGCTCAGATACGACTGGAGTTTCGAGGGGAAGTTTGGGTGGTGAGTGGGGATTACAAGCTGGCGGTGGATCCGACCTGCCGCAGTTTTGAGCCCGTTCCGTGCCACACCTTCGTCACGGAATCTACCTTTGGTCTTCCGATCTATCGGTGGCCGACCCCCGAATCCGTGTTTCGAGAAGTCCATGAATGGTGGGCTCGTAACCAACGTGCAGGGCAAACGAGTGTGCTCTTTGGCTATTCGCTGGGAAAAGCGCAGCGACTCCTGGCAGGCTTGGATGCGACTCAAGGCCCTATATTTGTTCATTCTGCTGTGGAAAAGTTGTTGCCAGCCTATCGTGCAGAAAACGTTTCCTTTCCAACCATTCAAAGCAATTCCCCGGAATCCATCCGGGATGGGGTGGGGAAAGCGATGGTCATTATGCCTCCCGGCACGGACTCATCGAAGTGGCTTGAGACGTTTGGCGAGGTTGAGGTCGCGTCGGCTTCCGGCTGGATGCTCGTGCGAGGTTTGCGCCGTCGACAAGGGAATAACCACGGATTCGTACTTTCCGATCATGCGGATTGGAATGGATTAGTTTCGGCGATTCGGTCGACGGGCGCAGAGCGTGTGTTGGTGACGCATGGATACACACGCCCGCTGGTTCGTTGGTTGCGTGAACAAGGCTACGACGCCGAAGAACTTCAGACCCAATTCACTGGCGACGGCATTGGCGCGCTTGACCCTCACGACGTGGAGCAGCGACTGGCTGTTGCGGACCTACCCCTGGGGGGGGGCGCCGACGGGAGGGCATTGCGCGTGATTTCCTTTGTGACCTTGTTTGAAGCCTTGGAACGAACGACGAGCTCGTTGGACAAGGTGGTGGCAATGGAGGCCTACTTCCGCGCGGTGCCTGCGGCCGATGGGGCTTGGGCGCTGCATTTTTTGTTGGGCAACCGATTGAAGCGCGCCGTGAAGTCGGGGCAAATGCGTGAGTGGGTGTCTGAGGTGAGCGGTCATCCGCGGTGGCTCGTGGAGGACTGCTATGCTGAGGTGGGCGATTTGGCCGAAACGTTGGCGTTGCTGCTGCCGAGTCGTTCGGGTGGCACCTCCCTAAGCCTCAGTCAATTGGTGGAACAGAGGCTGCTTCCATTGGCTGTGGCGACACCGGCGACCCAGAGAGAACTTTTGAAGCGCACTTGGGCTGAACTGGGACCTTCCGAGTTGTTTTTATGGCACAAAATGATCACGGGAAGCCTTCGAGTGGTTGTTTCTCGCGGTTTGGTCATCCGCGCGATGGCGGCATTGGCGAATGTAGACGAAAGCCTCATGGCGGCGCGATTGGCCGGTAATTGGAATCCGACGGCAGTTGAATTTGAGCGAATTCTGTTTGGTGAGGGTCTTCCATTGGACACTTCGAGACCCTATCCATTTTGCCTGGCGTCTCCCCTGGATTTGGCCTTCGTGGAGTTGGGCAACCCTGAATCTTGGCAGGTGGAATGGAAATGGGATGGCATCCGAGCCCAATTGATCCATAGGGCCTCGGTGAAGATGCTTTGGTCACGTCGTGATGAGTTGGTGAGCGATTTCTATCCTGAAGTGATGGAAGCCGCTCAACGATTGCCCCTGGGAACGGTGCTGGACGGGGAAATTCTGGCGTGGCAAGGGGACGAGGTTTTGCCGTTTCAGGTCCTACAGCGACGGACCCAATGCCGTGAGCCGGGGCCGGATGTTTTGCGGCAAGTTCCGGTGGTTTTTTTGGTGTACGATTTGTTGGAACTAGATTCGAGGGATGTTCGTGGTGAGACGTTGGAGTGGCGGCGGCAGGCTTTGGAAGCGCTGATGCTGGGCTTCCTGAGCTCGCAGGGGCCGGGAATGGGGAAGCGGGTGCCGTGGGTCCAGGGCGAATTATTTAGCGCGCCGACAACTGAGGGGAGTGAAAGGAACCCGATCCGATTGGCACCCTTATTGAGGGTCTTGGGTTGGGCCGAAGTGGAAGCGCTTCACCGCAAGGCAAGGGAGATGAGGACAGCCGGTTTGATGCTCAAGTCCCGGAGTTCGGTGTATGAAGTGGGTCGACAGCGGAGTGTGTGGTGGAAATGGAAAGTGGAACCGTTTTCGTGCGATTGTGTTTTGGTGGCGGCACAGCCTGGGCCCGGTCGGCGCGCGAGCCTCTATACCAATTACACGTTTGCGGTCTGGCAGCACGGGGTCCTTTTGCCGGTCGCCAAAGTGGATTCCGGTTTGATTGAGGCTGAGGTTGGTTTGGTGGATGAATTTGTTCGGGCACATACGATAGGTCGGTTCGGCCCGATGCGCTCTGTGAAGCCTGAGCTTGTTTTTGAGTTGGCATTTGACGGCATCGCCACATCCGCCCGAAACAAGTCGGGTTTCGCCCTGCGCTTTCCAAGAATTACCCGGTGGCGACGCGACAAGCTTGCTCCGGAGGCGGGTACTTTGGAGGCACTTCGCAGGCTTCAGACGAGGCGTTGAGGAATTCCCGATGTCGGGTGCATCATTTTCAAATCATTCCCTAGCAGACACGTTGAGAGTGTCGCGATAGAGTGAAACCGGAATCCCGGCATGAATCCGGGCGATGGTCGTTGCGATGCGCATTCTTACGGTCTGCCAATTTTTTGAATCTGCCCACGGCGGAGGCATTGTCGTGGCCCGTTTGCTTCGCCGGTTACTCGAGGAACGAGGGCATCGGGTGGATGTGCTGTGTTTGGAAGGTGGCGATGATCCTCAGCCAGGAACCATCTATCGACTGAAGGCTCCGCCATTCCTCAGTCGCAATCTAACCCGGCAATTCCTGCTGTTTCTCAATAACCGGTATCTGGACCGGTGGTTCACGCGCCAAGTAGACACTTTGGGTTTTAAAGCGGGTTCCCATGATGTCATTCATTGTCAGGATTTTCTAGGTGTCGGGATTGCGCAGCACCTTGCGGCACTCATAGGGGCTCAATGGGGGGTGACACTCCATGAATTCCTGCCGCGTCGGATGTCTCAGACGGTATCTGCCGCTTGGTTGGGACGTTTGTTGGAAACGACCTGCCAATGGCGGGACCGAGAGCTGTTGTCGGCCTACCGAAGCTGCACTTGGCTGGCGGGGGTTTCCAAGGCGGTCAGTCGGTCGGCTTCCCAGTTTCTGGAGACCTGGCATTGTCGAGTCGAGACGGTTTACAATGCGTATACACCGCAGTTTCTTGTTCCGACCTCTCCGATCACTCGCTTGGATCAATCGACCCGCTTCTTGTATGTTGGGCGCTTATCTCCTGAAAAAGGCGTCGATCTATTGCTCGACGCGTTTCGGCAGTTGCCTGGCGCTGATACGTTAACCCTGATTGGATTGCCAGGATCCCTGCAACGGGCTGCGGAACGGGCAGCAGCGGCGGATACGCGTATCCGATTATCGCCACCAATCCGGTACGAGGAAATGGCGGCACAGTACCAAGCGCATGATGTGGTTTGTTGTCCTGCTCGATGGGAGGAGCCATTTGGCCTGACAACCTTGGAAGCCCGTGCCTGTGGACGGGTGGTGGTCGGCATGCGTCGCGGTGGGATTCCAGAGATTTTGGAGGGTTACGGACGATCCATTCTATTGGAAGGCACGCCAGGGAGTCGGGAGAATACGGTTATCCAATTGAGGGATGCACTCCTCCAGGCGCGCGCCCTGAAATCGGTGGAATTGGACGAACCGTTCGAACGTTTGTTTCTTCGTCAGTTCAGCGGGGAATCATTTCTGAGCTCTTATGAGCGGCTTTACGCGATGAGGCGCTATTGAGAGGGGACTCGCGGTTTTTGGAGGACGGCGACGTACGTTAGGACCGTGGTGTCGCTGGCGATTTTCGAGAACGGCAGAGCCAAGTATTGGAGGGCGAGAAATGGGGGATAGAGCACGAGGCCGACCCATTTTCGCCATCCGCCACGGTCGTGAAACACGGCGACGTGGTGTGTGAGCAAGGTAACCACGCAGGGAAAGACACCCCCGGTCTTTAGAAAGCGCAACGGGATGAGTCCGGCGTTTTTAGCGAGTTGGCTCATTTGATGGTGGGTGTATCGGAAATGATCGTGTGGTTCCTCGTGCAAGGGGAAGATGAACGGCCATGAAAGGAGCACAAATCCACCTGGGCGGGTAACGCGTGCCATTTCCGAAAGCAAGATCGCGGGTTGTGGATGGTGTTCGGCGACTTCGAACGCCACCGAGTGGTCGTAGCTCCCGTTTTCGAACGGCAGTCGCCACGAGGCAGTGTAGTCGTCAGGGAACGCGAAGTCGGGGCCGCCGGATTGGAAATCCTTGTTCGCTGAGTAGGACTTGAAGTCGATGCCGTGGTAGGTCTGGATTTCCGGGAAAAGATCTCGGTGCGGTTTCTGACCGCAGCCGATGTCAATCAAAGAACCGTTGGGGTTGGCGAGGGCGACTGCTTCACGAATTGTGCGCCTCAGCAGGGTGCGGCTCAGGAAGAATGGTGAGAGCAGGAATCGGAGTCGCATGATGAGGGAAGCAGCAGTTGATTTTTAAAATCGTGACGGATTTGTTCGAAGAATCCAATCCAACTTACTCAGCCACGGCTTGTTTCGTCCTGGGGTGCCGCCGTACAAGGGGGCGGGTCCACTCCGGATCCGACCTGTTGCCGAACAACTGAAGAGACCTGATGATCTTGCCACAACTACTACGGAGGTTTTTGCGACACCGCGATGACTCGGTGTTTTATCAGATGCAGGCGGTGGACGCGATTCGATGGCTGGAATCGAAGGGGGTGGCCTCGGAGGGTGTTCGAACGGCCCTGGATTTGGGATGCGGTCATGGAGTATTTGGAGCGGAGCTTCTGGCTCGAGGCTGGAAAGTGACATTTGCTGATGAGTCCTGCTGGCTTCATGACGCCTACCGCCAGCATCCATTCTTAAAGATCAATTTGGATCGGGATTCCCTGGCATCGTTGGGCCAGTACGACTTGGTGGTTTGTTCGAATGTGTTGGAGCATTTGGCGCATCCCGAGCGGTTGTTGGAGAGAGCTCACCAATTAATGAATCCGAAGGGTTTTTTTTATATGAGCTGGACCAACTGGTTGTCTCCGTGGGGTGGGCATGAATTCTCTCCGCTCCACTATTTAGGGGCTAGGGCGGGACCGGCGTTATACGATCGACTGTTTTCCCGGAAACGGTTTCATCAGCCGTTTCAGAATCTCTTCCCCACGTACATTGGAGCCGTTCTTCGGACGATCGATCGAAATCCACACCTCCGGCTAAAGGCGATGGCGCCGCGCTACTACACCGAATTTCCTGGGATTATGCGTCTGCCTGGAAGTCGAGAATTCCTGGCGTGGAACGCGGCATTGCTGACGGAACGGCGGGACTCATGATGACGGAGATTATGGATATGGAATCTGTAAGGTATGAAGCCGGTATTACTGACAGGCTTTGAGCCGTTTGGAAGTGATCGGGACAACCCTTCCCAGGGTATTGTTGAGCGACTGGACGGATGTTCCATCGGGGGAATCTCTGTGATCGGGAGGGTTTTGCCTTGCGTGTTTTACCAGGCGCCAAGGGTTCTCGAGGCGCACATTTTGGAACAGTCACCTGGGTTGAGGATGGAAGACTTGGTGCGTGGGATTCAATTGGCCATAGCGACATGTTTAGAGAGTCGACTGGATTGATGGGGGGATGGTGGGTGGAGTCGGGGAGGCCGATTAGTGATGTTGGGTGTCGAAGTCCCTCGCGCGCATCTCCGAGTTGCGGCGCCGCATGGGATGCTGGGGGAAAAGCGGCAGAGCGGGCTGCCGCACTCCAAAAAACACCGCGCCTGTTGGAGCGCGGTGGCCCTCCACCGCTTTCGGGGAATTGCAGGGACCACCGATCTCCAAATTTCCCACAACTCGGAGATGCGCCCAAGTCCCGCTGACTGTTTGGGTTGTGCTGTGGGGTGGACTGGGGCCATGCTTTGGCCAATGAACGATGCGCCTCTCCGCGCCGAAAAAGAACTAAAACGATTGAATGTCGGTTGTGGGAACGACATTCGACCGGGATGGGTAAATCTGGACGTGGTGGACTACGGTGGGAATACCGTTTGCGACCTCAACCGGTATCCCTGGCCATTTCCAGACAACACCTTTGATGAGGTGTATGCGTCGCACGTTCTGGAGCACATGGGCAATTTCAACGCTGTGGTGACCGAGATCTGGCGGGTGTCCAAGCCGGGAGCTCGATTCGTAGTGAAGGTCCCGTTTTTTTTGAGCACCAAGTACTACTCAGAGCCCGATCACCGAATCCCGTTTGGCATCCGGTCGTTCGACAACTACGAAGATATCACGGGCAAGGACTTGAAGTTTTATGAACGATGGAAGTTGGGGCATCGCACCAACTACAAAAGCCCCGCGCGCTTCGTGGTCCGTCGCAAGCAGTTCCATTTTTCGAACTTCGCTATTCTGAGGTGGCTGAATGGGCTCATCAATTTGGAACCCGTGATCTTTGAACGATTTTTTGCCACTCTCATCACTCCGGAAGAGGTGTGGTTCGATTTGGAGGTCAGCAAGCCATCCGGCACCGGCGGTTCGACCGGGTCTGGAAATGCTGGCGGGTCGTCTAGTTGATTCAACGACCGGGCTTTCCAATAAACTCTGTTCGGCTGATGAAACTTAGCTGACGGCGATCAGTGACACCTTCTGACCTGTTTCGTTTCGTGCAGTTCCGGAGGCTCGAGGATCGAGAACGATCTTGCCATCCACGACGAAGGCGTAGTGGTGATGGCCGTGTCCCAGTGTGACCTGCAATTGCCAAGAGCCATCATAGTGCTTTTGCATGGGATGCCCGAATTCGTTCCAATCATTGAAGTCCCCAACCAGTGTTACGGACTGGGCATTGGGCGCCATGCAAATGAAGCTGATGGGCTTGGCGGTCTTGTGCGGCTGAATCCTTCGAAGCGAGGATCCACCGAAAGAGCTTTGGCCTACGTGCATAGGTAAAAATTGATTCTGGGTATTGGATATTGCTGCGCGGCGTTTGTTCCACGCGAAATCATGTTCTCACGGTCAAACCGCGCGCCGGGTAGAAAGCGATTTCCGTGCCGGTTGGCAAGATTCCACGCCGAAAAAGTGGAGAAACGATTCGGCCTGATCGTTGTCGACGCTGTCAACCAAGGGAGGAAGATCAAATCGAGGAGGGTAACTCTTAAACAACCAAATGCTTACAGAATGGGCCGTCCAGTTTCAGGGGCAAAAGCCTTCCCATAGGCTGCCTGCTGGGGTGACAAACCGAGAGCCGATGTTTCGAATCCTGGCGTCGATCCAGTGTATGCAAATCCGACGCGGTTGACACTTCTTGGCCGAAACGATGCGTTTGAGTCAGTCGCGCTGGGTCGATTTTCTCGGTTGAGGTCTTCGTCGTTTGCTCGGTGTGTCTCTCCGCATCGTCGCGGATTAGGTCGGCGGAAGAGCCATGCGACCCTGCACTGAGGTCAAGGGTTAGCCCGCTCGCGTTTGCTTTCCTCAAGTTTTCTGCGAGCCAAATACACCTGCAGGAATGTGTCGGGCCCGGCTTGTTGCCAGGCTGAATACCAGAAATCGCCCAACTGTTGGCCTGCGACCAGGAGTTGTCGTAGCAAGAATTCCCGCCCCTCCGCTGCAGACTCTGAGTCGGCGCTCAGTTTCCCCTCTTTCTCCAGTTGATAGAGCGGTTCGACTAGTTCGAACTGATGTCGGACATAATCCAGCGCGACCGGGAAGATGTGGTCGCGCAGCTTTTTGGGATCTCCCTTCCAAGCGAGTTCGGCGGGCCGAACCCGTTTCAAGAGTGCCGGGCGGTCAAAGCCAACCCTCTTGAGAAAATTGCCATCGATCCAGGCGTGAAACGTCTTATTCGTGGTGTAGCCTTTGGGGTTCGGACCGACCCATCCATTAAAATGACGTGTGGTATGCAACGGCTGTGCGGCATCTGCCAGATAATGGCCCATGATACCCATGAGATGCACGACATTGGCCTGTGCGTTGGCTACTTCATCTGGGGTGCCATCCTTTTCAAACGTTTGGAGGTAAGAAAACGCTGATTTGAGGCGAGCGTAGTCCTCGGCGATCTTCCAGGGAAGTAGGCCAGGGAACCACTTGACGTGATCCGGATCCTTCTTGGGATCGATGGGTGGGAATCGGTCCGGGTGTGCCGCCCTACCCGCATGAACTTGGAGAATGAATTGTTCGCGAAACGGGCTGATTTTTTCGGGGGCGATGCCCAGGTGTTCGAGATCGTCGACATCGAAGTAATGTTCCGGACCGTTGGCGTGACGAAGGGGAACGTCTCCAGTGTTTCGCCAGCGATCGGGTTCCCCGGAGAGGAAGGCAATGCGCTCCCGAGAATTGTGCGTCGTGGTGAAGGCGGGGAAATGGGTGGGTAACGAGGCCAGGGCCAGCTCGTGGATCAAGCGGTGCAGTTCATAGTCCCAGGCTACCGCTCTCTGGAGGCAGAGGAGGAGCGCCATTAAGGCAAACGCAGGCTTCATGGAATGGCGCGATGGGGTTTATGAGAGCCGTTCTCATTTGGGTGCGGGTTCCGCTTGGGGCGCCTGAATACAGAACGCCAATCGCAGTCAGCTGCTGACCGCGGTGTGTCCGGTTGCGCCTTGAGGCGGTTCGAGTTCATGGTGAGAACTGTTGGGTAAAGAACGCACCCGATTGACACCGAGAGTGGCGCGGTGTCAATCGGGGATATCAAGCATGCCCGTGGTTCAACGTGTCGGTGGTCCAATTGGTCGAGGCCGTGTCACCAGTTAGCTTGGCAGCAGCTCAGCGACTAGACCGCGTTCTTCCTTGAGTTCATCCACCGTGGCATCAATGCGGGTCTGACTGAACGCATTGATGGGAAGGTTTTGAACGATAGAGAGTTTGGACCCATCGCTGCGCACTGGGAAGCTTGTAATCAGGCCTGCTTCGACGCCGTAGCTGCCATCCGAGCAGAGGGCGACGCTGTGCCAATCGCCGGGTTTAGTGGGTTCATGGATGCTCCGGACTGAATCGATGATGGCATTGGCGGCGCTGGCGGCGCTGGACGCGCCTCGCGCTTTGATGATCGCAGCACCGCGTTGTTGAACGGTGGTGATGAATTCGCCCTCCAGCCAAGCGTGATCCGAGATGCTCTCGAGTACCGGGCGGCCATAGATTTTGGCGTTCCAGAAATCCGGGTATTGAGTGGCCGAGTGATTTCCCCAAATGCCCACATTGCTCACGGTGGTAATATCGACGCCGGCTTTCTTGGCCAGCTGGGATTTCGCGCGGTTTTCATCGAGACGGGTCATGGCAAACCAACGATTCGGCGGCACCTCGGGGGCATTGCGCATGGCAATAAGGCAGTTGGTGTTGCAGGGATTGCCGACGACATGGATTCGTACATCGCTGGCAGCGTTTTTCTGAATGGCGAGGCCTTGGCCGATAAAGATGCGTCCGTTGAGTCCAAGCAGGTCTTTTCGTTCCATCCCTTGTTTTCGCGGTGCGGCACCGACCAGGAGAGCCCAGTTGACCCGGTCAAAACCCTCGTTGAGGTTGGCCGTGGCGACGATCCCTTTCAGAAGAGGGAAGGCGCAGTCTTCCAGTTCCATGACCACGCCTTGGAGCGCCGGCAATGCGGGCTCCACTTCGATGAGGTGAAGGATAACGGGTTGATGGGGGCCGAATAGGGCGCCCGAGGCGATCCTAAAGAGGAGTGAGTAGCCGATTTGGCCGGCGGCGCCGGTCACCGCGACACGAATGGGGTTGTTGCTCATGTTGATCTGTAGATTGTAAGCAAAAGCGGTGGGAGTATGAGTGGGTTCTTCCGCGACGCAAGCACCCCCTTAGAATGGTTCTCAGCAGCTGTCGAATTGCTCTCGTCAAGAGGGGATGATTGGTTCATGCTGGATCCATTATGAAGTTTGCAGGTTTCGGAACGTGCCTTCTTGGTTTAATTTCTGCAGGCATTTGGATGGGGCAACTGTTGGCACAGGCGCCTGCAGCCACTCCGTCCGTTCCAACGCCGGGGGCTGCCACAAACCCACCGATTCCCCCCCCCTTCAAATTGGCTCCTCGCCCATTAAATCCCAATCGGCCGGGGTCGCTCGGTGCTGTTAGGCCGGGTGCTTCGCAGAATCCAACGCTCAATTTTCCCAAGCCCATCGCTACGGTTCCAGGAAATTCCATATCGCCAGGAGGCCTTGGGTTTGGAGCCAAGACACCAACTAAAATTGATCCCACAGCTCTCGCATGGGATGCGAAACAGAAAGAAATTCAGGTCAAATCGGGAGAAACTGAAGCCAAGTTTGTGTTTGCGTTTACCAACGTGTCCTCCTCCGCGGTCACCCTTCAACGCGTTCAAACGAGTTGCGGTTGCACGGCAGCCCGATTGCCAAAGGAACCCTGGGTGGTTGAACCGGGCGAACGCGGAGACATCAGTGTGGTGATGGATGTCCGAGGGAAGTCGGGACGTATAACGAAGACCGCAACGGTGTTTACATCGGTTGGCAATGTCCTTCTACAGGTCAATTCCGTGATGTCTGCGGCCGGGGCGATGGGAGATCGCACCAAGAATTTGCAGATTGCCGCAGCAGATCGCCAAGCACCGCTGCGCGGGGAGTGTGCGACCTGTCACGTGACACCGGCGATTGGAACGACGGGCAAAGTGCTCTTTGATTCGGCCTGCGGCATTTGTCACACAGCGGAGCATCGGGCGTCCTTTGTGCCCGACCTAGCCCGGCTTAATAAGCCGACGGACATGAATTACTGGACCTCGTGGATCACCTATGGGCGCGAGGGGAGTTTGATGCCGGCGTTTCATCAGTCTAAAGGCGGTTTTTTGAGTGATGACCAGATTCAATCGCTGGCAGCGTACATGGAAACGGAATTTAAGCTGGAGGCCGAACTGAAAGCCGGTCAAGCCGAGCCGGCGACCTTGTTCCCATGACCCTTGGCCCCACCGCCGACACCCGCGAAATAAGATTTCGAAGGCGAATTAGGCCTGGTTTATGGCCTATGCCAAGCGATTTCGAGTGGAAGTCGTGCAACAACGCGTTGACACCTAGGTCGATCCCGCTACCGTCGCGCCTTCATTTTGCACTGAATTAGCTATGCCGAATACGAAATCAGCGGCCAAGCAGGCCCGCAGCAGCGCTCGCAAGGCGGCCCGCAATCGGACTGTGAAGTCCCGCCTCAAATCCCTAGAGAAAAAGTACCTCGGCCTCGTCAAAGAGGGTAAGGTCGAGGATGCCAAAGTGACGCTTCGCAGCGTCGCTTCCGCCTATGACAAGGCGGCCAAAACCGGCGTCATCAAAAAGGAAAAGGCGAACCGTAAGCGGTCGCGTTTGCAGATTGCCCTCAACGCGAAGGCCAAGGCCGCAGTCGCGCCGGCTCCAGCCAAGAGCTGAGCCCATCTCGGGCTGCATACGTGCCCGATTCTCATCCATCCTGGTTTCGGAAACGGCGTCCATCCTGACGCCGTTTTCTGCTTTAGCACCCTTCAGAAAAGTCTGCCTCCATTTGGTACCATCCTCGATCCAGCTCGCATCACCCCCACAGCAAGAAACTCACTGGACAACTGCCCCACTCAACGCCTCCAAAGGCCAATTGAAATCCCATTGACTGTCCACTTGAGGTTCTTATCATCACAATCATCTGTAACAAACTTAAGTTATGTCGTCCTCTACTGAAACTGCGGTGAGTGCTGGTTCAGCGCCAGCCAAAGCTCTGACACGCAACGAAGTGATTAAGGCGGCGATTCCCACGTTAGCTGGGAACATTGCGGCGACATTATCGACCCCGGGTGCGGACTGTTTTGCGACAGACGACGAGCAGTTTCTGAAGTTCCACGGAATCTACCAGCAGGACGACCGCGACCTGCGAAAGGTGGGCAAAAAGTTCATCATGATGATCCGGGGGCGAATCCCTGGTGGGATAATGACGCCGTCGCAGTGGATCGCCTTTGATGACTTGGCTTCGACCTACGGGAACAACACGCTGAGGGTGACGACGCGTCAGAGCATCCAATTCCACGGTGTGGTGCTTTCGGGATTGGGGTCGGTGGTCAAGCGCATCAACGACTGCCTGCTTTCGACCTTGGCGGCGTGTGGTGACGTGAATCGGAATGTGATGGCGGCGCCGACACCGGTCCAGACCAGCGCACGCGCATCGATGATTGCCGATGTGCATCGGGTCGTTGAGGCATTGGCTCCCAAAACCTCTGCATATCACGCCATTTGGATTGATGGGGTTCAATTGAATTTGGAAGACGCGGCCAACAAGGACTTTGTCGATCCACTGTACGGCAAGACCTACTTGCCGAGGAAATTCAAGGTCGCCTTCGTGATGCCTCCGGTGAACGACATGGATGTATTCACGAACGACCTTGGGTTCATTGCGATCGTCGAGGCCGGTCGTTTAGTGGGATACAACCTGACGGTCGGGGGCGGCATGGGACGCAGCCATGGAAATGTGACGACATACCCGCGTTTGGCGGATGAGCTTGGGTTTTTCGAGCCGCACCAAATCGTGGACGTGGCGAAGGCAGTTTTAACGATTCATCGTGATTTTGGAGACCGCACGGATCGCAGGCACGCCCGCCTGAAGTATGTGGTCCAAGAGCGTGGAGTTGCCTGGACTCGTTCGGAGATTGAAAAGCGCTCGGGAGTGACGATGTCGGAGCCTAGGGGCTATCAGTTCACCACGACGAATGATACGTATGGCTGGCAGCAGGCTATGGATGGGACTTGGTTCCTGACGTTGTTTGTCGAGAGTGGGCGTATCAAAGATGTGGATGGACGTCGGCAGAAGACCGCCTTGCGCCAAGTGGCCGAACGATTCAAAGGCGTGGAGTTCCGGTTGACTGGCAACCAGAATGTCATTTTGGCGAACGTCTCTGAAGCCGACAAATCAGGGATTAGCACGCTTTTGGCAGAACACGGTTTGAAGACAGAGCGGCAGACGAGCGTATTGCATGCGGCGGCGATGGCGTGCCCGGCGCTTCCGACCTGTGGGTTGGCGCTGGCGGAATCTGAACGGATGCTGCCTGCGATGTTGGATCGCATTGAAAAACTTTGCGCGGATGTCGGGTTGGATGGTGAAGAGATCATCATTCGCTCGACGGGTTGTCCGAATGGCTGCGCGCGTCCGTATATGGCTGAGATTGCCTTTGTGGGTAAGGCGCCTGGTCGCTACCAGCTTTGGCTTGGAGGCAATGCGGCTGGCACCCGATTAAACCGTTTGTGGAAAGACGTCATCAAGGAAGCGGACGTTGAAACGGAGATTGGGCCGATCTTGCTGCGTTACGCGAAAGAACGGAATGTTGGTGAACGGTTTGGAGATTGGTGCGATCGAGTTTTGTTAAAGGAACTTCCGGTTGGCACAGTGGCGGCTGAAGCGTCTAACTGAAACCTTTCGACGGAACTCTACTGTCACGCCTTTTCGTACACGCCATGACACGGGAACAAATCACGCAGGCCAATTTGGACATGCAAGGCAAGTCGGCCTTGGACATTGTGAAATGGGCGGTTTCGCAAGGGGCTGGTCGGGCGATCGTCTCGACCAACTTCCGTCCCTATGAAGCCGTGCTACTTCATCTCGTGACCCAAGTGGATCCTAACATTCCGGTGTTATGGGTGGACCATGGTTACAATCGACCGGCGACCTACAAGCACGCCGAAGACTTGCAGAAGCGTCTGGGCCTAAAGATCCGCGCGTACCTCCCGAAACTGACCGCCGCGCATTATGATGCGGTGTATGGCGGGATGCCGGAACCGACTCCTGAAAATGAGGAGCGAATCAAAGCCTTCAGTACGGTCATGAAGTTGGAGCCATTCCAGCGCGGTATGCGTGAGTTGGCTCCGACTGTTTGGATCACGGCGCTCCGCAAGGTTCAGAATCCGAATCGTGCAGGGTTAGACATTGTGAGTGCGGACACGAATTTTGGCTCTGTGAAGGTGAGTCCGGTTTTTAACTGGAGCGATGTGGAGATGGAAGCGTATCTGCAACAGCATCAACTACCGAACGAGTGGGATTACTTCGACCCGGCCAAGGCCGATGAAAAGCGTGAGTGTGGGTTGCATGCTTCGTGGGGTGGAAACGCCCTGAAGTAAGTCAGGAAGCTCTTCACGGAATTGAACCAAAACTTGGAAAACTTGGGAACATTCGACGATTCCATCCAATGACTTCGTATCACCTGGATCATTTGCAGTTTCTCGAAACCGAAGCGATTCACGTCATGCGCGAGGTTGCGGCGGAGTTTGAGCGTCCAGCCCTGTTGTTCTCAGGCGGCAAGGATTCCATTTGCCTGTTGAGGTTGGCGGAGAAGGCCTTTCGTCCGTCCGAGATTCCGATGCCCTTTTTGAACATCGAGACGGGCCATGAGTTTCCGGAGTTGATTGAGTTTCGCGATCATCGGGCCAAGGAGCTTGGAGCGAAGTTGATCGTGCGCACCGTGGACGACGCGATCGCGAAGGGGACAGCGATCGCGTCCCCTGGAGAAATCAGCCGTAACAAGCTGCAAATCCCGGCGTTGCTGGGAGCGATTGAGGAGTTTCGTTTCGACTGTTGCATTGGGGGTGCTCGGCGTGATGAGGAGAAGGCTCGAGCCAAGGAACGGTTCTTCAGTTTTCGCGATGGATTTGGCCAATGGGATCCCAAGAACCAGCGGCCGGAGATCTGGAATCTTTACAATGCACGACTGAATCCGGGCGAAAACATGCGGGTTTTTCCGCTGTCCAATTGGACGGAGATGGACGTTTGGGAGTATATCCGCCAGGAACGCCTTGAGGTTCCCAGCATCTACTTCAGCCATACCCGCGATTGTTTCCGCCGCGGCGGCCAGTGGATTCCGGTTCCGCCGCCACCAACACCTGGGTTGCCTGATCCGTTCGACGGCGCCAGGCCAAAACCAACCGATGAACGGCGGACGTTGGTCGTGCGCGTTCGGACCATTGCCGATATGATCAGCACGGGCATGATGGAATCTCCGGCGGACAGTGTGAATGACATCATCGCGGAGATTTCGGCGGCGCGTGTCACCGAGCGCGGGAGTCGGGCCGATGACAAGGCGAGTGAAGCGGCGATGGAAGATCGCAAAAAGGCTGGGTACTTTTGATGGCGGCTGGCGATGCTGTCGCTGATAAATGCGGATGCTCATTTCAACGATTTAACTGGTTCCTTACAATGCCCCACAGTTCACACCCGATCGACATCCTGCGCTTCAATACGTGCGGCTCGGTGGACGACGGAAAATCCACGTTGATCGGTCGCCTGTTGTACGATTCCAAGTCTCTGATGGAAGACCAGTTGGAGGCATTGGAACTTTCTGCGGAGATTACGGGAGGCGGCCAGATCAATCTGGCCAATTTGACCGACGGATTGCGAGCCGAACGCGAACAGGGGATCACCATTGACGTGGCGTACCG
>SXSK01000112.1 GCA_005793375.1 Verrucomicrobiales bacterium | reverse complement strand
GGCGGGGGTCGAACCCGCACGGCCATTACTGGCCAGGGGATTTTAAGTCCCCTGTGTCTGCCATTCCACCACGTCGGCTTGGTTGATTACCAATTCGTTGCTGTTTCAGAATCCGCCGTTCCGAGCCAGTGTCACGGTAATTGTCACGGTAGCACGGCAAGGAATCCGATGTTTCCCGGCAGAACCCCGATCTGGTCGGTGATGATGCCGGAAAGTCAGCTTACGTGGACGCACCATACGAACAGGTCTATGACGGCCGCAAGCAACGTGTGTTGGGGCTTTGGAAGCGCGGGTGAATGTTCACTCCCTGGCGCTCACTCACCAAACCACATTTACCTGCTCGCAAGGAAGCCTTCGTCTTCATGCTGATGACTGTGCGGCGGCTACCCGCCGACAGGGAGCAGATGCGCTTCGGAGAGGACTCAGCCCCTCTCCATTCGGAAAGACAACTTTTCCCTCCCATGCCCGTCATGCCGAGTGAATCTTCAAGAATGCATCACTTGTCCACCATCGATATTGAGGGTTTGTCCGGTGATGTTCCGGGCGTGATCCGATGCGAGATATATTGCCATCGCGGCAAATTCCTCAGGCAATTGCCAGCGCCCCAAGGGCGCCACCTTGCGGATTTTTTCCGCGCCCCAGGTGGCGTAGTCCTGCTGTTGGGCCGCCGGCAACCCACGTTGCCCCGCGGCCCACACGGATTCATTCAGATCGGTTCTCACCATTCCAGGAGCCAACGCGTTGACGCGAACGCCAAATGGTGCCAGGTCTTTGGCGGCACACTGCATGAAATTGATCAAACCCGCCTTGGCCGCACTATATGGTGGATCCGTCTGGGATCCGATCTGACCGGCGACCGAAGTCAGAAAAAGCATGGTGCCGCGACCACGCCGCACCATCCGCGGCGCAAACGCATGAGCCGCGTTGACAGCCGCGATCAGATTCACCTCCAACACACGCGCCCAATCGCCGGGCTCCAAATTCCAGAAGGGAAAGCCAAACTTGCCAGAACCAACACCAACGGAGAACACCAAGTGATCGACGTCGCCACACGTATCCGCGAAAGCAGTGACTTGCTCGTAAGCTGCGGCATCGCCAATGGCCATTGTGCCCGGAGCTGGAAGTGGACTCGGGTGTGGGTCACGGTCAAAACCCCGGACCTGGCAACCTTCGGCGAGGAAGTTCCCCGCGATGGCACGCCCAATCCCTCGAGCTGCGCCCAAGACAGCGACGGTTTGACCTGTGAGGTTCAGATGCATTGGTTCCAGTGTCGCACTTCCAATCAGTCAAGTGATCACTCCACAGGGGGCACCGAGTGCAAAATTTCCAAGCTGAGGACCAAGTATGCCGTGACGAGATTCCTATCCGCCTCCCACCACCGTTTCTCCGGATTAATCCAGGCTCCATCGGCCTGTTGGAGGGAAAGCAATTTTCGGCCGACTTCTTCTCGCCAATGAACTTCACGACCATCCTCCAAGCGCAGCGTTTCCACTTGGGCCGCCAAGAGCGCTTTGGTCAACAGATGAAGGTAATAGAAATACCCCTGCTGCCCCATCTGGGGATTCTCTTCAACCGAATAGTTTTGCTTGAGCCAGGTGAATACTGCCTGAACTCGGGGATCGTCACGCTCGATCTTCGCATAAACATAACTCAAAAGTCCTCCATAACTGATGCTGCCATAAGAACGGAGCGCGACCTTGCCTGTGGTCGCGTTGGTGACTCCACCAGCCATGCTGTTCCCGGGATAATAGACAAACCCTCCACGATCCTTGGGATTGTCCGAGACCCAAGCGGCTGAATTATGGGACGGCAAGTTTTGGCACGACTGCAAGAATTTGGCGACCGCCCCCCAGTTCAGATCGGGATCCGCTGGAGAGCCGGGTTTCGCCTGATCCGCCTTGAGAATTCGTTCGGACCACCGCATGGCTTCGATCGCGGTGAGCGTATTGTTCATGTCGGAATGTTGATATTTACTCCCATACCCAACACCTCCATCGAATTCCGTATCGGCCTTTCCTGGTTCGCCAAAGTCTATTTGTGACTTTGAGAGGTAGCCTCTCGCCGCGCGGATGACGGGTAGGAACCGGGGCTCGTCTGCTGTGGCCAACGCCAGTAGGCAAAGGGAAGTATTGTAATTGATGAGATTCCCCCGGTGAAGGCTGCCATCAGGTTTGGCGCTTGCCAGTATGAAATCGTAGGCGCGGTTCAATTCCGAGGATTGATTGGCTCCGAATTGTCGCTTGGGATCCCGATTAAATGCGGTCAACACGAGTGCCGTAACCGCCGGTTGATCTGAAGTCGACCACCAGCCATTGGAGTTTTGACTTTTCATCAGGTACCCCAAACCTCGATCGATCGCTCCAGCTAATTCCGCCTTGATGGGACCCGTGTTCTGATGGATGCCACGGGCATTGTTCGGAGCAGGCTTTATGAGATCTGCCCCATTCCCTGCAACACTGGCAACCAATAGCCCGGCCAGCAGGCCGCACCATTGGGTCCAATCGGTTCCCGCCGATCTGAGTCGGCAGAGGTCGAGTCGTTTGGTCGTCATAAATTCAATACTTCGGTTGCCCCTAGCCGCAGAAGCCCCAGGTTGCTCGGTTGTCGAATGCTGCTCCACAAGTTATCGAGCGTTACTTCCCTCCGGTGCGTTGCCGCCCTAATCGATACTTGAACCATGCATGCAGCCCCATGCATTTCGCAAGGTAATCAGAGTGCTGAGAACGGCCATTGGGACGGTGCATCCACTAACCAGGAATTCTAGCTAAAATAGGCTAGCACTACAGCGACAGTTCACTTAAAGTTTGGAAGATGAAGGGGAAAAGCGCCGTTCTTGGCGCGACGGCTGGAAAGCTGTCGATCGCACCCGACGACATTTTTAGCTTGCGCGGAACTGGCCCGCCCGTTAATCTGCG
>SXSK01000111.1 GCA_005793375.1 Verrucomicrobiales bacterium | reverse complement strand
CTCCTCACCAACAGGTCCGAAACATGCGCGCAGATCCCTGTCCCGCTCTTCAGCCGAAGGTCGCCACGAACTGTTCAAGATTTACTACACCCCAATGCGGACTCCTTGAAACCCATTGGGGTGGTAACACCGTTCGGCAATAGTCATTGCCGTTTCCTTCTTTCCACACTGCCTGTATGGCGTAGCGCTTTCCTTTGACCATCGAGATGGGAATGGTTACCGAGAGATCAATGCCCGGTTCCTGGAACGTATCCCCAGCGGAGGTGTCCACAGCATCCGGCACCCGCTCGGGATTCTCAAAGTCGTCGAATTTGTCATCCAACCCTATGAACAGTTGCGCCGTATCGTCCGCACGCAGAAAGAATTCATAGTCCCCATTTTCTTCCGGTGTGATCCAGGATCGGAGCCGTCCTCCATAGGTATTGTTGGGGCCGTTTGGTATGACGAGTTCCGAATTAAACGTGGTGAGCGCAGCGTCAACTTCGGGAGAGAGGGGATAACGGGGATCGTTTCGAAGATCCGCGATGGCTCCCCCCAAGATGCCATTCCAAATTTCCAATCCCACAAAACCTTTTTGGACAGTAAATCCCCCGAACGAGAGCGCCGAACCACTGGGTATCGGGTTGCCAGCGAGATCCTGCACCGCCTTCACTTTGAGGGTGTAGGTGGTACCAGACCCTTGCGCACTGGTGAGCAATCGAGCTGTGAGCGGATCCAGTGCAACCGCAGAGGCAATGGTCAGACCACCCGACAACTCGTAGTTCTCCTTGTTCGCCAACTGATCGAGTTTCATCGCCTCCGAAAACGTCACGTGAACGGCATTCAAATTCACGCTCCCAACCACAGATTTGACCGATGGAATTGAGCCATCCACGCGAACGACTGCTTCCGGGGTGACCGTTGTGACGCCGCTGCTGCGCAATTGGCATCGGTACCGTGATTCATGATCCGCCACCGTCAGAGCAGGAGTTGTGTAGGTGGCTTGAGTGGCATTGAGTACATTTGCGAATTCTCCCCCGACAGCAGGAGCCTTCTGCCACTGATACTCGATGGCTTGCTGGGAGGTTGCGCTGACTTTCAGGGTGGCTGTGGTTCCCGCTGGAACCAGTTGATTGGACGGATTCTCTGTGATACGCAGATTGCCGGTGGATTCGATTTCAGCCAAGTATATCGCTGAAAACGCGTAGCCGTAAGCCGCGGCGCTCGGATTCCCGAATGGGGACTTTCCGATATACTGTTCAGCTTCGATGGCAAAGCTTCCGTCCTTACCGGGTTCAATATTGTCCCATCCCACCAATGAACCGGCTTTGTTATCGCCGGTATTGAGTGCGACCTGGTGAGGCAGCAACTCGGAAGCCATAAAGGTCAGCTTGGTAAACACATTCTGGTTGTTACTTCCATCCTGATGGCCGTCCACGAACGCATCGGCTCCGGTAATGCCAAAGAGGCTCCAACGATCGTTGTAATTGCCACCGCGGCTTGACGTGCCACGAAATTTGTAAAGTCGAGCAGGATTCAATCCGTTGAAGGTCAAGATCAACTTGGTTTTGGCACTGGAGCGCACGCCGGGAATCCCGTCGTTCCCAACGTCCACCTTGCCTTTGAACAGTATGTCCGCAGGTGAACCAGCATTGACGGGTGAGTTGGCGCCGAAGTTATCCGGCGCGGCATCTCCTTCCACAGACACGAGAAACGACGCCGCTAAATCCGCTCCATTGTCAATTTTGCGAAGGAAACCGCCCTCGTCGGCAGCTCGCATGTCCCACGTAGAGGCGTTCGGACTGGTGCCGGCCTCCGAGGGGCGATGGTCGTTGAAAGCCTCCCAGAGAATAGAGGGTTGAGACCAGCCAAGTAATGGGAGCCCCAGCAGACTGGCAAGAATGAGCTGACGGCCAAGGACATGAATCGAGTAGGGATATGGGTTCATACGCGCTAAAATTTTTCGGGTTCAAAAAGGGTTGTAGACAAGCACCTCCATGACTTCAAGCGACAAGAAGCATCCGCACTGCTGGCCGCCTCTCCGAGTTGCGGCAGATTTGAGGATCGGTCGTCCCGGCAATTCCCCAAAAGCGGTGGAGGTCCACCGCGCTCCAAAGACACCGCCATTCGAGCCATACGGCCACTGCTTTTGGAGTGCGCGCAGTCCTCTGCCGCTTTTCCTCCAGCATCCAATACAGCGCCGCAACTCGGAGCGCCCAGCACTGCTCATTTTGCGGTAGGTCGTGCCAGAACGGCATCCCTGGCGGAACTCTAAACCCAGGAAAACGTCGTCCGCGGCTCGCTCAGCGAGCCTCTTGAGAAGCGACGGTCTGGCGGTTTATACCCTCGCCGACCGGCTCTGTCGGAGTTTGTCCAATCCAACGGCCAGCACGATCACACCGCCGATGATGATCTCCTGAACATAGGTCTCCCATCCCATCTGATTGGTCCCATTGCGCAAGATTGCCATGATCAGCGCACCGATCATTGCCCCGAGAATACTTCCTGTTCCACCACTCAGACTCGCCCCGCCAATCACCACCGCCGCGATAATGTCGAGTTCCAGGCCGATCGCCACCGACGGATCGCCCTGGGTCAGACGCGAGAGTTGCATCAGGCCCGACAACCCAAAGAACAAGCCGGCAAGTCCATAGATCCAGAGCTTGGTCAAGGGCACCCGGATGCCACACAACCGCGCCGTCGCTTCATTGGAACCAATCGCGAAAATGTGCCTCCCAAAGACCGTGCGGTTCATCATGAACGCCATCACAATTCCGAGACCCACGGCTATCCAAACTCCGGCAGGCAGCGGAAGAAATTCGGTGGGATTCAGCCGCGCCATGATGGCATTTACCGGAGAATTTTCTGGAGCACTGACCGTTTGCTTATTGGACAACCACTTGGCGGCGCCGCGAATGATACCCATCATTCCCAGCGTCACGATGAAAGGCATCATGCGCAACCCGGCGATGACGGCGCCATTGATCAAGCCAATGGCTCCACCGGCGAGAATCACACCGGCGACCGCCAGTGCTGGATTCACGTCAGCCACGAGTAGCCGCGCCCCCAGCACGCTCGTGAAAGCGACCACCGAACCCACGCTGAGGTCGATTCCGCCGCTGACGATGATCAAGGTCATTCCCAAGGCACCAATGCCCACAATCACCGTCTGAATCAGAACGATCTTGAAATTCGCGCCCGTGAAGATGAATTCACGCGACTCCGAATTGAGCGACAAAAGTAGCAACACCAATAACAGTCCCAAGAAGGGACCTGCTGCGTTGAGGAATCGGCGTGCGCGCGCAGTCGTTTCACTCCCCGCAGTTCCGTTGCGAACAACACTCATTTCAATTGGTTTCTAAACCGTTTGACTGGGTTCCAGCAGGGGGTGCCTCGCCAACCACTTGGCCAACGGGTTCGGCGTTGGCGTCGGTGTCAATGTCTCCCTGACCAATGGCGGCGGCAATAATGCCGTGCTCCGTCCATTCCGAAGCAGACTTTACCGTGGTCAATGCCCCGCGACACATGACGGCAATGGTATCACAAACACCCAGCAACTCTGGCAAATAGGAACTGACAAAAATCACAGATTTGCCCGATTCAGCTGCCTGACCGATCCGTCGATAAATGGACGCTTTGCTACCGACATCAATTCCGCGGGTGGGTTCGTCGAGTAACAACACTTGAGCATCGTGATACAACAGTCGACCCAAGGCGACTTTCTGTTGATTCCCGCCGCTCAGTTCTCCAATGGCCTGCGCTGGGCCTTGGGCTCTTACTTCCATGGCTGACATCCATTCAGCCGATGCTTGGCGCACCAACCGATGGCTCACTACCCCCCAGCGCGTCAGCGGGCCTAGGCGGGTCATGAGCAGGTTATCCGCAATGCTCCGATTCAGCAGCAGTCCCTCTTCCTTTCGATTCTCGCTGAGCAAACCCACCCCCTGACGCAGTCGTTCCCGCGGGTTCGTTTTGGTCGATACCCGGCCGTTCAGACTCACCGATCCGTCCTCAACTGGATCCAGACCAAATAGGGCGCGTAGTGTTTCGGTTCTGCCAGCGCCGATGAGCCCAGCCACACCCAAGATTTCACCACGACGTAAATTGAAAGTCACCGATGACGGTTTGGAAACGCCGCGCAACCCCGTCACGCTCAGAACCGGATCTCCAATCGCATGCGGAATTCTCGGGTACAACTCGTTCACGTCACGCCCTACCATCCGTTGGATGATGTGGCGCAAATTCGCGCTTTTCATGGGGCCGTCATCCACTGTTTCGCCATCGCGCAAGACGGTATAATGATCGCAAATACGCTGACATTCTTCGAGGAAATGGCTGATATACACCACACTAACGCCTCGATGCTTCAACCGCTCGATCACCCTGAAAAGGTTTTCGGTATCGACCCGTGTCAAACTACTGGTCGGCTCGTCCATAATCAGCACCTTGGGTTGACCCAGTAGAGCGCGAGCGATCTCGACCAATTGTTGTTGCGCGATTGTCAGGCTTTGGACGGATGACTCGAGCGGGATCGTCTCGGCATGAAGTTCCGCCAGCGCCTGGCGTGCCCGATCACGCCGGACCGACCGTTGAATCCACCCAAATCGATGCGGTGGTTCTGCCAACAGGATGTTTTCCTCGACGCTCAAGTGCGGGGCGAGGTTCAGTTCCTGATAGATCATCGCGATGCCGGCTCGATGCGAGTGCAGCGGATTCTTGGGAACAAATGGCAATCCATCCAACTCGATCAACCCGGAGTCGGAGGCATGTGCGCCGCTCAACACCTTCATCAAGGTGCTTTTGCCAGCGCCGTTTTCACCGATAAGTGCATGAACTTGACCGGGTTGAACCTCCAGTCGCACGCCCCGTAACGCCTGAGTGGCGCCGAAGGATTTGCGGATGTCGGTCAGTCGAAGTCGGGGGATCACCAGAGCGCGTGGCTGACTATTCCTTGAGGTACTTCTTCAACGGCGGATTGATGAGCTCCTTCATCTCGGGCTGTTCCATGTTCTCTCGCGTCACGAGCACGACTCCGGTGTCGATGCGTTTCTCCACCTTTTTGCCCTGCAAATGTTCGGCCATGGTCATCACCCCTAGATACCCCATCTTGACTGGATCCTGGACGACCAGAGCCTGCAGATCCCCATTCTTGAGGTCCAATACACTAGCGGACCCCGAATCAAATCCGATCATCTTCACTTTGCCCCCCGCCTTGCCAATGTCCCGCAACGCCTTCGCCATGGCGACGGTCGGGGGTTCGCACGGACAGAAGATTCCATCCACCTGATTGCCGAACCGATTCAGGACGTTCTGGGATGCCTGATACCCAGTTTCACGGGTGGCACCCGCGTACTGATCGGAGGAGATCAGTTTGATGGCTGGATGCTTCTTGATCGCATCAAGGAATCCGTTCTCTCGAGCTTCGGTACTTGCGGACCCAACCTGGTAGCGCAGCAAAATCACATTCCCTTTCCCTCCAAGGAGTTTGACCATTTGTTCCCCCGCCATGAACCCCCCCTTGTAGTTGTCCGTCGCAATAAAACTAAGGTGTTTGTCCGAGTTCAAATCCGAGTCGATCACCAGCACGGGAACTCCGGCTTGAACCGCGCTCTTAACGGGTTGGACCAGCGCTCGGGAATCCAATGGGGCAAGCACAATGCCACTCATCTTACGACTGGTGAAGTTTTCGACCACTTGGATTTGTTGGTCGCGGTCATCTTCGCGCAATGGCCCCTTCCAGAAAATCTTGGTCTTGATGCCTTTTGAGTTGAGCTCCTGTTCTGCCTTGGCGGCGCCAGCGTGGATGGACTTCCAGAATTCATGCGTCGTTCCTTTGGGGATGACGGCGATGGTGTATTCCTTCGCAAACGCAACACCGGCGAGGAGCGCGGACAGGGCAATACCGAACAACGGGGAATTCATGGGTGAGAGCCTAGGCAGACGTTCCGGAAGCTTCAAGCGTTGGAATTGTGGACTGACCTCAGTCCTCTACCGCTATCCCCCTTCGGAGCGCGGTGGCCCTCCACCGTTTTTGGACAGATGTTTGCTGAGATAAATGGTGTGGACGAAAGCGGCAGAGGACTGCCGACACTCCAAAATGACCTCCAAAAAGACCCCAGCGGGAAGCCCGCCGGGGTCTTGGCAAACCGCGATGTCAGGCGTCGGTCAGAATGTCTTGCTGAGCTGCATGAAATACTGGCGACCGCGAATATCGGTCACGGCGCGATCCCACTGGACGAAGCCGGTGGTCACGTATTCCGGTTGCTCGTCAAACAGGTTATTGATGCCGAAGCTAAGGTCGGCGTCGATCTTGTGAATCTTGTATCCCAAGCGCAGATCGTAGGTGTTGTAGCTGCCCACCGGTCGATTGTTGTCGCCGATCTCCTTGTAACCCTCGACAAAACTCCAGCCGATCGCTGCGGAATAGCGGTCCCATTCCCAGGCAATGCTGGTCGACGATTTCCATTTCGGGAAACCGTAGTTACCCAAGACGGTGCCGTCGCCCCAGTAGTACCCGTTGTAGCTGACCTTGCCGGAACCGGGGAAGTCTTCCTGTTCGAATCCGATCACGCGGGTGGCGGAAGCGGAGAAGGTGAACGTACCGACTTCAGTGGGGAGCTCGTAAGACGCGAACAGGTCAATGCCGTCCGTGACGCGTTGACCCGTATTGATGGGCCCGATGTTGGAGACTTGTTTCAGATCGCCGTTGGCTTCGAGAGAGACCTGGGCACCCAGCGGATTCACTCCGCTGCGGACCGCATTGGGACCAAATGGGTTGTTCGGGTTGGTGCTATCGCCATTCGCATTCCATTGGTTGACGATGTATTGAGCGCTCTCGAACGGGATACCGGCTTCTTCGATGCGATAATAGTTCGCACCGATCGAGAAGCCTTTGAGGTAATCGGGCGAATAGATCGTGCCGATCAGGTAGCTATCCGATTCCGACGGCTTCAGATTGGGGTTGCCGATTAGGATGACACCTTCGGTCGGCTGCTTGCGCACTCCTGTGAGGGGGTTGTCCAATTCCTGGAAACTTTGCTGAGGCGACCCGGCATCCAAGTCGCGGAGCAGTGGTGCCACAAAGCCTTGAGCGTAAGAACCACGGAACACCAACTGTTTCTCCAGTGCTTCCCAACGGAAAGCAACACGCGGTTTGAACCCCGTGTTCCCAACATCCGAAAAGCTCTCGTAACGGCCAGCCACCGATACCGAGAAGGAATGAACCCCTGGGATATTAAAGTCCTTGCCGGCGATCGGGATGTTGATTTCGCCGAAGCCCGAATCGACATTGCGAGTCCCGTGAAACACGCTATCGGCGTTAAACGGAAACACGGAGCCGTTGAGCAAGGCAAAGTCCGGAACAAGGTCTTCGGTCTGGTGACGGTGTTCGTAACCTCCGCTGACTTGGATCGGACCGCCGGGCAGGTCGAACACTTCACCGCCGATGTTGGCGTCGAACATTTCCAGTCCATACGTGTCCTGTTGCGCGGCGGAGCCCGAGAAGGAGTTCAACAAGGCCGCGCTGTTCACCGGACTCGAACCAAACAACGGCGTGACGCCGAATGGATTGAAAGCGCCGGCAGCTGTCGTGTCGGCCAATGATGCGTCGTAAAGGCTGCGCAACACGCCACCCTTTTGGATCTGGTCGAGGCGGGCGCGATCGTAGGTATAGGCAAGCTCCCATTTCCACGTCGATTCCGCGATGCGGCCACGGAGCCCCGCGGTGAGGCGGATCTCTTCCCAATCGAAGGTGGTGATACGGGGTCCGAGTTCCACCGGGCGATAGGTGAAGTTCAGATTGTCTGCATTGAGACCTGGAAATACGGTGCCGTACCAATAATTGCCTGAGGTCACCGTGCGGCCGCTCAAGGGCGATGGCGCCAACTGATTGACGCTGTTGTTTTGGGAATAGCTTCCGGTGGCGAAGACTTCCAAATTTTCACCGAACAACTTGCGGTCTGCCGACGCTACTGTCCCGTAACGTTCAAATGGCCGGACTGCGACCGTATAGAGATCGAACGGAAAGCCTGGATTGACGCCGGGAAGCAGCGACGGGGACGCGCCGTAACGCACCGGGCTATTTGCCGGCAGCAGGGCGTTCAAGCGATCTTGCTCGGCGCGTTGGGCCGCGAGACGATCCCTAGCACCCAACGTCTTGAATGAACCGTCTGGGTTGGTCTCGTACCCGCCGGCGCCGTTTGGAATTCGCACGTCCACGAACGCGGTCGGATTAAATCCAGAGGGAATTTGAGTCGCGTTAGTCAACCCAGCGGTTCGACCAGGCACCAAGCTCCATTGCAGAGGCTGGAAATGACCGGCCAAACCACGCGCCGCAAAGGTTCCCGGGTTCGAGGTTCCGGAAACTGAGTCGCCTGCGGGATAACTCACACCTCGATCCGGACTGTATTGTCCGTTCGCTTTGTTATACTCCGCCGTGAGCGTGATGTTGCCCTTCTCGGAGGACTGACCCCAGGTCGCCCAGACACGGCGTTCGCTAATATCAGCCTCGGTTGTGTTACCGTAGCGCATGCCGATCTGGAATCCGTCGAATTTCTGTTTTGTGATGATATTCACCACACCAGCAACGGCATCGGAGCCGTAGATCGGCGAGGCACCATCGTTCAGCACCTCAATTCGTTCAATGGCACCTTGAGGAATCAGGTTGAGATCGCCCGAAATCAAACGGCGACCATTGACCAGGATGAGCGTCCGGCTCAACGGAAGGCCGCGGAGCGAGATGGAGGCACTGCCGTCGCCACCATTGCCGAAGGCGTCGTTGGCTGTGCCCGTGCCTCCACCGAACTGGGGCAGCTTCTGGCGGAGCATTTCGGCCGGTGAACTATAGCCCTGATAAATGGGCTTCTCCAGGTTGTAGGGAGAGACCGAGAGGGACCCCTCGGCTTCCGCACCCGTCAGGCGCGTACCGGTCATGGTCATCTCAACGGTCTCAGCTTCGTCGGTGTCGGCAGGCTTGTTGTCCTGAGCAAATACCGCCGGCAGGGCGATCAATTGCGCGCCCAGACCGAGGGTCAATGCGCGACGGATGGATTCAATCGGAATGAGTTGTTGATGGGTGTTGGAGTTCATACGAGTGAGTAGTATGCCAATGGGTCTCCCATTCACGGGGATCCGCACGGATGAATCGGGAGAGTTTCTGAAACATCACCTAACGCTATTGTCAGCCCTGATGACAAGCTAGAATTGCGAGATGTCAGCGAATTTAAGCCCTGAAACCATCCCCAAAATCAGAATTAACGCCGCGCACGATCATACGGATCCCAGTATTGGGAATTGATGACGCCCTTGGCGTTCCCTGAACTCGGATCCACAGGTGGATTGATATTTGCGTCGCGGCGCGCCTCGGCATGGCCATCATTGAACAGAGCCACCCCATTTTGGAAATGCCGGATGGAATCAACGCCTTCGAACGCTTTGCTGGTGCTCGCCTTCGCGTCCATACAGGAGGTCGGCCACCACAGGCTGCTGCTCCAGAACCCATCGGATTTCGGCATGCTATCCCCAATGCAAAGATTGTTGGCCGGGTTCACGATCGACGTTCGCTTCAACCACGGCTTGGTGTCGAAATTCACCCCACCCGCCGAGACACTCATCGCTCCGTAGGGATGCACTCCCAGGAAAAACGCATTGAATCCGTAACCCACCAGGTGCGGATCAAATTTCCACTGCCACCTCACCCCAATTGTCGAAGCGCTTCCCCTTGATGCTCGGGCATCGAAACAAATTGCTCTGAACCTGACGGTATTTAAGGATGGTCGTGCCCCACCAATTCGTAAGTGAAACAGTCGCGCTATCGGTGGTCACATTTCCATTTCGATGGCCTGGGAAGGTGTCCCGGTTATCATCGGTATAAAACTGCATCAAAAGCGAGATCTGACGCAGGTTGTTCATGCACGAGGTGCGTTCCCCCTTGGATTTCGCACGGGACAACGCTGGGAGCAACATTCCAGCCAGGATCGCGATGATTGCGATCACCACGAGCAGTTCGATGAGGGTGAATCCGAACATCCGGAGGCGGATGGGCAACGAGACAGGCGAAGGGGCTTTCATGGGAAAACTTCGTGTGGTTTGAGGTTCTCTATAAACCTCACGTGGGAAGATCAAGCCTGTCCCAACATTTCGAGCAATTCTCCATAAGAACTCGAACCTCCTGAAGGCGGCTCGTGCGGAACCTGCCGCCAACCGAGAAGACCTAACACCTCTGTAGTTTGGACAGGCTGGAAGGAACCGCGTACGATTTGTTTTGTGAGCCGTTCATCCTCCCCCCCGCTCCTGGAGCTTCAGGCTGTGGAGAAATCCTTCGGCAGAGTTCCGGCGTTGAAGGGGCTGAACTTGACCATCCATCCAGGCGAGGTTCTCGGGTTGATCGGAGAGAATGGTGCGGGAAAATCCACTCTCATCAAACTGCTCAGTGGCGTTCACTCCCCGGATGCCGGTTTACTGCGGTGGCAGGGTGCCCCGGCAGCCTTCGACTCGCCTCACGAAGCCTTGGCCGCCGGAATCGGAACGATTCATCAGGAGCTCGCTTATTGCGGTTCCCTCACGGTGGCGGAAAATTTTTACCTCGGAGATTCCTGGCCGCGTCGCCCCTGGGGTGGCGTGGATTGGAATCAATTGCTGGCAGCTACCCGCCATCAGTTATCCCAATTCGGCGTGGAACTGGACCCTTCCAAACCATTCCACCAACTGACCACTGCCCAAAAGCAGGAGGTGGCCATTGCCCGGGCGATTTCCCGCCAGGTCCGCCTGTTAATCCTCGATGAACCCACGGCATCCCTGAGTGAGCCCGAAGTGGAACGGCTGTTCATCCATCTTGAGCGACTTCGACAAACTGGAGTTGCCTTGCTCTACGTCTCTCATCGTCTGGACGAGATCCTGCGCCTGACCGACCGAGTCGCCGTACTTCGAGACGGTGAATTGGTCGCGGGTTATCCCACCCGCGAAGCCACCGTGCCACGCCTCATCCAGGATATGGTCGGACGCGCGCTACCAGAGTGGGCAACCCATCCCAGTGCGGATTGCCACGAGACTCACGCTTCGCCTTCGTCTACGACGCTGCTGTCGCTCGAGAACGCCACAAGCCACGGGCTTTTTGAAAATATGACGCTCGAGGTTCGGGAGGGAGAGATTGTGGGATTGGCAGGATTGGTGGGAGCCGGACGAAGCGAGCTAGCCCGCGCGATCTACGGGCTCTACCCATTGAGTTCGGGTTCCATGCGATTTCAAGGAAAACCTTGGGCTCCAACTGGCCCTGCTGAGGCACTTCAATCCGGATTGGCTTACCTGCCCGAAGAACGCAAACGCCAGAGCCTCGTCCTCGATCATTCCGTGGCGGATTCCATCAGCATCGGTTTTTCGGACTTGATGGCTCGTTGGGGTTGGATCCCGCAGAAGCGCGAATCCGAACAGATCCAACGGGCCATTCACCGTTTTGGTGTCAAAACGTCCTCTGCCTCACAGCCCATTGGCACCTTGAGTGGGGGAAACCAACAGAAGGTCATCCTTGCACGATGGCTCGATCGCGACCCTTCTCTCATCCTGCTGGACGAACCCACACGCGGTGTGGACGTAGGTGCCAAGGCCGAGATTCATCAACTCATCCGTCAACTCGCCTCTCGTGGCAAAGGCGTTCTGTTAATCTCCAGCGATCTCCCCGAAGTCTTGAGTCTCTCTGGCCGTATTCTGGTCATGCACCACGGACGACTTGCCGCCGAGCTCACCGGGCCCAATCGCACTCAAGAGAATGTCCTCCTCGCTGCCTCCGGCGAGAGGATTACCTCTGGATGAAAAAGTGGGTGAGTGACCCATGCACCCACCCACTGGAGCCAACCAGGGGCCGATAAACCCTAACTCACTTCTTGAGTTGAAAGAAACCAGCGGAAGCCCCTGGCGCATCGGCCTGATTAATCAGCACCAAACGGCGAGCCCCCACGAGGCGCGACGTTCCAATTGAATTCCACGGGCCGGCCACACTCGCGCTGGCCCTGAGCGAAAAGCCGGCGTCGGGTAGTGGCCAACTGACGAGGTAGGCCAAGCCCGATGTGGTAGGCACAATACCCCCAGCGTCTTGAGCACGCACCACCCATACGGCCGAATCCAACTCCGCCGTGGCGAAATTCTCATTCACCACCACCTTCGCTCCCTGGGTGATCTTCACGCCGCCGAGAGTTGCTGAAAGGCCAATTCGTGTATCCGAATTGGGCTGGACTCCAATCAACGCACTCACCCCTTTGGTGGACGGCTCGAACATCGCCGCCGCCTCCGCTGGGATCACCAGCTGCGTAGTCGCATTATTCGGTGCTTTCAGCGTGACCGCCGTGCTGCCATTGCCCTGTTGTTTGAGGGTCATGCTCCAGGTTCCCACCATAGAAGGCGCCTGGACCTGGCCGAGCACACCCACGGGGCCCGCGGCCGCATTCGCCTGCGCACGATACAACATGGCATTGCCGCCAGCCTCATTCACTTTGTGGAGGAACCGCGCTTGCGCCTGAACCACGTCATCCGAATTGCCCGCGATCCCATCCGGCCCTGCCGTGTTGACGTTCTGAAATTCAATCAGGATCACATTCGCGTCATTCCAGTCCGGTGTCACGCCCCCGCCTGTGTCATTCACCAACATCAGATGACCCTGGAATCCCATCTGGTCCGCCCCGGGAAATTCGGACCACGTTACCGAGTACGTCATCGCCTCGGGCTGATTGACCCACCAAAGCGTGTTCGCCAAGTCTTCCGAAGGAGCATAGACAATATTTTGACGTTGGTAGGCCTGCCCCGGAGCACTGGCGAATAACTTCAAACCAGCAGCGCGGTTGGACGATATTGACAACACCGGCGCTGTGGACCCGGCCGCGCTCTTGGTGAATTGCAGGTTGTCGACCTGATACACAACCTTACCCTGGAAGGCTCCATTGCCGTTCTGGAAGATAATCCCCGTCAACGTTCCCTCGGTCGGCGGAATAGGGAATGTGATGCGTGTCCACTCTGTGCTGGTCAAGTTGATCCCCCCAATGGCACTGCCATCCGGGCGCTTCATCTCAAAATAGCCGTATTGATTCGACAGCGTCGGCACGGATTCGGGATCGACTTTGAGGTCGACCGAGACTGAAACATACTCCGAGCCAATGATGGGGGTCTCAAAGGTCCGTGAGATAACCATCTGTTCCCAACCACTATCTTCGGGCGTGAAGTAGTCGGCCTCCACACGCAACGAACCCGACGTGGCAGAGCCATTGGCATCCTTGGAATTCCAAGCAATCACCGGCGACGTGCCCCAAATGGCCGTCCAGTTTCCTGCCGTGTCTTCCGTGTCGAAGGTATCGATCAAAGTTTTTGGTGGAGGCGGGGCGTTGAAACGAAAGTTATCCATATAGTAGATGACTTGGCCTGTAAAACCGGAGTTGCCATTCAGGATGATGATACCCGTCACCGCGCCCTCGGTAGGGGCGATCTGAAAGCGAATCGTTGTCCAACTGGTGCTGCTCAGATTCACGCCTCCCATGGCCGTGCCATCCGGTCGTTTCAGTTCGAAATATCCATATTGCCCGGCGCCAGTCGGCAAGGATGTCGGATCTACTTTCACGTCCACCGACACCGAAATGAATTCCGCCCCGATCACGGGACTGGCGAATGTACGGCTGATCACCGCTTGCTCCCATCCGTTGTCTTCGGGGGTGAAATAGGTAGCGGCCACCCGGAGGGATCCGGAAGTGGCGGAACCGGTGGAATCTTCTTTCGACCAACTCAGTTCAGGGGACGTTCCCCAGATGGCGCTCCAAGCGCTGACGCTGGACTCGGTATCAAAGGAATCCACAATCTGATCTGCTGTCGCCCCCAATTGGGCGGTTAAGAGGCAGGCGCACGCGGCGGCTGACACCGGCAGCCAACGGCCGGTGAATTGAAGACGTTCCATAGTGCTATGTTCGTTGTGTTGTGTTGTGTGTCGTGTTCAGCAGAAGTTCATGGGAACCGCCCGGAGGGCCGATCGGTCCAATCACGCACGTTGTTTAATCAACTCGTTTTCGCAGAAAATCAGAAGTCTACGGTTGGTCTGGATCCTTGAAAACTCATCTCGAAAATCAAGCACAAATGGGAGTTTGTCCGCGCGAATGGCAGTGCCTTTGGAGCGCGGTGGCCCTCCACCGCTTTTGAGGAGTTTCTGTGTCAGCCGAGGCCGATAGATTAAAGCGGCAGAGGGCTGCCGCACTGCAAAGCACGAGATCCGGCCCCGACCACCCGGAGACGCGGTATCCGCCAGGCACCCCAAAAACTAGCAGTCCCCTTGCCAACCTGGGTTCCTCACCGACAGTCGTCGTCGTGATCGCACCAGCCGCGACAGAGATGTCCGACGACAGCGCCTCAATACTAGCACATTCGGAGCGTCAGGCATTGGACTGGAGCCTCGTGCTGGCGAGCCAATCCATCGAGGTGGCCATCGAACGACCCGATGGTAGAAATCAATGGCTTCTGTTGGTCTCACCCGCCGACCACGCCAAAGCGCTAGACGCGATTCGACAGTATCGGTTGGAGAATCGTCGCTGGGCCTGGCGCCAACAGGTGCCGGGTTCCGAACTTATCTTTCACTGGGGTGCCGTCGTCTGGGTCTTTGTGCTCGCTTGGGTCCACACACTCTCAGGGCGACTCCATCCTACCGGTGCGTTTTCAACTCAAGCCTTTCGTAACGGCGACTGGTGGCGCGCATTCACCGCCGTCTGGTTACACGCTGACTTGGGGCACCTCGCCGGCAATGCGCTTCTGGGCGCGCTCGTCATTGGGCTCGCCATGGCACGCTACGGCTCTGGGCTTGCCCTCCTCCTATCGTATTTGGCCGGTGTTGCTGGGAATGTCTGTGGCGCTTGGATCCGGCTGGAAAACTGGCTGCCGGGACCGTTTCGACCCGGTCAGGATTACATCGGTGTTGGCGCTTCGGGAATGGTCATGGGGGCGGTCGGACTCTTGGGCGCACAATCCATGTTCCTTTGGCGTCATAGCCGCCATGCAACTCGTACCGTGCTCGGCTGCCTCATGGGAGGCGCCTTCTTATTCCTCACTTTCGGCAGCAGCCCCAACAGCGATCTCGTCGCTCATGCCGGTGGATTCGTCGCTGGCGTGAGCTTGGGAGCCGCCGCCACACTCCTGCAGCTCGAACGTTGGAACCGTAGCGCCGGTGTCGCCTGCCTCCTGCTCACTGTTGGTACCTGGCTGCGCATGATTCTCCAATCCCACCTAATCGGGGTAACAAGCTTCTGACCCATCACCTCGTGCATTCCGAACTCACTTCTTTTTCTTCAAGCCCACACTGCTCGAACGCTTCGCCATCTTTCGGCTTGTCAGAATCTTGCTGACCGTGCCCGTCTTCAAATATTTCGAACGGACCCCTTCCAGAATCTCGTCGCGCTTGTCATAAAACCGCTTCTGCGGACGCGGCTTCACTCGGCTCAAAACATAGGCCGTTAGCAGCGGTAGAGCGATCGTCGAGTCGGTATAGCAGACCACGCTATCGGGCAGCTTGTCCGGATCCACTTTGCCCCAACTTACCGCCTCAGCCGGAGTCGCTCCACTCAGCCCTCCGGTGTCGGGACGGGCATCCGTCACCTGAAGGAAGTAGTCATGACCCTTTGCTTTGATGCCCATGACCTCCTGAATTTGGGGCTCCGTCTGGAGCATGAAGTTCTTGGGACTGCCCCCGCCACAAATAAACACACTACTGGTGTGGCCGGTAGACTTGGCGTGATACACAATTCCCGCCGTCTGGTTCACATCGCGGTTCACATCCATCAACAGCTTGGAGTCGCGTAGAGCCATCGCCGCGATGTTCATGCCGATCGAACTGTCTCCCGGACTGCTGGTGAAGATTGGGATGCCACACTCATAGGCGGTGGCCAAAACCGAGGAGTCCTTCAACCCCAGTTTCTTGCCGCGCTGAGACACGTACTTACCCAATAGGTAATGAAACTCATCCGTGCCCATCGTGCGCTGAAACTCGGGCCCCTGGATCACCTCGCGAACAAAGAGATCGGTATCGAGCAACACATTGTAATCAAACAACACGTCGTAGATCCGGATCACGCCTTCCTCATGCAGCACCACGTCGTCCAGGAACGGCGATCCACTGTGCAGCTGCATATCCAACCCGAAATGCAGGTCGTGATAGAGGTTTGCCCCGGTCGACACGATCCAATCCACGAACCCCGCTTTCATGAGCGGAATCAAACAGGATTTGCCCAACCCCGCCGGGGTCAAGGCACCGGTGAGACTCATGCCGATCACCCCATCGTCAGGAAGCATCTTGCGTGCGAGCAATTGGGCGGCTTCACGGAGGCGGCCACCGTTGTAGGCAAGCATCACCTCATCAATGAGATCGGCCGCAGTAATATCGCAACCCACCCCGAGTGGATTTAGGCGGGGATAGGCGGCGAACTTCTTCGAAAGCGTGTGCTGACTCATGTCGCGGGGTGTCTATGCGGTATTGGCCCGCTTGTGAACTCAGAAAGCGGTGGTCCAATTTGATACAAGCCTCACGCGTGCTCATGAATCGCGGTCCTAATCCGCCCCGAACAGCGTCCTCACGGCACAATCAGCCGCCAACCGGTGGCTCAGGAGTGCAACCAAGTCCCGTGGACCACACAAATCGGAGACGCAATCGTCCGCCAGGTAACTTCGGTGAATCAGTTTGGCCCGAGGAGGTTGAACGCGAAAAATTTCGACACGCGGTGAATTTTCCACGTCGACATCGCAGATGCCCGCTGCTTCTGGCACGCCGCATGCGAACCGAGCTCCCGACGGTATTGGCCGCCATTGAATCAACCTCGAACTCAGACTCGAATGAAACGCAACACACGCACCCTCGCGCTGCCGTCAGATCCCGCCATGCAGGCAGCGGTTCAGGTCGGCTACTTCCTCCTGTTGGTTTTCGGAGGGATCTTGCTCTCCCTGAACCAAGGCCAACTGCTGCTTTCGAGGCTTTCCCCATGGCCGCGATCGCCCGCGGTAAACACATCCTCTGCCGATCCAGTCTGGGAATTGATGGTGAGTAGTTTTCTGGCGCTAACCGCATGGGGTCTCATGGTCGTCGGCGGCCAACTGAACCGACTGTGGCGCGCACGGGAAGAATAGCGATGCCCCGCAACAAGGATCAGGGTCCTGCATTGCTAGCCGAATTGATTCGGCGGGACGGAGGATCGAGCGTGTCGCCGGGCGAAGAACTTCCTCAATTCCTCCACCCACAACACCGAACTGGCGACAGCGCCTACTAGAAAGAAGTCCGTGAGTGGAATCGGAACGGTATGAAACAACCGATTCATGGGTTCGGTGTACACCACGGCGACGTGCAACAGATTGGCCAGGGCCAGGCCACCCAGTAGCCACCTATTCTTAAACACGGCCAGACTCAGCGCCGATCGCGTCTCGCTCTCACAATTCAATGCGTTGAACCATTGGCAGACCGCCAGCACGGTGAAGGTCTCCGTTTGCACCAACGCAAAGGGCGCCCCCGTTGAAAGCCGCCACACATAGAACCCCAGTGTCGCCGTCACTGACGTGGGCACCATCAACGCCATTCGACGCACCATCCGACCGGTGATCAATCGTTCCGAGGAACGAACCGGCGGGCCCCGCATTTCGGAACCTTCCAAACCCTCCATAACCAAGTTCAACGTCAGCGCCCCTTCGGTGACCAGGTTGATCCACAAAATCTGAACCGCAGCCAACGGCAAGGGGTAACCCAGCAACAATGCGGCGAGCAAAATGATCACTTCGTCAATGGAGGTCGTGAACAAAAACAACAGCAGCTTCTGCAGATTCGTGTATACCAGACGCCCCTGCTCAATGGCCCGCACAATGGTCGCAAAATTGTCGTCTGTGATAATGATCCGCGCAGCACCTTTGGCCACTTCGGTCCCTGTGATCCCCATCGCCACGCCCACATCCGCCCGAGCCAGGGCCGGCGCGTCATTCACACCGTCACCCGTCATTGCCACCACATGGCGCTGGGATTGAAAGGCTTCGACAATGCGCAACTTTTGCGCGGGATGAACGCGGGCAAATACCGCAATCTGGTCAAGGATTGATCGGAGTTCGTGCTCGGGCATCGCTTCGAGTTCCCGACCATCCACCGCGCGATCGCCTTCTTTGGCAATACCCAGCATCCGCGCAATCGCAAAGCCCGTCGCCTTGTGATCTCCAGTCACCATCACCGCTCGTATCCCAGCCGCCTGACATTCCTCTACAGCCGCCTTGACCTCGGCACGGGGCGGGTCCATCTGGCCGACCAAACCCAGGAATGTCACTCGACCTCGCAACACCCCAAATCCTGCATCGTCATCCAGTTCGATCTCCGTCTCGCCCATCGCCAACACCCGCAACGCACGATCACCCATGGCCACTCCCGCCCTCAAGATTTCCGCGCGTCGGGCTGGATCCAGTTCCTCTGTCTGCAAGCCCATCGAAACCGATCCACAAAGGTCCAAAAGCATTTCTGGCGCTCCTTTCAATAAAACGCGCCGACCACGATTCGCATGGCTGTGGCCGTGTTCGGTCGCCATCAGCTTGGTCGCTGAGTCAAAGGGAATCTCGCCGCGTCGCGGCCATTCCCGGCGCAGCGCGTCCAAGTCCAAACTGCCTTTCCAAGCCACGGTTAACAGCGCCGCTTCCGTCGGATCCCCCAACACACGCCACCTCGAATCGGTCTCATCGGGAGCCACCAATTGAGAATCGTTACAAAGTGCGCCTGCCTCCAACAATCGCCGCAGGCCTGGATCATTTAGTACCGAACAGGCATGCCCACCTTCCGTTAACTCCCCCACGGGCGCATAGCCCTCACCACTCGCGCGAATCGTCCGCCCGTCCGGGAGCCACAGCTCGGTCACCGTCATCTCGTTCTTGGTCAGCGTACCGGTCTTGTCCGAACAGATGATGCTGGTGGAACCCAGCGTTTCCACCGCGCCCAACCGCCTCACAATCGCACCGCGACCCGCCATGCGCTGCATGCCAACTGCCAGAGCAATGGTCAACGCAACCGGCAACCCTTCCGGTACCAAGGACACCATCTGGCTGATGGCAGTCATAAACAAATCGACCGTCGGGAGTTTGCGCCACAACCCAAAACTCATCACCGCCACAAACAGGACAACCGCGCTTCCCACAAGGTACCGCCCAAATTGATCGAGCCGGAGTTCCAACGGGGGTTTTGGTTCCTCAGCGTCTGCCGTCATCCGCGCCACTTTCCCAACCTCAGTCGCATTTCCCGTAGCCACGACCACCGCTTTTCCGCGCCCTGATGTCAGGTGCAGGGCAGTTTCAAGATTTCGACTTTAAGGAGGCAGGTGAAACAAAAGGCGGTATAAAACTGGACAAAAGGCGCTGACTTTATTTAACTGCCGGCATGTCCGAGCCTATTACGCTACCCGAGCACGAGCAACAAACG
>SXSK01000110.1 GCA_005793375.1 Verrucomicrobiales bacterium | reverse complement strand
GGAATAAATCGGGCGTTCACACCCCTCCCCATTCTCAAAATCCGTCCTCGCCCGATCTATTCCGCTTCGGGATTAGACTTTTGGTGGATTCAGCGCCGTTCGTTTACCATGACCATACTATATCCCGAGTTCTTTCCGCCCAGTTGCCTGACGCGGCTTGGTCGATTGGGTTTCAAGAGCCAGGAGTTTGAGGACTCCATGATTCCTATGCTTCGCGCCGACAATGCTTCCACTGTTTGTGTGATTTCCTCGGAAGCCATGCGCTCGGGTGAGTGGCCCAAGTGGCGCGTGCGACTACCCCGCGCCAACCGCTTTTACATTGCCGAAGTGAACGAGGCGGGCACGTCGGCTGTCGTCAACGCCATGCGGGATGGGGCTTGGGATGTGGTATCGCTCGGCGATTCCGACGACCGCTGGCGCACGGCGGTTGAATGGGCTTCGGAGAATCAGACACTGTGGCTGCAGTTATACTCTGGGACATTGAATGCCGAAGGGGAGCAACTCTTGGGGCATTCCCCGAAAATTCAAGAACTTCGCAACACCGTGGAACGGTTGGGGTTGACGGATGTGACGGCCCTTCTGCTTGGAGAATCCGGCGTTGGAAAGGAGCGTGTTGCGGTGGCATTGCACGGCGCTGGGAAAGGTGGGCCGTTTGTGACCCTCAACTGCGCCGCGATGCCCAAGGATTTGCTGGAGGCCGAGCTTTTTGGTGCTGAAAAGGGTGCCTACACGGGTGCTCACAAGGCGCGTCCAGGGTTGGTCGAGCAAGCCAATGGAGGAACGCTGTTCCTGGATGAAGTGGGCGAAATGGATTTATCCCTTCAGCCGAAACTCCTGCGCTTCTTGGAGACTCGTCGTGCCCGGCGGGTGGGAGGCGAAAAAGAGTACTCTGTTCAGTTGAGAGTGGTATCAGCGACCAATCGCGATCCCATGGTCGAGATCAAAGAAGGTCGATTCCGGGCGGACCTATACTATCGGTTGGCAGAAGTGGTGATTCAGCTCGCCCCGCTGAGAGAGCGTGCCGAAGACGTCCCCGAGTTGGCACAGGCCTTTGTGCTGACCGCCAATGAGAGGTTCGGGAAAAACGTTGAGCGATTGGAGCCCGGTTTGTTGGCGCGGCTCCAACGCTATTCCTGGCCTGGCAATGTTCGTGAACTTAAATCGGTGATTGATCGACTCGTACTCTTCCACGATGGACCTGTCCTGAGGGAAGGCTGGTGGGACCCTCCAGTGCCCCTCAAGGTAGATCTGGCATCTGACCCAACCTCTGAGATGCACGGATCCGCGCCGTTGGCTGCCGACGTCATGCTACCGGGTCGTTGCGGCCGAATTGCTCACGCGAAAAAACTGCTGGTGGATGGATCACTATCATTGTCGGATATCGCTGCCCGCACCGGGGTTCATCCAACCACCTTGTTCCGCTGGCGCAAAGCTGGAAAAGTCTAACACCCGGTTGTGAGCGATGCCGCGTCATCTTGGGAGCGGGGTATGCGCTGGGGCGAATGGCTGGAGGCCATCTTGTATGCGAGTGCCTCCATCGTACTGATCGGTTTTGCGTTGCTCAAAGAGGAGCCCCTATTTTGGCGCAATGTCGCCGGCTGGCCGGTATGGTTTCGAGAATTTGTTCGAATTGCCTTTCATCCGCTAATGGTGCTGCATGGAGCGTTACTCGCCGCATTTACGGTTCGGGCGTTTTTGCGTGGAGTGCCGAGGCTGGCCTTGCTGACGATACTGTGCGGCTTGTGGTTACTGGCTTCTCTGCCAGTGTTCCTTTCTTTAGCCGACGACTTGTTGGAATATCTGGATGATGCCCGATTAGAATTGGATGGGAATCGCGATGCCGGGCGGTTGAAATTTGCTGCTCACAGCGCGTCCGCCTTCATTGGCTGCAATGGTCTTGACGAACGTATTAACGATCAGTCTCGCGTAAGCATTTAGGTTGCGATAGGGCGAGAAAGGAACAAACACAATGTCTCGCGGCTCCAAGCGAACATCCGTGGCTCGCCCCGTCACGATCGCTTCGTAGTCGACGATGGCAATGCGCGGTTCGGTCAGGGAACCGCGGACAATCGCGATGTGTTTGAGCCATGCGTCCTTGGCGGGGCCTTTTGCGGTGGCCATGGCGGAGATGAGCGTCACCTGATCTTTAAAGCCAACCGCCCTGGGTTGATTGACAGCACCCAAGATGTGAATTTCGGAGGAAAGCGACGACGGAAGATAGACAAAATCGTCGGGTTCTAGATAGATGTTCTGATGGGTGGCGCCTTCGCGGATGAGTTGATGGAAGTTGATTGGCAAATGTTGACCAGGGCGCATGATGAAACTGTGATGAAGGTCTGCAAGCTCTTCCGTGGAGCCTGAGAATTTCGAGGTGAATAAGCCGCCGGCCTTACTGATGGCTTCGATGACGGTCATGGGAGCTCCCAAAGGATAAATGCCTGGAGTGTTGATGCGACCCATAACCCAAACACGCTGGCTTTGCACCTCGCGCAACGTAATGGCAACTTGCGGATCGTGCGCATCTCAGTTTTTTGCAGAGTGTGAATGAGAGAGACTGAAATTGGGTTTGGTTTGGAAGGAGAACTGGGGTTCGTGATCGTTTTTCAGACTGGTTAAAATAGTTCAATTTTTCACGGGACTCTGCTCTTTCT
>SXSK01000109.1 GCA_005793375.1 Verrucomicrobiales bacterium | reverse complement strand
ATCGGGTGTCTCATTTTTTTGAAGGCCGCCAGCGGGCGGCCGAGATGGGTTTCTCCGTATGTTTTAGTTTCTGTTCGCTGGGAAAATCATTGCGTCGGCGCTGCGAATTCGCAATCTCTTTTTATAACAATGTAGAACTATGGCCGTCCGAAAGTGATCCGGTCACGTTCGTCACCGTATAGGTCGCCCCCGCCAGGTTGCGGAAAAGCCCGCCGTAACGCGGCCGGGTCGTTGTGGCATAGATCCATTCGCCAGCATTTTCAATGTCACTATCAAACCATACGGACGCCTCGGTCAGTCGCCCCTCGTTCCGCAACACACCCGGCCCATGAAACCGCGTGTTACTGCCAGTCACGATGCTGTTTGTCCCGGTGAGTCGCAACGTACCGTCCGCAAAAACGGCCCCGCTGCGAATCTCAGGATTCACCAAGCTGGATTCCGGAACGAGCCGAAGGGTACCACCATTCATGAAGAGCTTGGGACCAGTCAGTTTACCCGTGAGATGATTGGAGCCGCCTCGCAATTGCAGAATACCTCCACCAGAAAAAGGAGCCGAGAGGAGCCATCCAGGACGCTGAGTCGCACCGATGATTTATAAAACTGTGCCTTCTGCCAACGCCACCGCACCACCCAGAGCGCCACCGCCCGATAGGCGCAGTCGGCCATCCGCGATCTCCAGTTTCCCATAATTGTCGAGCATCGCATGGAAATCATTGGTCACAGCGCCGCTCGCCTTCACCAACGTGCCGAAGTTCTCAAAGGTTCCGAAACCACCGATCGTGCGATTGGTCGCGATCTCAAATCGACCGTCGGCCAGATTTCGGAAGATCGCACCTGAGTCCAAATCCAACGCGGTGGACTGCGAGCTCGTCTGGGGCTGCCAGACACATGTCCCGGAGTGCTCGATAAGGGCGTTGGTCTCGACGGTAAGCGCTCGACGCACCAACAACCCATCCATCACCCGCAGACGGCCAGGGCCCGCAAACTGAGAGCTATTGCCAATGTCCGTCAGGCCGATGGTCAGCAAACCATGGACCGTGAGGTCCCCGGCGGTTCGGACACGACCAAACTGCCATCGGAAGTCGCTGAGCGTCGTGGGATGGCGGAAATCCAGAGTACCCCCACGCAATGTAACGGCGCTCTGGAGGTTCATGGGACCAACATCAAAGATCGCCTCAGTGTTCACAAAGGTGAGAGCGCCGGCGACTGGGTTCAATTCGCCGGTGAAGGATGCATCCACGCTTGTAAAGACCGAACCACCAGTCACTGCATAACGACCCGCAAACGCCGCTGTGACCTGCTCGAAACTGATGCTGCCTGCTCCTTCCATGCGCCCGGTCGGCAGCAGGGTCACATCACGGCCGCCGGATCCCCCTCGAATTTTTAGTGAGGTCCCTTCGGCCAAGGTGAGTTGACCCGACTGATGAAGCCCTCCATCGAGTTCTGCTCTCCCACTGGCAATCTCCCAAATACCGTCGTTGGTGACGCTCAGCGAGATCCAACGCAGGAGATTGGTGCCACCGCTTTGACGAAATTTACCACGGTTCCAAAGGCTGGCACGACTCCCTTGCCAATCGCGTTGGGTCGAGCCGACCATTGCCTCCAGGCTACCGTTGATACCAATGATCCACTGTGCATTGGTGATCTGGCCGTCATTCCCCAAGTTACCAGAGGCCCACGTGAGGGGTCCGTTCTCGATCAACAAGGTTTGGCCGCCGATATCCACCGAGTTGGCCAAGCTACCTCCCGCGATGGAAACCGGGCCACCGAAGACCATGGTACCTCCGCCACGAATGTTGGCCCTTGGTCCAAAAGTAACCGGGCCCGTCAGCCATAATTCCGCGCGGTTCAAAAGGGTGGCGCTCTGCACCAGCAGTGGTCCGCTGATGATTGAGTTTGAATGCAACGCCAAGCTGCCGCCCGTAAGCCGTAACGCCTCCGTGCTCACCAAACCACTGACGATGGTATTTCCAGTTGTATGATTGACCACGACATTTGCCGCGGACCGATCGATTCGGACATCGTCCCCTGCAATGGGCCGCACAGGAGACCAGTTGCCTGGGACATCCCACCGACCATCCGTGTCCAACGCCCACAGCACCGGTCCGTGGACTCCAAAGCCCGACGTCACTTCGGCGGCGATTGGATTGCCGTAAACATCGGTCGCCTGAGTCGTCACGCGCAGACGATACTCACCGATTGGCAATGGCGCTGGGAACGACAGCACTGCGGTGAGTGTGGCATTGTCGAAAGCCGCCGTTCCCCCGCTGACCGGTGTGCCATTCGTCAACGACAATTGGATCCCTTTCGCCAGTGTAATTGGATCCATGGGCTCATTAAAGCTTACCTGCACCTCCCCAAAACCACCAAATGGCCTAGCGTGACCATTCAACGGTTCGATGGAGGTAACACTCGGCGCCAAGACATTAAAGCTCCAGGCCGAGGTCGAAACCAACCGGTTCCCGAAGACATCCATCGCGTTGGTTGTCAGTCGCGCGCGATACCGGCCCGTCCGAAGCGCGGGCACTGGAACGAAACTCATCCGATTGGACACCGACGAAACCGTCAAACTCGAAACGGAAACGGGCACGTCGTCCACTGTGCCAACCTGGTTGTCCGGTCCCGCGTGATCGAGCATAAATCCACCAGCCCGCAGTGTTGCGACATCGAACAACGAAGAAAACCTAGCGGTGATTAGAGTGGGATTGCCAGGGCGATGGTTCGAATTGTTGAATGGTGTCGTGCCAAGAAGGACCGGGGAAAGCACAAGAAACTCCCAAGATTGTGGGGTCACCAGTGCGAAACCGGACTGGTCTTTTAGCTGGGCATTGGCGGTCAGTCGATACCGTTCGGAGAGATATGGACCTTCCCGTCTCAACGTCAACGTCCGGGTACGGGCATCATATTCGTGGTCGACGGCCACAGCCCGATCGTCTGACGTGCCGAGAGCCCCGTCCGGCCCCGCACTCTCCAGTTTTAAGCCAGTTTTGAAAGAAGCCGGAGCCATCGGTTCATTGAACCCAACCGCGACGGAGGAAAGTCCCCCTGCCGGCAGAACTGCCCCAGAAGACGGGCTGAGCAACCGCACAATCGGCGGTGTTCGATCCGGAGTAAGAACCACGTGAAGGTCCTCCGTCCATCGCTCATTACCACTCGTATCCACAGCGCGCGCGCGCAGTACCACCGAGGTTTGTCCGGGCGGAGGCGGCGACACAGCGACCGGAATCTGAAACGGGAACGACCCCGCTTCTCCAATTCGAACGCCATCGGCGAACAATTCCACCTCGCGCACCGCGACATCATCGCTGGTCGTGAACGTGAGCAATGGGCTTGACCCAGCCTCGAGTGTTGGCGTCTTGCTCAGCGGCAGGCTGAACGAGATGTTCGGGCGTCGCCGGAGTGTATCCGGAACCAGGTAATTGATCACTTGCAACCCGGCATCGTCGCCGGCGACATAAGCCAAGCCGCGATGGAGGACCACCGCAAACGGATCGCCGGACGTGCCCAAGCTGGTGCGAAAATTGGTCGTGTTCGTGCCGTCAACGACATCGTATAGCGAAAACGCCAAGCTGACTTGACCGCCAAAGCTGGTAATAGCGGCTAACACTACAGCGACAGTTCACTTAAAGTTTGGAAGATGAAGGGGAAAAGCGCCGTTCTTGGCGCGACGGCTGGAAAGCTGTCGATCGCACCCGACGACATTTTTAGCTTGCGCGGAACTGGCCCGCCCGTTAATCTGCGGCT
>SXSK01000108.1 GCA_005793375.1 Verrucomicrobiales bacterium | reverse complement strand
CGACACGAAAGTCTTTCAATCGGCATTGATGCCGAGATGCTGTCCCGTGTTACCCCAGAGATCCCCGATCGAATTCTTGTGGCATCAGAACTCGAGTGGATTTCTAAGAACCGCGGTCCGGGCGAGACGCACTGGCCAGCCATGTTTTTTAGCGCGAAAGAAAGCTTCTACAAATTGCAACGCCCTCTAACCGGAGAGTTCTTGGAATTCCACGAAGTTCAGATCCACGTCATCCCAAACCAACGACGATTCACGGTCAATACGCTCCGCCGCACCTTCGATTGCCTGGGCGACCTCTCGCAAATCCAGGGGCGTTATCAGATATTGCAGGACAAAATCTTCACCGCGATGTGGCTGCCGAGGTCCTGATAAATTCCTCGTGCTTGCGTCCCAGCACCTATGAAGTGGCATCCAGAAAGCTCTCAAGCAGAATCGCTGCTGCTGCTGCGTCGACCTTTTCTTTCCGCCCGGACCGTCTCACCCCCGCATCGATCAGTTGGCGGTTCGCCTGGGCGGATGTCAACCGTTCGTCCCAAGTCCGTATGGGAACTGACGTGTGCTGACGAAGAACCTCGACAAAAACCTTCACCTTCTTAGCAGCATCACCGTAACTGCCATCCATGTTCCGGGGCATGCCGACAATGATTTGTTCCACGCCACGCTCCGCGATGAGCTGCCCCAAGCGCGCCAAGAACTTGTCCTGAGGATCCGCAGGAATGAATTCCAGCGGTGTGGCGATCATTCCTAAAGGATCGCTGCAAGCGACGCCAATACGAACCGTACCATGATCCAGGGCGAGAACTCGCATGGGGGATTCAGGGTTGTCTAGAGCAGGGAAGCTGAATCGACATCCAGCAGCAGATCACAGTGCGACTGTTGGCGTAAAAAGGAGGCCGGGCAACTGATGGAAACCGGGCCCTGCAACGCGTTCTTGATCGGAATTGCTTTCCGTTTCTCAGGCGCCACACAAACCATCTTTCGCGGGGCACAGAGTGCGGGAATGGTCAATGTAAACGCATACGGAGGTACTGCTTCGAGGCTCGAAAAGTGTCCTTCCCGGACCTGCTGCATTTTACATTCCTCGTCCAACTTCACGAGTTTAATCCAGTGCGGATCATCGAATCGTGCCACCGGCGGATCATTGAACGCCAGATGGCCATTCTCCCCGACACCGAGGCAAACGAGATCGATCGGCTGCGCCTTCAGAAGTGAGGTGTACCGAGCGCATTCATCCAGCGGCAAGTCCGCATCGCCGGCGATGTAGTGGAACACTTTGGGCTTCACCAAGGACTCGACTCGCTCGCGAAGATAATGACGAAAACAAGCCGGATTATCCGCTCGTATCCCGAGGTACTCATCCATGTGGAACAGGGTGATTTTGGACCAATCCAGCCTTCCCGCATCTACCAATCGCTTCAGGAAACGAATCTGGGAATTGCCCGTTGCAAGAATCACCGCGGCACTGCCCTGGCGCTCCAACGTCTCCAACAGGTAGGCGTGCACGTGCGCCGCCACCGCAACCGACATGTCGTCGTTGCTTGCAAAAACATGAACGCGAAGCTTGTCGGCCTGAAATGATCGCAACGGCGCAGGTATAAACGTCGAACTCATCGTAAAATGGCAGTGTGGTCTTGAAATCTCACGACTGGCAAGCCCTGGAAAAACTGAATCATGACTGGGGGCGCATCTCCGAGTTGCCGGCGCCTTTGGAGCGCGGTGGCCCCCCACCGCTTTTGGGGAATTCCCAGGACGACCGAGCTTTAAATGTCGGCAACTCGGAGATGCGCCCAATGACTAGGCGAGGCCACCTCAGGAATAACGGTTGTCCCATACAGCCGCCCCATGAATGACTCAATGTGCCGCCCTTAATGCCGGAATCAGGACGGTCGAAATGGCATGGTGAGAGATCATGTGACTGGGTGCCACTCGGTCGATCACCAACCGAAAGCTCCCTGAACCCAGCTGCTGAAGTCGCGATTGTACACGGACTTCATACCCTTTCATGGCGGTCTCATAGGGTTCACCCACGGTCGACACATCATGCTGCCGCTCACCAAAGCAACAATCGTCCCGACGAACCAGGATCTGGATTTGCCGCCGGCGTTTGCCGCTGGATCCCATGACATAAAGATCTGGGTAGCCCGCTAATCGATAAAACCCGGATTCGTATTGCTCCAGGTCGCCAACCGACCCACCACTGCGAAGGTACAGCGGAATGGTTCCAGCCACCGGCACACTGCACTCAATACGAGCATCCAGCGCAGCATAAACGGTCGTCGTCCAACCACCGCCAGACAGCCCCGTCATGTGGAACCGACGGTATTTGGGAAAACTTCCCGCACTGGATTGCGTCTGAAGATAATTCAGACTGAGCGCCGTAGGTTCAAGGAAGTACTTGATGGCGCTGCCACGGCTAGGTTGGTTGGGTTGGACAAACAGGGTATCGTGTCCACCCGTGCAATCGCCTGGCCGCATATGTGGCATGAAGACTCCCAGGACACCGTAGCCCTCACGCAGCAGCCCGTGGATAGTTCGCTGCAATCCATAGCCAGTTTCCGATGGACCAGCGTCATCGTCGAATGTGCAACTGTGTCCATGATGCACCACGACCAATTGTCGGTTTGGCTTGGCGGCAATAAAGTGATAGGCCAACCCCTGAAGCCCCGGCGCCATGGAAAAGCGAAATTCGTCGACGCGTCGGAGATGCGTGAGGTGTTGAACAGGCGACGGAATATTGGTCAGGACCGTGGTGGGAAACCGAAGCGAGGGGAAACCGTCTGTGCCCCAAACGTAATCGATCAATTGGCGTCGTTTGGCCTCCAAATCGCCGGCGTTTTGAATCGTGATGGTCCGATCGTCAATCAGTTCCGGCGCCGCACCACGACCCGAAACTAATGCCAAGCCAATCAGCCATCCCAGACAGAGGAAGCGCCCCGACACTCGTGACTTGCCCCTGGATGCACTCAGCCATTTTGGAATCATTCGCAAGGTCATTAGGTTCCCTGACTCATTCACTTCACTAACCAACGTCTCAAATCCTGACAAACTTCAGTACCATTTTTTCCAAGAATTCGCCCTGGGGTTGCCCCTCACATCCGCTGATGGAACAGTTCCCGGCGCACCACGAATCACTGGTCTCAGATCGTGGGCCAAAAACCCACCTTCCTTTTGGTTTCCCACCTGCCAAAATATTGTCACACTGGCCACTCACCGGCATGCACGTGCTACCGCAATTTCAGGTTCACGCCCAGTGGTTCCTAAGAGCCGCCCTCCTCGCGGGATGCGCGATTGCGGTCGGCTGTCGACGTCCTCCGGACACGGGTGTTCGCAGCCGCGAAACGACCGTCGTTCCAGTGACTCAAGTGGGGTTACAACCCATGGATCGCTCGTTTCAAACGTTGGGCACCCTCCAGGCGATGGATCGCGCCACGTTAAGCATCAAAACCACCGGGCGCTTGCGACTGCTTCAGGTCGATGTCGGCAGCCCGGTTCGAGCCGGGGATATCCTCGCCCAGGTGGAACCTCGAGATTACGAGCTCCGTCTCAAACAATCGGCAGCCCTTCTGGCTCAAGGTCGGGCGCGACTGGGTTTGCCAGTGGAAGGTGATGACGATCGGGTGGAATTCGAGGCACTCAATACGGTCCGTGAGGCAAAAGCACTCCTCGAAGAATCCTCAAAAAGCCTCGAACGGATCCAAAAGTTGGTCTCGCAAAAAATCGCATCGGAAACAGAGTTCGAACGGGCGAGCACCGAGTACCAAGTGACCTTCAATCGCTACAACGACGCCATACAAGATGCGCGAGAAAGGCAGGCGATACTGGCACAACGCCGCGCCGAATTCGAAATCGCGAAGCAACAGCTATCAGACACCTCCCTTCGAGCACCCTTCGACGGCATCGTCCAGGAGCGCCTGACCAATGTTGGAGAATATTTGACCTCGGGAAGCCCTGTCTTGAGTGTGGTTCGGGTGGATCCACTCCGCCTGCGGTTGGAGATTCCCGAGCGCCAGTCGCTCTCGGTCCGACCCGGGTTGTCCGTGAAGATGAACGTCGAGGGAGACACCAACGAGTATTTCGGACGTTTGCTGAGGGTTTCACCCGCGTTGGATGCCAAAACCAGAATGTTGATTGCCGAGGCAGAGTTCCGAAACCCAGGAGGCCTGCGACCCGGAGCGCTGGCCCGAGCCCAAGTGCTGGTGGCGGAGTCTGTTCCCACATTGGCGATCCCAACCGACGCCGTCATTACGTTCGCCGGGGTCGAAAAAATCTTCCTCGCCCTGACGAACCGAGCGGTGGAGCGACAAATCACTACCGGACGCCGAGTGAGTGGCTGGGTGGAAGTGCTTTCCGGCCTCAAATCAGGCGACACACTCATTCTCCGTCCCGAAGGGCTTCAATCTGGTGACCCTATTCAGGGGAAGACCGGTGAACAGACCTTGCCTCCAGCGCCAAAAAAAGCGGGTAAGAATTCCTAAGCTCAATGCAGGCACTCGCTGATACTTGCATTCGACGGCCGGTCTTCGCGTTGATGTTGGTGATGGCGCTGGTCGTGGTCGGCGCCACCAGTTACACCCGGTTGGGAGTGGACCGCCTGCCGTCGGTGGATCTCCCTACTGTCCGTATTAGTACCGCCCTACCAGGTGCGTCACCCGCAGAGGTCGAGTCTCAAATCGCGCGACCCATCGAGGAGGTCGTCAACACCGTGGAAGGCATCAGTGAGCTCCGGTCGATCTCAATGCAGGGGAATTCGATGTTATTGGTGACTTTCGAGTTGAACCGCAACATCGACTCCGCCGCTCAAGACGTTCGGGACCGCGTCGCCACCGTCATCCGGAAACTGCCCCGTGAAGTCCAACCTCCAATCATTTCCAAGTTCGACAACGACCAATCTCCAGTTCTGACGCTCTCCCTCTCTGGAGATCGCTCGCTCCGAGAGTTGACCGAACTCGCCGATAAAATGGTGAAGGTCCAGATCGAACGTGCGAGCGGTGTGGGTGGCGTCACGATCGCCGGTGGCGCGGAACGATCCATCAATCTCTGGCTGGATGCGGACCGACTGGCAGCTTATGGACTGCCAGTTACGGCGGTTCGCGAAGCATTGAACCGGCAGAACGTCGATATCCCCGGCGGTAACATTACAGACCCGATCCGCGAACAAGCCTTGCGCACGCTCGGGCGATTCACGGCGGCCAAGGAATTCAACGAATTAGTCATCGCAACCCGCCAAGGCTCCCCTATCCGCCTTAAGGATGTTGGTCATGCGGAAGACGGCAACAAGGAGCAGCGATCCTTTTCAAGACTCAATGGGCAACCAACAGTCATCTTGGAGGTTCGCCGTCAGTCTGGAGCCAATACCGTGGCTGTAATCGAAGCCGTCAAATCACGGCTTCCATTCCTGCAAAACCAACTCCCTTCGGACATTCAGTTCGAAATAATTCGAGATCAATCGCGCTACATTCATCAGGCACTCCACGAAATTAATGTCCACCTCGTGCTCGGCAGCCTGCTCGCCTGCGGCGTCGTTCTCTTGTTCATGCGCGATTGGCGATCCACCATCATTGCGGCTGTCGCCATTCCGACATCAGTGATCGCTACCTTTGGAATGATGTGGGCTCTTAACTTCACCCTGAACAGCGTCACCATGCTGGCCCTGGTTCTCATGGTGGGCATTGTGATCGACGATGCCATTGTCGTATTGGAAAACATCTTCCGATTCATCGAGGAACGCGGGTTGTCACCCTTCCAGGCCGCCCGGGAAGCCACCGCCGAGATCGGCCTCGCGGTCATGGCAACCACCTTCAGTCTCGTCGTGATCTTTGTGCCGGTCTCCTTCATGTCCAGCATCTCCGGCCGGTTCCTTTTCCAATTCGGTATCACCGCCGCTGTCGCCGTACTAGTCAGCCTGCTGGTCTCCTTCACACTCACCCCGATGATGAGCGCTCGGTTGCTTCGCCGAAAACGGTTTCAAGCAACGGACCGAGCATCTCACACCGGCTTTTACTCAAGCCTTGTGGCGAAATACCTCAGCTTGCTGCGATGGTCGTTGCGCCATCGCAGTTGGGTGGCCCTCGGCGCAATCGCCATCATGCTCACTTCGATACCGCTCTATCGCGTCGTGAAGCAAGAGTACATCCCGACCGACATTGATGAGGGCGAATTCGAGGTGAATGTGACCGGGGCTGAAGCCACAAGCGTCACCTCAATGAACGAAGCAATGAAGGCCATTGAAGCCGAAATCTTGAACGTTCCAGGAGTCCAACTGGTGCTGGCGACAACCGGCGGTGGCTTCATCAACTCGGCCAATCGAGGAGAATGCTACCTGCGCCTTGTTCCCTTCGAACAACGCCGGTTTACTCTCCCGCGCCTCTTGAAGGAAACGGTGAGGTTCCAACCCTGGAAAGCGTTCGAAGGCAACCGAACTCAACGGGAGGTGATGCAGCAGATTCGCCAAAAACTCCGCAAGTTTGGCCTCCGTACCACCATTAGCAACATCGCTTCGTTTAACTTCGGTGGCTCGAGATATGATATCGATTTTGCGTTCCTCGGCCCGGAACTCGAACGACTTTCAGGGTTCGCCAACGCCCTCCGGGAACGAGCACCGCAACTGGGACTCCTAGACGCCGATACGACCCTGAAACTCGATAAACCTGAGGTTCAAGTCGCCATCGACCGGGACCGGGCCGCTGCCCTCAATGTGTCGACAGCGGATATTGCTGAAGCACTGCGACTGATGGTCGGGGGCGATGACGAAGTCTCGAGATTCAGAGACCCCGCCACGAATGAGGATTACGACGTCACCATTCGGCTAGCGACACAGGATCGTAATGATCGGGAAAAAATCTCCCAGTTGTTTGTGCCCGACCGCGAAGGGCGCTTGGTGCGTCTCGATAATTTGGTCAAAATGGCGCCCACCCAAACGGCCTCGCGCATCGATCGTCTGGATCGCCAACGGCAGGTGAGTCTTCGAGGCGGCGTCGCACCAGGGTTTGCCTTGGCCGACCGTATCGATGCGCTGAAATCTGCCGCAGCCGAACTCAATCTGCCAGCGGGATACACCACCCGAGTCGCCGGACGAGGACGGGAACTGGACCGGACATTTCATGAGTTTCTATGGGCGTTCGCGTTGTCTGTGGTGTTCATGTACATGATCCTGGCCGCCCAATACGAAAGTCTCATTCACCCACTCACGATCCTCCTATCCCTCCCGCTCTCGGTGCCGTTCGCGTTTTTTTCGCTATGGGCTACCAACAGCACACTCAATCTTTATTCAGCCCTAGGCCTTTTGGTTCTCTTTGGCGTCGTGAAGAAGAATGCGATTCTCCAAATCGATCATATGAACCACCTCCGATCCAAGGGCCAAGATCGATTCGACGCCATACTCCAGGCAAATCGCGATCGGTTGCGACCGATTCTCATGACGACTCTGGCCCTGGTCGCCGGCATGATGCCCCTCGCTCTCGCCAATGGACCCGGCGCGGATGAACGACGGTCCATCGCCATCGTGGTCATCGGAGGCCAATCCCTCGCACTACTGCTCACACTGATTGTCACTCCGGTGGCTTATTCCTGGCTGGACGATCTCGGCGCGTGGATTCTTCGACACGGCAAAGCTCGGTGGCATCCTCCCTCGAACTCATTACAAGAGGGGTCGATCGGCGCGAAATGAAGAGGAGCCACACCCACTATGGCTGAAAATGGCCAGACAATTTCAATTCTGTAAATTGTCGGATTCTTCGAAATAGGGTAGACGTTGAACGTGCACCCTCGAAACAGACTCGCAGCTTGGATCGGATGGTGGGTGGGTATCCAAACCTGGACCTTAGCTCCCGCGGCGGCTCCCACAGCGGCATCGCCTTCCTTTTCGAGGGAAGTCCTGCCAGTCCTATCAGAATTCTGTTACCCCTGTCATGGCCCGGATGAAAAGGCCCGCAAAGCAGGTCTGCGCCTCGATACGGCAGACTCTGCCTTCCTAAAGGCAGAGTCTGGAAAGGCAGCGATTCTCCCCGGCAAAAGCCACGAAAGTGAATTAATCCGCCGAATTGAGACTCAGGATCCCGACGATGTCATGCCCCCGCCACGGCTCAAGAAGAGCCTGTCGTTGGAGCAGATCAACACGTTGCGCCAATGGATCGATGCCGGCGCGGTTTGGGGCAAACACTGGGCATTTGAACCCCCTATTCGCACTTCCGCTCACAGGATTCAAGACTCCGGTTGGGCTCGTAATGAACTGGATCGATTGGTGCTCCAATCCTTGGAGTCCTCTCACCTAAAGCCCGCGCCGGAAGCCGCGCGTCAGATACTAATCCGCCGCGTGACGTTGGACTTGACGGGGCTACCGCCAACGCCCACCGAAGTCGACAGCTTCGTCAACGACACGCGCCCGGAGGCCTACGAACGCCTCGTGGATCGTTTACTGGGTTCCCGCCATTATGGGGAACGCATGGCTTGGGATTGGCTGGAGGTGGCCCGCTACGCAGATTCAAACGGGTACCAGGGCGACTCCGATCGAACCATGTGGCCCTGGCGAGATTGGGTGGTCTCGGCCTTCAATAACAACCTCCCGTTCGATCAGTTCACTCTCTGGCAACTCGCGGGAGACTTGCTTCCCAATGCCAACCAGGAACAAACCATCGCCACCGGGTTTTGTCGGAATCACATGATCAATGGCGAGGGAGGTCGAATCGCCGAAGAGAACCGAATCGACTATGTCATGGACATGACGGAGACGGTGGGAACCGCTTGGCTCGGATTGACGCTCACCTGTGCGCGCTGTCATGACCACAAGTACGATCCGATCAGCCAGCGAGATTATTTCGGCCTGTTTGCCGCCTTCAATCAAACACCGGTCACAGGCGCAGACGGCAACCCGCAAGCGGCTCCAAACCTGGAACTTCCAAGCGAGACTCAGTCGACCGAACGAACCCTGCTACAATCACTCCACAAGGAGGCTTCCCAGCGGTTGGAGATGGCGGAGATTCAGAAGTTCCCGCGCGCCGACAACCAACCCATTAAGACCTCAGAAAAATTTCAAGAATTGCCCAAAGAGATCCAAGAACATTTGGCCATCGCGCCTGATCAACGCGATTCGGGGCGTTTGGACAAGCTGGCGGCACATTGGAAAAATTCAGACGCCGTTTACACGGGACTCTTGGCAGATCTGAAGGGCATCCGAGACCGCCAATCCCGTCTCAATAGCGCGATCCCCAAGGCAATGATCATGCAGGATCGCAAAGAACAGCGCGAGACGTTTATGCTCGTTCGCGGCCTCTACAATAAAACCTCCGAGAAGGTTGATTATCGGTTGCCAGCGGTTTTTTCCCATCCAACGCACTCTGCTCAACAGAATCGACTGGGACTGGCCCAGTGGCTGGTGTCACCCGCAAATCCCCTGACTGCGCGAGTCGTCGTGAATCGGTTTTGGTCTCAATTCTTCGGAATCGGACTGGTTAAAACTCCTGAAGACTTTGGAGCCCAGGGCGAAAAACCATCGCATCCAGAGCTCCTGGATTGGCTGGCATCCGAGTTCATCGAGTCCGGTTGGGACGTCAAACACTTGTGCCGATTGATCGCGACCAGTGCCACCTACAGGCAATCCTCTGCCGGGGATCCCAGCCTCTACGAGCGCGATCCGCAAAACCGATTGCTCGCACGGGGTCCACGATTTCGAATGCCATCCTGGATGATCCGTGACCAAGCGCTCGCTGCATCAGGCTTGCTGGTGGACAAAACCGGCGGCGCCCCGGTTAAATCCTATCAGCCATCCGGCGTTTGGGAAGAGGCCACATTTGGCAACAAACGCTACACCCAAGACCACGGAGACAACCTGTACCGACGCAGTGTTTACACGTTCTGGCGCCGAATTGTTGGTCCCACCGTCTTTTTTGACGCGACCCCTCGACAGGTTTGCAATGTCAAACCACCTCGCACCAACACGCCATTGCACGCTCTGACCACCCTCAATGACATCACTTATGTCGAGGCTTCTCGCGCCCTCGCCACTTTAATTCTGCAACAAGCCAGGACCCCGGCGGAACGTGTGGATCTCGCGTATCGTCGACTCCTTTGTCGGGTCCCAACATCCAAGGAACGCCGTGTCTTTCTAAACGCCATTCTGCGCTACACTCGCCGATTCGAGCAGGACCCAACAGCTGCCGACTCGTTGCTGGAGGCCGGTGAATCCAGACGCGATAGGACCGTTCCCAGCGCCGAACTTGCCGCCTATACGGTCGTTTGCAGCACGCTTTTTAACCTCGACGAAACCCTCACCAAAGAATAGCGACCATGGATCCCCGACTTGAACGCCATCTCCACCTGACTCGCCGGGAATTCTTTAGCCGCTCCGCCACGGGCCTCGGAACCGCCGCTCTGGCAACACTCTTGGGACGAGAAAGCCGTGGACACGCTGCCGGGAGCCAACCGCCAGTACCGGGTGGTCGCATTCCTGGGCTCCCAAGCCTCCCACACATGGCTCCGAAGGCAAAACGGGTGATCTACCTGTTTCAGAATGGCGCCCCCACCCATGTGGAATTGTTCGACTTTAAACCCCGTCTCCTGGCCGAGCACGGAAAGCCCGTCCCCGACAGTTATATCGGCGGGAAAAGATTCAGCACAATGACGGGAAAAGCGGATGGAAAACTCCTGCTCGGCCCGATCGAACCGTTTCGACAACATGGAAAATCCGGCGCTTGGGTCAGCTCACTCATGCCGTACACCGCCGCAGTCTCGGATGAGTTATGCTTCGTCAAAAGCATGCACACCGATGCCGTGAACCACGCCCCAGCCATTTCCCTGCTGCTCAGCGGTGCTCAGATTCCTGGCCGCGCCACTCTCGGTTCCTGGTTGAGCTACGGATTGGGATGCGAGACCGATAGTCTGCCGGCATTCGTGGTCATGACCTCCGTCAGCAAAGGCACCACGTGTGGACAGATCTTTTACGATTTTTATTGGAGCGCCGGGTTTCTGCCATCCCGTTATCAGGGGGTCAAGTTCCGTGCCAGCGGAGAGCCGGTTCTTTACGTAAACAGTCCCACAGGACTGGACCGAGCCGTCCGCCGCGAAATGTTGGATGACCTGGCCCAGCTCAATGCCATAAAGCAGAGGGAATTTGCGGATCCTGAAATCGCCACACGAGTGGCTCAATACGAAATGGCATTTCGTATGCAAGCCAGCGTGCCGGAATTGGCGGACATCTCCAATGAACCCCAACATATCCTGGACCTCTATGGCCCTCAGGTTCGTGAGCCCGGGACCTACGCCTATCATTGCCTCATGGCGCGACGGTTGATCGAACGAGGTGTGAGATTCGTCCAACTGATGCATGCCGGCTGGGACCAACACCGAAGCATCACCACCGAGCTTTACACCCAATGCAAGGACACTGACCAACCGTCAGCGGCGCTAGTGATGGATCTCAAGCAACGAGGACTGCTCGACGACACCCTTGTGGTTTGGGGTGGCGAGTTTGGTCGCACCCCATTTATCCAGGGCGATCTCAATGATCGACCTCATTGGGGCCGCGATCACCACCCTTACGCCTTCACCGTGTGGTTGGCGGGCGGCGGGATCAAACCCGGCATCAGCTATGGGGAAACCGACGATCTCGCGATGAACGTCGTGAGCCAACCCGTCCACGTCCATGATCTGCAAGCCACCTTGCTCCATCAGCTGGGGATCGACCACGAACGGCTCACCTTTCGATTTCAGGGTCGCGATTTTCGACTCACCGATATCCACGGGGAACTCGTTAAAGGAATTCTGAGTTAGTCGTCAAAACGGGATTCGAGAGTGTTCTTGAGGGCCACCGCTTGAGTATCGAACGCTTGTGGAGAAGCGAGGCGTATCGACAAAGGAATACGCTGAGCTTCGTCCAAAAGATTTCGGCGCCAAGATCTGGCGTCAGCTCAAGGGCGGAAAACTCGGGCTTCCTGGCTCATGGGCCCGCAGCCATTCTCGCCGGAGGATTGCGAACAGGTACTCGCTGTTCCAAGATCCTTTGAACCAACGGTGTTCCAAGAAATAGCCTTCGAGCCGGAATCCCAGCCCTCGAAAAACCGCAGCAGCCGCCACATTGCGATCATCCGTCACGGCGGAGATACGATGCATGGCCAATTCCCGAAACCCGTAATCCAACACACATCTCAATGACTCCGTGGCAAATCCACGGCGTTGGTGCTCCGGCGAAATCGTGATACCCAACTCCAGCTGGGATGGGTCATCCGGCCAACAATAGAGCCCGCAATCGCCAATCAAAAGGTCGCCAACCGATTCCACAATTGCCAATTGGAACCAAGTTCCTGGGATACCCGGTTCACTGGCCGACTGCTCCTCAATCAATTGCGCCGCATCCTCCAGATTGAACGTTTTCCATCCTTGGTAGCGGGCCACATCCATGAGCCCGCGATAACGGCAAATGGCCTTCTCATCACCCGGCTGTATCCGCCTCAATCGAAGCCGAGTAGTCACCAAGGGCTGGACAAATTGATAAGTCATTTCACACCCGCATCCAGGTTGATCCCAGTCAATATCATGACGAATGGTGCGGTATTGAAAACGGCGTGAGCCGTCAAGGGAACCACCAGGCTTCCACTGCGCTCATAACTCCAAGCCAGCATGGCCCCAAAAATTGTCAGCGGCAGAAACGCCGCTGCATTAAAGTGGGATAGACCAAATAACACGGACGTGACCGCATACGCGAGCTTGCGTTGTCCTAGATCGCGAAGGAATGAAAACAATACCCCGCGAAAGAAACCTTCCTCAACCAAGGGGGCAACGAGGACGGCGATGATCGCGATGTACCACCGGACAGTGGCTGTTCCTTCCAACAACAGCTTCACGTTGGATTGCAGGTCCACATCGATGCCGGCCATCTCCAGGACTTGGACACTAATCCACTGAATTCCATAGATAATGGGCAACGCAGACAACCCCAACCCAACCCCCAATAGCACTCCCCGAGCCACCCGGTCCGGTTCTAATCCGAAGGCATCCCGCAATGTCAGCCCATTAACCCGCACAAACCAAATCAGTGCCGGCAGAGCCGTTCCGTGGAGTGCCAACGAGCCCAGGACCAGATTCAGCTCCGGAGGCACGCCCTTCCCTGAGCTTTTGAGCATGAGCGCAATCCCCCCTAACAACAGCCCACCAAACGAAAACCCCAGCAAAATAGTGGTGAAAAGTCGTAGAACAGTCTCCACACGCCAATGTTTGGCTGTGAGCGCCGACAAACCTTGGCGATCTCCCTCGGTAAACCCCGATGTCACTGAGCTTCGGTAAAGTTCAGGTAACCAACGAGCATTTCTTCCCAACTCTGCTCCCCGAAGATCACCGGTTGATTGTAACCCCATAGCCCATCTGGCAAGAGGCGCGGGTTGGTCTGGGAGTTGTCAAAACCACCGACTACTTGCACCCGCGTCCCAGCCGGCACCAGCACCGGCTCTTTGAGGCGATAGAGCGTCTGCCAGTCGAATTGATACGCCGGTATGTTCGCCAGCACCTGGACCGACCCATCCGGCAGCAGCGCCTCAAATCGCATTCGCGCCCCCCGATAATGCATGTGCGGACTCATCTCGTAGATATACACCGCCTTCCCAAACGGCTTGGTCACGGCCACCACCTCATGGTCCTGCGCATTGGCCGGAATCTGAAATTTGGTGTTGTATGCCGCCATGGTCTTCAGCTCACGCCGTGGCGGTTCCTTGGAGAAATATAAACCCACTTCGGACCGGTCTTTTGCTTCGACACCACTGGTCGTGTAGTGCATCTGAAAAAGAAACCAAGCTCCAGCCTTGAGCAGTTTGCCTGTGCCGTCAGGATAAAAGGTTTGATCCATGCCTGGGACATACGCCGCGAAGTAACCACCCAAACCACCACTGAGTGCCTGGAGTTCGGTAAACCCGCCGGCGAACGCCAGGGCATGATGGACCACGGTTCGATTGCCAGGCCGAACGACCGTCGCCCTGAGCCACACGTTGGTCGGAATCGGATTTCGAAATGCGAGGTATTGATAGTCCACCGAGCCAGACGCCGGAATGTTGTACTCGTCCAAGCTAAATTTGTAGTCTGGCTCACCTAAAGGCCACTCCACCGCCGGCGCCACCGGCTTCTCAACCAACGGGTCGCCACCGTCGCCTTTCGGCGCCCCCGCATCCAACCATGCCACTAATTTCAATGCCTCTTCAGGCAACAAGGAAAAGTCATTCGCAAATTTCCCGGAATTCGGATCCATATGCCATGGCGGCATATCCCCTGTGAGGATATCCCGACGAATGTCAGCCAACCGGCTCTGGAGCACCCCATGATTCGACATCTCAAATGATCCAATATCTCCCTTGCGATGACACTGGACACAGCGTTTCTGAAAGATTGGGGCGATGTCGCGCGCGTAATCAAGCCCGCCAGTCTCGCGCAACGACATCGGGCCCGCACTCGCGCGCACAAAACTCAAGGATACCTGTTGGTCCCCCAACAGCTCATTCAGGGCGTCCGCCAAATAGTTCTGCTCGACGACGGGGATCGTCTCACTGACGTCGCGGATGGCCCCTCGATAAAACGGCGTAAAATCATCACCTCGGACGGCGACAGCTTCGAGCCGAGCCGAGCATCGAAAGGCTCGAGCCACCAATTGAGCGCGATCATGCAATACCGGTAAATCGATCCGCAGCTCCGCGGCTTTCGCCATAATGGCTGCCCAATCCTCGTGAGGATTGATGATCCAAAACCGAATACCTTTGCCCGAAAATGTATCACGCAATTGCTTCAGCTCAGGCCAAGCTCGCGCTAGCGAGATGTTGTCGGCAAAGACCAATACGTAAGCGGCCACCTCACCGGAACGGTGCAACTCATGCGCCTTCCCGTTCTGGTCGATCAACCGAAAATTGTCTACGGCCGCCAGTGGAGGACGGACCGGAATTTGCTCCAATCGGAAGAAGCGACGGTGATGCGAATGAGCGTTGAAGTCCCTCCATTCAGCGCCTCCATCACCCACGGTCATCTCAGCCAAGGGTTCCCAGGTCGGCTCACCACCCAGGCTGCTGGAGCCGTATAATCGGAAATCACCACCCCCACCCGCTTTGGGCGATATCCGAACGCCCGGGAGCCCACAGGTCGGATCCAACCAAGGCCGAAAGGATTGAGCCCAGCCATTCGCCAAGCCCAGAGCCAGGCTGACCCCCACGACACTACGCACTAATCTAACCCAAGTTTTCATGCAGCGGTTTTTTCCGGTTATCAATAACTCGCCAACCTAAGCGGACCTAGGCCGGCCATACCCCGTTAAGGAAAGCCTGTCAACGACGTGGCGACTCGAATGAAATGACGACTTCCCCCGGCCGTGCCAGGCCAAGGATATCTCGGGCAGCACGTTCTACGGCTTTGGGATCAGTCTCCAACGACTTAATGCTCGCCTGCAATTGCTGGTGACGCACCTGCATCGCCGCTAGGTTTTCACGCTTCCTCACATTTTCAGCTCGACGCGCTTGGTTGGATTTCAACAAGGGCACGTACCGAAGACCGGCAGCAACCAGCAACGCCGCTCCAATCAGATAAAGCGTCAGTCGTTGCAGCGTTGTCCACAGATTCGGCATCAATCGTTTAAGCTAGCAAATCCACCAAAAAACCAGGTCACACCAGTCACACGTCGATCAAAGACGCATCGCACCTACCGATACACCTTCCGCCACGCATTCAACTTCTTATCAGGCCCGAAGGTCAACCGGAGGAATGAATCCGGCGAACGCGTCACATCCACCGTCGTGGGCCAGAAGCCGGAGGCGTATGGCTGTTGCATCAGAAACATTGGGGACACCACATTCGCCTGGGAAAAGCCTCGATATTGAAGCCATTCCGCGACGACTGACCCATCCGTCAATGTCGCCGAACGATCCGGTGGACCTAGTTCCAACACCAACTCGTCCAGCGAAACTCGCCCAATTCGCGAATCCCACTGAGCTTTGGTACTGGCACAGCCGCTCCAGAAAACGAGCAAGCCCACGAATGCCATCGCGCGGAGCGATGAAAATCGTTGGAGAACCCGGTTAAAGAACCGCATGCGGAAGCCTAGACCGGATGCCCCGCAGTTGGCAACTGACACGTTTAACTGACGCCAATTGACAATCCCGTCCCCGACCCGAAGCGCAGGTACCCGCCGACTCATAGCCGGCGAAATCTGATTCAGGCACTTGAGCCTGTTGGTATTGGATCACGTGCTCGCCTTCTCCGGCTTAGCAGTCATGCGCTTGCTGTACGGCGAGTGCAGATTGAAGTAGATGCCGCAAAGAGGAATATCATTGCCCGTCGTTTGACTCAGAATGATGGTGATGTGGCGATCCAATGCAATGCCATGGCGCATCTCCGGCCCACGTGTCAGATAGGCATTGATCGCCTTTTCCAGCAAAGAGGCCAGAGCAGCCTCGCAATCCTCCGGGATCTTCTCGAGGCACACCACATGACGTTCATACGACTTTAACGCCGCCGCGATCTCGGATTTAAACGTTTCGACCGTGAGTTGCACGCACGCCGAAAATGAATCTCCAGCATGCGCTTGTAAAGCAGCACGAAAGCCTGAATCGAAATCGAGAACGAAAATCGACGTCCCCACCCCTGCTTCATGAAAAAAAACGCCAGAATTCGTTGCCACCGTTATTAAATGGCGCTCCAGTGGCGATATGCCGAAGACAACCTGGATCTTCGTAGTCCTCTTCACAGCCCTAGGGCTGTTTGGAATCTTGGGTTTGCAATTGCGTCAGCGAGCCTTTGATTTGCACGTGGCCCGAACAGACGCATACGACGCTCGGACCTTCGCGGAGGGAGCCATGAAGACTAACTTCGCGTTGTCGGAGGCGTTAATCACTGCTCGAACACAGATTGAGCTTTTGGAAAACAACATTCAGCAGGTCGCTACGGCTCAATCCGAATTGGAAAAAACGCTGCGCGGCCAATTGGAATCCAAGGATGTCACCATTTCAGAGCTGCAGGGCAAGCTGACCGTCAACATTCTGGATCGGGTATTGTTCGATTCTGGTGCGGCGACACTGAAACCCGATGGTGAGGAGGTGCTCTCTAAAGTGGCGCAGATCCTCGCCAACCATCCCAACCGACAAGTTCAAGTCATCGGACACACCGATAATGTCCCTATCCGGGGGACAACACGAGGTGGGTTTTCAGACAATTGGGAACTGTCAGCGGGTCGAGCCGTCGCGGCAGTCCGGTTTCTTCAAGATAAAGCCGGAGTGGATCCCCACCGTTTAGCGGCAGTCGGTTACGGTGAATTCCACCCACTCGCCGAGAACACCCAACCGGAAGGACGTGCCAAGAATCGACGCATTGCCGTGGTGGTCATGCCCGAGGAGATTGCTCCTAACGACCTGCCTAAAATCTCACCCTCAAGCCCTCCTCACGGAGTTAGACCAACTTCCAGGTCCTTCCCAACAACCATCCCAAGTACCAACACTCCCGCCGAGAATCCGCCCCCCGATCCAGATACAAGTCTGAATCCAGTGAACCTCAAGCCGCCTACCGGCGATTAGCGGTCCTTCATTGCCTAAAGCGGACCGAGTTTCGCTCTCAAAATGCTGGTGACAGTCGACGACCACAAATCCCTGCAACATTAAGGTCGCGCACCGCCTCTAGATCTGGCAAGTTGTCCCCCGGTAGTTGTGAAAGGCAGTTTCACTGTTGTCGCTGTCACTGGTCGGATTTGGGTCCGAAGGATCCATGAATGAATGAGTCGGCAGCCGATGTAAGCCGCCAACTTGAGGGACACTTTAGGGAAGGCCAGTGGCTTGAGCCCTACGGGTTTCCGTTTGGGAAATGGACACTTGACGCCCCATTCACCCAGAAACTACCGTGAGACCCGTAAGGTTTTCATCTGCCGGTATTCGCCGGCGCGCGAAAGTCGGACTATGAGTGCCGACTTTTTTGTTACCCGCAAGGGGCGGGATAGCTGACATATGAACGCAGAGTTTTTGGCGGTTTTAGACTACTGGGAAAAGGAAAAGGGCATCTCCAAGGATGTCCTGCTCGTCGCTGTACAGGAAGCCCTACTGTCAGCCGCTAAGAAAGCCGTTGGTCCTGCACGCGAATTACGCGTTTCCATTGATTCCAAGTCCGGTGATATCAAAGCTTGGGCTAAACTCATCGTCGCCGAACGCGTCCTGTCGAAACACGACCAGATCAGCGTTTTTGATGCTCGCCGTTCCAAGCCCGATGCCAAACCTGGCGATGAACTCGAAATCGAGGTCACCCCCACCGGTTTTGGACGCATCGCCTCGCAGTACGCCAAACAGGCTCTGATGCAACAAATACGGCGTGCGGAAAAAGATCAGATTTTCACGCAGTTCAAGGACCGTGTCGGCGACATCGTGAGCGGCACCGTCCGACGATTTGATCGCTCCGATGTCCTCATTGACCTCGGAAAGTTTGAGGCCATCATGCCCAATCGCGAACGGGTTCCCACCGAGGAATACCAGATCGGCGAACGCATCCGATGTCTCGTCAAAGCCATCGACGTCACCAACCACGGCCCGGAAATCATCCTCAGCCGAGCCGATCCGCAGTTCGTTATTAAGTTGTTTCAGGTGGAAGTCTCGGAAATCAGCGATGGAACCATCGAAATCAAGGGCGTGGCGCGAGAACCCGGTTTTCGGACCAAACTCGCGGTCTATTCTCGCGACAACAAAGTCGACCCCGTTGGCGCCTGCGTCGGCCTGCGTGGGCAACGGGTTAAGAACATCGTTCGCGAATTGAACAACGAAAAGGTCGACATTATCCCGTGGTCCTCGGATCCACGAATGTATGTCACCAATGCGCTTAGCCCAGCCAAGCTCAAGACCTTTCAGGTGGACGAAGCGCGTCGACACATGCTGATCACCTGTTCGCCGGATCAGTTGTCATTGGCAATTGGAAAACGCGGGCAGAATACTCGCCTCACCGAGCGACTGACCGGTTGGAAACTGTCCATCGAAGCCGAGGCTACCAGTCTGCACGGCTTTGAAGAAAAAGTACAACGGGCCGTCCAAGAACTGGCCGCTGTGCCTGGGATAACTCAGGATCAGGCCATCCTCCTGGTGAACGTAGGTTTCCATAGCCTTGAAGATTTGTTGCAGGCCGAGGTCAACGACCTCGCGGCAATCCCTGAACTCGACGGGAACGCCACTGCCATCGTTGAGGCCGCACAGGCCGAACATAAGCGTCGTACCATTGGAATCGAATAACCCATCCATCCTTCTCGCGGCCCGGAAATCCACTTTGATTCGTCACAGTGGATGCCACCAGGCCGCATATTTTTTTAAGCCCTGAGCCTTCATGCCCGTTCGCATTTACGATATCGCTAAAAAACTAGGCCTCGAAAACCGCGTGGTTCTCGTCAAGGCCAAGGAACTCGGCATTGCAGCAGCCAAAGTGGCTTCCAGTTCGCTGGATAAGATCACGGCAGAGTACCTCGAACAGCAGCTGGCTCCCTTTGCGCAGGCGCCAACGCAGGCAATACCGGTCGACGAGTACAAAGTGGAGATCATCAGCGCTCCAGCGGTTCCAAAACCAGAAGCCCCAAGCCAAGAACCGGCACCCACATCATTTCCGCCATCGCTTAGTAGCCATCACGTAGCACCTGCCGGCTCACCCGCCGCGATAGCCCACTCATCAGCCCAGGCTCCTGCTTCCGCTGCGCCCCATACGAGCAGCCAAAAAACCCACGAGCCGAGTGCCGTGGATCCGCGAGGGCACCCCGCAGAGACCGAGCCACTGCCCACCTTGTATCCCCAGTCCCCAACGGTTCCCGCGACGCCAACTTTCGGTGCAGTCGAGACCGAAACTCCATTTGCCTTAGAACCTCAGGCGGAGCTGCCAGAACTTGTTCCGCCGACACAGCCGATACGGGCTGGAGGCGAACCGATCGATTCTGACTCTGGTACTGAATTAGTCTCTCAGCCCCCTCTCGCCAAGTCACCTCAAGCGCCAACAGCCCTGTCGCCTTCTCCTCCTGTTGCCGAGGTAGCCAGCACGGACCAACCCAGCTCAGCACCACAGCCTCCCGCGGGTCCGAAGCCCCAATTGGGAGATAAAGTCGGTTTCATCAATTTGAGCACCATCGCTCGCCGAGTGTCGGACTCTCGGCCACGCGATGCCGGTGGGGCACCTGCCCCTGGAGCCGCTGGCCGCCCAGGTCAACCTCCCCCTCGCCCAGGTCAACCTCCTCAAAGGCCCGGCCAAGCTCCAAACCAACGCCCCGGTCAACAAGGCTTTCAGCGCCCCGGTCAACAGGGCTTCCAACGTCCCGGCCAACACGGCTTCCAGCGCCCCACCCAATTCGGGACCCATGGCCATCAACGCCCAGGACAATATGGCGGCCGTCCCCAGCAGTCTTCTCAGCAAGGACGCACCAATCCGCCTCCCCCGCAGCGACAACAACTCGCTGCCGATGCGCCGGCGATCATGCTCCGTCCACCCATCGTCGTCCGCGAACTCGCGGAAAAGATGGGTAAGAAACCGTTCCAGGTGATCGCCGACCTCATGGGAATGGGCGTTTTCGCCACGGTAACTCAGACGATCGATACCGAGGTCGCAATTAAGATTTGCGCCAAACACGGAATCCGGTTTGAAACGGAAAAGCGTGACAAAGCATCGCACGTCGTTAATGCCCCGAAGG
>SXSK01000107.1 GCA_005793375.1 Verrucomicrobiales bacterium | reverse complement strand
CTACTTCGACGCCTCCGAGTCGATCCTCTCGCGCAACGACAGCCCCGACGTGCCGTACACCTTCGGTGTGAACCCGTATCGAGGCTGCGAACACGGCTGCGCCTACTGTTACGCCCGCCCGTTCCATGAATACCTGGGCGCTAGCGCTGGCCTCGATTTCGAAACGCGAATCCTGGTTAAACGCCGACTCCCGGAACTGCTGCGTCAAGAACTCGCATCGCCCCACTGGAAACCCGAATGGATCGCCTTGAGCGGTGTCACCGACTGTTACCAACCGGTCGAACGGCAGTTGAAGATTACGCGTCAGTGCCTTGAAGTTCTCGCCGATTTCCGCAACCCGGTCGGGATCGTCACCAAAAACTCACTGATCACGCGCGACTTGGATTTGCTGGCCGAGCTGGCTCGCCATCATGCCGCGGCTGTTTTCATTTCGCTCACCACGCTCGATCCCACCTTGCGATCAATCCTCGAACCTCGCACGTCCCCACCCGCGGCCCGACTGACCACGATTTCCAAACTGGCCCAGGCCGGCATCCCCGTCGGCGTCATGATCGCGCCTATCATCCCTGCCATCAACGATCACGAAATTCCCAATCTCATTCAAGCCGCCGTCCAGGCAGGCGCCCGATTCGCTGGAAAGGTGGTGCTGCGTCTCCCATTCGCCGTGGCTCCATTGTTCGACGATTGGCTGTCACGGCATTTTCCCGATCGGAAATCCAAGGTGCTCAACCAAATTCGAGACCTTCGCGGCGGCAACATCAATGGTGCCAACTTTCAGTCTCGTATGACCGGGGAAGGCCCTGCGGCCGAGCGCTTGGACCGATTATTTCATATCGCCTGCCAGCGAGCCGGTATCGCCGGCAACCGTGTTGAACTCTCCACAACCGCCTTCCGCCGAGTCCAGCCCGGCCAGCTCGAATTGTTCAACTCCTCACCTTAAGTCACACCCAAAACCGACAAACGGACCATTGTGTCTTGAGTCGACTCCGGTCAGTGTCATCCAAATGACTGGTAGCGTTCAAACTTGGTTAAGGCAGTTCATCGGGCTGGTTGGTATTCTCACCGCCATCACCACGGTGGGAATCGCCGAGACGGCCACAGGCGTCGTCTTTCAGGATCGCGATGGCGACGGACAGCGCAACCCCTCCGAACGCGGCATCAGCGGCATCCGGGTCTCCAATGGACGCAATATCGTCAGCACCGATACCTCCGGTCGCTGGTCGCTGCCCGTGTTAGAAGGTTCCGAGACCGACTTTTTTGTGATCAAACCCAAGGGGTGGATGGTGCCTCTGGATTCTCGAAAACTCCCTCGGTTCGCCTATATTCACAAGCCCACGGGCTCGCCGTCCCTCAAATATCCCGGGCTCAAGCCCACGGGCGACCTGCCGAAATCCATCGATTTTCCACTGGTCAAACAGGACGAACCGGAAACGTTTCAAGCCATCTTCTTTGGCGATACCCAACCCCGCGACCTCCGTGAAGTCGAGTATATCGCCCACGATACCGTCGAGGAATTGGTCGGCCACCCGGCCAAATTTGGCGTCACACTCGGCGATATCGTTTTCGACGATTTGTCCGTCATGGAACCCCTTGCGGGGACCATCGCCATGATCGGTTTGCCCTGGTGGAACGTCATCGGCAACCACGACGTCAACACCGACGCTACCGACGCACAGGCCTACAACGACACCTACAATCGGATCTACGGACCCAGTTACTTCTCCTTCGATTACGGCCCAGTGCACTTTATCGCGCTCGACAACATCCGTTGGACCCCGCCCGGCGACCGCAGTACAAATCGAGCCACCTGGAAGCCTGCACTCGATGGTCAGCAACTCGAATGGCTCGAGCGCGACTTGAGTTTTGTCAAACGGGAGACTCTGGTTCTGCTCATGATGCATGTGCCGATCGACGACATGCTCAATCGCAAGGAAGTCTATCGCTTGATTGAGTCCCGTCCTTATTGCCTCTCAATCGCCGGGCACACCCATTATCAGGAGCATCGTTTTCTGAAGCGCGACGACGGCTGGAAGGGGAGCAAACCGCATCACCATATTGTCAACGTCACGGTCTGCGGCAGTTGGTTCACGGGTCAACCCGATGAATGGGGGATTCCACATGCCACGATGGCGGATGGAGCCCCAAATGGTTATACCGTGCTGACCTTCAAAGACCGGAACGTGACCGTGGACTATAAAGCATCCCGGCGGCCCATGGATTACCAAATGAGCCTGTATGCCCCGGAGTCGATCGCCGCCACCATGGCTTCGAGCACCAATCTCTATGTCAATGTCTTCAACGGCTCCGATTCGTCTCGTGTCGAATTTCGGGTCGATGAGTCCACACCCTGGATCGCCCTCAGAAAGACGTTGGAGCCCGATCCTTATTACCTCGCTGCTCGAGCCCGTGAACCCGAACAACTGGCGCTCCCCTGGCGCGCGTTGGGTGCGCCTATGAAGTCCCCTCATTTGTGGAAGGCCACACTGCCAGATGGTTTGGCTCCCGGAGTGCGCACCATCCGCGTCCGCGCAACGGATGTTCATGGACGATGGCACACGGCTGAACGTGTGATCACGATCCAATAACTCGAATGGAGTCCGATACTGACCGCGGCCGCCAGCAGAATCTCCCGTGTGTCCATCCTACAGACCTGGAGGTTCACGTATTCCCCGACGGCCTGGACATGGCTTATCGATTTGCGGTCTTCAACGGCTTGTCCTCTCAAATTGTTTTAGGGAGCCCGATGGTCTTGTACGCGAAATCGCTCGGCGCAAGTTCCACCGTCTTGGGGTTAATCACCGGCATGATGCCGTTGTTGGTTATTCTGCAAATTCCAGCCGCCCAAAATGTCCTGCGAGTCGGGTACAAACAATTCATGATGGCCGGATGGTCCGCCCGGGCTTTTGTCGTATTCGGCATGGCGCTGGTACCACTCTCCGGCGGATTCCTCGACAACACCACTCAACTGGTCCTGATGCTGGCGTTATTATTTCTCTACAATTTTCTGCGAGGGATCGTGTCCGGCGCGTGGCTGCCGTGGGTCACCGGACTGATTCCCGTGGGCTTGCGCGGCCGGTACATCACCCGCGAACAATGGTGTGTTAATCTCGCCGGCGCCCTCAGCCTGGGTCTCGTCGCGATCTTGCTTGAGAGCCGCTCAAGCTCCTGGCGATTCGCCCTGGTTTTTCTGTTCAGCGCTTGCATGGGATTGCTAAGCCTCGTTTACCTGAAACGCATTCCCGACATCAAAGTTCCCCCCGAAGAAGCCAAGGCCAGCGGCCCAGTCCCCTGGCTCGAACTCTCCCGTTACGCTCCTTTCCCAAAAATCCTACAAGCCAACATCGCTTGGGGTGTCGCCTATGGCGGCCTCCAAACATTCATCGTTTCGTTCCTCCGGAGCCAGGGCGGCATGACCGATGGCTCCGTCCTCCTCGCCATGGCCACGTTTTACATCGGTGGCATGGCCTCCCTTTGGATCGCCGGATCTCGCATGGATCGACACGGCAGCAAGCCGGTCCTCAAATTCACCATGCTTCTTCTCGGAGCCATGTGCCTCTGCTGGGCTCTCATGGCCGCTGGCATCCTGCCAGTGAATCAACCCCTGGCGATCATCCTGCTTCTCATCCTCGGCCTCGGCAGCACACTCTTCGTCGCGGCACAGTATCGCCTCGCGATGATCACCATTCCAAAAATGGGCCGAAGCCATTGCTTCGCCCTTTTTTCGGTTGTCCTCAATTTGGCGCTTGGACTCTCGCCATTGCTTTGGGGGCTGTTATTGGATCTGATCGGCCCCTGGACCGCCTTGTCGTTCGGTTTCGAATGGAACCGGTTCAGCCTCTTTTTCGCCACGCTCGCGCTCGCGTTCGCCGCCGTCCTTCATTTCACCCATCGCCTCGAGGAATCTAAAGCCGCCCCCATCGAGGACCTTCTCCATGACCTCCTCGTCGACGAACCGAAACGTGTCCTCTCCAGAATTCGCCTGGGACAATGAATCTGGAATGAGGAATTGACCCCCATCGACGGCTCCTTAGTGTCTTCCGTTATGGAACCCTCGCAATGGACGGCACGCAGGGCGACGTTGGAAGATCTACCCGCCCTAGAGGCTCTGTGGCAGCGATGCGGTTTGCCCTGGGAACAGCTCGAGAAATTCTTCACCGAATTCCAAGTTGTCACTAATGAGGAGGGTGAAGAGGGTGAGGAGAGTGCGATCCATGCCGCACTAGGCTTACTGGTGGATGGAGCCGACGGTTTAGTCCACACCGAGGCCATTCCTCCGAGCGATATCGACCCCGACGAACTCCGCGCGGTTCTCTGGCGCCGCGTCCAACTGGTCGCCCGAAACCAAGGAGTTCAACGGCTCTGGACCCAGGAAGATGCCCCCTACTGGGTCGCCAGTGGTTTTACTGCCCCCTCTCCCAAAACTCGCGCCGAGGTTCACGCTTCCTTTTTGGACTCCGATCCCGGATGGAAGCTGTTCCAACTGGTTGACCCGGATAAAGCCTCGAAATTGGTCCAGGAACAGCTCGCCATCTGGCAGGCGTCTCGAGAACAGGAATCCGGTGAGTTTTTGCGCACCATCAGCACCGTGAGGAACGCCGCGTTCCTCACTACTGGCGTCATTATTGCCATTCTCATCGGCATGGCCACCTACATCTTCCTTCGCCGCCCTGACTTGATGCAGCAGCTCCTCCGGCGTTGACGATCCTCGATTTGGTCAAAGATTTGGCGTGCCTCGCCCAATTCCTGCTAATAGGTTCACCATATGTTCGCCTGGCTTCTCGCAATTCTATTGATTGGCTGCTTTGCCGGATTGGGCTTCGCTGTTGGTGCCATCCGTAGCGGCTGTTCCACCCTCGGTGCATTGATTGGCCTCGCCGCCGCCGGTCCGGTCGGCGGCCTGCTCAAACCCTTGTTCCCCATGATGGGAACCGAGCATCCCATTTGGCTCCTGACACTTCCCGTCCTGACTGCCTTTCTGCTGATCTGGCTGGTCGCGTTCGGGGCCGGGTTTGCCGCCCACAGACCCGTGGATTTGCATTTCAAGTACAAGGAGGATGACCAAACCCGCAAAGCCTTCGAAGGCATGAGCCAGGCAATCGGCTTGTTCCTGGGACTGATCACCGGAGTCGTTCTCTTCTTCCAAATCGGCAAACTTGCCTATCCAGCTGGTTATTTGACCACCCAGATCACCAGCGAAAAAGAACATCCGGCCGTCGATTACTTGAACAAGATTCGCACTGATATGGCATCCTCCGGCTGGGACAAGGTTTTCGCCAGCTTGGACCGCACCAGCGCCCAGTTTTATCAGGTCTCAGACCTGCTCGGGCTGGTCTACCAAAACCCCCTCGCCCACGGTAGGGTGGCTGCCTATCCCCCGTTTCTCAGCCTGGCCCAACGCCAGGAATTCACTGAGATCAGCAGCGACAACGACTTGCTGACCCTCTTCCAAACTCAGGCCGGCTTCGTCCAAATCAGTGGCCACCCAAAGGTTCAGGCCATCCTCAAGAACTCCGAATTAACGCAGCCGCTCCTGAAGATCGATTTCGACGATTTCCGCGCCTATGTCGAAACCGGGACATCACCCAAATACGCCGATGAGAAAATACTCGGCCGATGGAGACTCGACCCAGCATCGGTCTTCAACAGCGCCAAACGGGCTCGTCTCAACATGACCACCGCCGAGCTCCTCAAACTTAGAACGCTCGTGTTCGAGTATCTCAAAGGCGCCACCCTGACCGCTTACACGGACAATCGGTTGGTGTTGAAGTTCAACCCAGCCCCGCCACCAGCTCCCGCCGCACCCGCGCCCGCCGAAGGAGAGGCCTCCGCCCAACCCCAAATGTCCGATCAGATGGCTGCCCGCTACGGACTCCGCAGGCCAGCCGCCGCTGCTGCTGCTGCCGTCGCCGCCACCCCAGCCAAACCCGCAGCCCCACTCATCGATGTCAGTAAGTTCGACGGCGAACTCACCTGGAAACGCTACGGTGACAAGTACCAGCTGAGCGGAAAGGCCATCGGTTCCAATGACGCCACCGTGGAGGCCGGAATCACCGACAACGGCCGCCTCGTTATTCCCGTGCCAGAACTCAAATTTTCCCTGTTCTTCATCCGCGCGATCTAAACGCTCTCCCGCCGCACGCACGTGCCGACACAGGCAAGCAGCAGGAAGACGGTCACCAGGGAAAAAATCTGGAAGGGAAAATCGAATTTGGCGTGAGCCAGAAGTCCACCGAGTGCCACCGCCAACAGTAAGACAAATTCCAACGATCCCGGCACGCCCCGCCCGCTAAACCAATTCCAGGGGATCGTCAGCAATGCCGCCAGCAGGATCCCCAATCCCACCCAGCCCAGCGTGATCCGGGTTTCTAACCAATCGTCATGCGCGTATCCCTCTCGCTGCGCTGTCGGATCGGTCCGGTACAAGGGATACATGGAGACAAATGTCTCAGCCCCCGTGCCAAACAACGGATAGTCCGCCGCCATCTTATGGCCGACTTCGTAAAGGACATTGCGCCCGCTCATCTTGTCCTGGAACACCGTCTCAAAACGCTCCATCAGCTTGTCTCCACCGACCACCACCGCAATCGTCAGGCTCGCCGCAAAAAAGCCCACAATGCCTAGCCAGGCCATCGGCTTGGATCGCAGTGACCACAACATCACCAAGAGAGCCGCAGCTGTGGTCGCAAAAAATATGAGCGCCCCACCTCGGCTCGTGCTCGCGATCGGCCCGGTGGCAATGAAGACCAAGCACGGAATCAACATCACATGCGATTGTGAACCCGCCCGCACCGTGCGATCCCGGATCCGCCTGCTGTCCTTTCGAAGAGTCCACCAAAACCCCAAACAAACCGGCCAAGCCAGATTAAAGTACTGAGCCGCATTGGCCCGATAGCTGTAGGGCCCGAAGCTGAAGTCATTGGGATTGGATTCACGCGCTTCAAGGATCCACAGCAGTTTGTTGGAACCATCGTAGCGCTGCAGCAAGCCCATCAGCGAAAGCAAGGCGCTGCTGATGCAAAACACCCAGAGAAACCGCCGCAACCGGCTAGGCAATAGCGGCACCAAGACGTCTTCGAAATCCTCGACTGGTCGACGCTCTCGTCGCGACTTCCCGAGCAACCAATCCCGCGCGGACCAGAATAAGCAGACCAACGCCAAGTACCGCCAAAATGCGCGCCAGGATTTCGGGGCATTAAAGCTGTGCGGCAACCAGGAAATGGCGTCCCGATAGTCTAATTCCAACTCTCCATCCACGTAGGTCCCGGTGGCACGGTAGTTCACCGCGCCAATCAACACGTAGAGCAGAAAGCTGCCGCTCAAGAAGGCCAGGAATCGCATCGGCCAAGAATTCGCCATGGGGTCGGCCCACGTCGTTACTTGGAAATTCCCTCGCGACCGATAGATCCACTTCGCAACGAGCAACGCACCCATGGCATACGAAACGCCGCAGGTTGTCCAAATGGCCCAAGGCACCGTGGCACCAAACGCCCACGGCGTGAAAACCACGACAAACGCCAGCAAAACCCCGGTGATATGATCGAGCAACTTGTAGGCTAAGGGGGCACGGTTGAGAACCGATTCGCTGGAGGGTGCGCGTCGCGACGGCATTTGAACCACTCAAGTACCTGCAACCCAATCGGACAAGCCCGAAATCGAGTTAGAATCGCCGCCACAGGCTGCATCCAGCCTAACGATTCATCCCGCGGAACGCCACTTGTAGCGCAGACAGCCCTGTCTGCTGTTTCGCGGACTGCCAGTCGGCGCAACCCTCAACCGCCGGACACGCGCGTTCAGTTCCCGACCAACGCCCCTCGGACACTCGAGCCCTCGCGGGTTGGCAACCTGCGAAACAGCGGGTTGGCAGCCTGCGTTAGCTCACGGAAACGTTTGTCGCGATGAGAGCCATGTAAAGGCGATATCCATGTCAGCCGGCTATCAGTGCTTCCTGGCGAGCTGGATGCAGCCTTGTCGCCGCCGGTAGCCGGAAAGCCGTCAACAGCAACGCTCAGAGGCCGATCGCCGCCATGACCGCATCACGCGTCGGGGCCACAGTGACTGGTTCAAACCCCGCCACCTCAATCGCGCGGTCTGGATCCTTTAGTCCATGGCCCGTCATGGTCGCGGTCACCAAGCTTCCCGGAGGTATTTCACCAGCTTGCACGCAACGTATCAGACCCGCCAGTGGCGCGGCGCACGCCGGTTCCACCATGAGGCCTTCAGTGCGGGCCAGCAGCTTGTAGGCATGCAAAATCTCGTCATCGGTCACGCTGCGGATCGCCCCGCCTGAATCTCGCGCCGCCTCGATCGCCCCGTGCCAGCTCGCCGGATTTCCAATCCGGATCGCTGTGGCCACCGTTTCGGGGTGTTCGATCGGGTGCCCCAGGACTAACGGCGCCGCACCCGCAGCCTGCCACCCCATCATTCGGGGAAGTGTATCGGATTTTTCAGCGTTGTGATATTCGCGGAATCCTCGCCAATAGGCCGTGATGTTTCCGGCATTACCCACCGGGAGAAAATGGAAATCTGGGGCATCGCCCAACGTGTCGCAGATTTCAAAAGCCGCCGTTTTTTGGCCTTCAATGCGAACCGGATTGATGCTGTTCACAATCTCCACTTTGCCGGAATCACCCAATTCCCGAACGATTTGTAGGGCTTCATCAAAATTTCCCTCGATCGAAATCGTGTTGGCACCATACAGGAGCGCTTGAGCGAGTTTTCCAAGGGCGATTTTGCCCTTGGGCAGCAGTACCACACACTTCATTCCCGCCCGCGACGCGTAGGCCGCAGCACTTGCACTGGTGTTTCCCGTGCTGGCACAAACCACAATGCTCGCCCCACGCTCCTTGGCCTTGCTCACCGCCAGCGTCATGCCGCG
>SXSK01000013.1 GCA_005793375.1 Verrucomicrobiales bacterium | reverse complement strand
GGCAGCTGCGCGGGAGCTGTAGTGGATTTCGATCTGGATATGAACGAGGTTTTGATCATAGGTCCGGAGCGTGTGCTCCAGACCACCCCGGGCGTCTACTTCGGCGAAGCCCCCCGCGCAGCGGCTTCGTTCAATCCTCGGCTTTGATGTCGCGGCTGAGCAAGTCGGCAACCGCTTGCCGCGGGTTCTTCCCTTCGTACAACATGGCGTAGACCTCTGCTGTGATTGGGGCCTGAACACCCAGTCGGGAGGCCAAGTGGTGGGCTGAGCGGACAGTTGGATAGCCTTCCACGACGGTAATGGTGGATGCCAGACAGGCCCCGGGTTTTTCGCCGCGCCCGATTCGCTCGCCGAAATTGCGATTGCGGCTGAGTTTGGAGAAGCACGTCACGGTGAGATCTCCGAGGCCGCTCAACCCGGAGAAGGTTTCTCCCCGTGCGCCACAGGCCATTCCAAGGCGCCTCATCTCGGCCTTTCCCCGAGTGATGAGTGCCGCTTTGGCATTATCACCAAATTCGAGTCCGTCACAGACGCCTGCCGCAATGGCAATGACATTTTTGAGGGCGCCGCCCAGTTCGACGCCGATGATATCGGTCGTGGTATAGACGCGGAACGTTGGGCGATGGAACCAAGTTTGGACCCGTTTGGCGTCGGCTTCAGTTCGACTGGCAGCGACTACCGCAGTGGGAACCCCTTTGGCCACTTCCTGGGCCAGGGAAGGTCCTGATAAGGCAACGGGAAGCGCACCTGGGATCGTGGTTTCTAGTACACCAGACATGGTCAGGCCAGTGGAGTACTCAATACCCTTGGTAACGCTCACAATGATGCCTTGAAATGAGTGGAGGCGAGAGGCGGTTTCTCGGAAAGCGCGTGAAGGTATGGCGAGGATCAACCCTTCGGAGTTGGCCGCAGCCTGGATGAGGTCGGGTTCGAAGCGCCACGAGTCTGGAAGTTGGACGCCAGGGAGATGCCGTGTGTTTTCACGTCGAGTGGCCATTGCCCCCAATTGAGCTGAGTCGTGCCCCCAAAGGATCACGCTGTGACCATTTTGGTGAAGGAGCAATCCGAGGGCCGTCCCCCAAGAGCCGGCGCCAATGATACCGATGGTCATGCTTCCTCCCGAGGCCGATTAGAGGTGGGTTGGACGCGTCGACCGACCTTGGGTTCTTCGCCTTTGCGCAGCCGGGCAATATTGGCGCGATGCTTGTAAATTGCCAGGATGCCAATGATGGCGCTCATCACGATAAATGGAGGTCTTCCGCCGGTGAGCCACACGGCGATCGGGAGAGCGGCGGCGGCGGCGATGGACGCCAGAGAAACATAACTGCTGATGGCAAACACCAGGAGCCAGAGAAGGAGGGCGACCAGAAACCCAAGGGGAATCCACGCCGCGAGAACGCCAGCGGAAGTGGCGATGCCTTTGCCGCCCTTGAAATGCAACCAGGGAGTATAGACATGGCCTAGGATCGCGGCGAATCCCCCAACGATGGCGAGATAACCGGTCAGCACCTCGGGAACGACGGTGTCTTTGTCATAAAACCACGACAAAACCCCGTTTTGCAAAATCTGGCAGGCGAGGTAACCCTTCAGAGCATCCACCAGGAGCACAAAGATCCCAGGCCCCTTGCCCAAGACCCGAAACACGTTGGTGGCGCCGATGTTCCCCGAGCCAACTCTCTGAATGTCGACGTTGTAGGCGCGGGCGACCAGCCATCCGGTGGGTAACGAACCCATCAGAAACCCCAAACCAGCGGTAACGAGAAACGGCCAATGCAACACGGCGGCTATTAAGGGTGAGCCACGGCATGGGTCAACGTGGAATGTCTGCCGAGTGAAATGAGAGGCTACGAGACTGAGTGCCTGAAGCCATCGAAACTCGTCGACTGCTATTCGTAACGAAGCGCCTGGATGGGTTGTAAATTCGCCGCCTTGATCGCGGGGATCAGTCCGGCCGAGATCCCGACCAAAGCACTGAAGCCTACCCCCACCGCCATGGCCATGGGCGTGATCACAGGAGAGTTGGATGTGGGGGAAAGCAGGGCGAGGACATCCACCAGGAGGTAGCTGGCCGCAACTCCAGCAACGGCACCCAACAAGGCCAACACAACGCTTTCGACCAGGATTTGAACAAAGACATCGAGACCCGTGGCGCCAAGCGCCTTGCACGTGCCGATCTCGCGAACACGCTCATTGATGCTCGCGAGCATGATATTCATGATACCGATACCGCCCACGAGAAGGCTGATGCCCGCGATGATACCGCCACTCAAGCGGGCGTTCTTGATCTGCTTGCTAATGGTCTCCAGCTGGTTTTCCTGGGTTTGGAAGGTGAAGTCCTCAATACCGCGGTGCGATTGGAGAAGGACGTTACGAGCCTGCTGAAGAGAGGCTTCAAGTCGCTCGACATTCAGCACTTTGATGTCGATGTCGGTCAGCCTCGGGTCGAGAATGCCATCTTTATCTCCAGCCGCCCGGAACCGGATCCACGCGGTGTTCAGTGGCATGTAAACGGTCATGTTTTTGCGCTGAAAAGCCCAACCACCGTGCCGACCCCAGCCGCGTTGCCGCTTGGGGCCGGCTTGCGATGGATCCTGAGGTTTGGCGAGTTTGGCGAGTTCCCGTTCCTTGGCCTCTTGTTCCCCCATATAATGTTGAAACATTCCGATGATCGTGAACGGCTGTCCATTGATGAGAATTTGTTCGCCCAGTGGAATAATTTCGCGACCGACCGCTTCCGGTCTTCCAAACAAGTCGTCGCGAATGCCTGTGCCAATGACACATACAGGACTCGCATTTGCATCATCCATGTCATTGAAGAAACGGCCGTGCTCCAGCGTGTGGAGGTTCATCTCCAGTACTGCTGGCCACACGCCGACACATTCGGTGGGTTGAGTCATCTTTTGACCCCGAGTGATAGCGACGTCCTCCACCTCCATCTCGGGCGACACCAGTCGTATGAGAGGGGCGCTGGCTTGCAGAGCCATCACATCGCGCATGGTTTTTCCAGGCGCTTGATCCGCGAGATGATCCTGATGCGCCGGTACGGATTGATTTTGGATCACTACCTTGTCGGCGCCGCCCATGGCAACCATGGATTCCCTCATTCCATTTTCCATGCCTTTGATGATCGCACTCATGCCGACAAGGGAGGCAACACCGAGCACCACGCCAAACATGGTGAGGAGCGACCGGAATTTGTGGGACCAGATCTCCTTGAAGCCAATGAAGATGGTATTGAAGAGGTTCATCAGTCGTAGCGCAGCGCTTGGATCACGTTCATGCGGGCGGCTTTCAGGGCTGGAACCAAGCCCGCCGCCAAACCCACTAGCACGCTGAAGCTGAAAGCGAACAACATGGCTCCCCAAGTAATGACCGGGTCATTGTCCGTCGGAGTGGCCGTTGTGATGATCCAAATCACGCCTCGGCTTGCGAGCAAACCAAGAAGTCCACCGGCAACAGCGATCACCACGCTCTCCACCAAGATCTGGATAAACACATCGAACGCGCCGGCGCCGACTGCCTTTCGGATGCCTATTTCACGAATGCGTTCACTGATACTGGCGAGCATGATATTCATGATGCCGATGCCACCGACGAATAGGCTGATGGCGGCGATCAGCCCGCCACTCAAACGGGCACTCTTGACCGACGTCTGAATTTGCTCAGCCCAATCTTCCTGGGTTCGGAATGAAAAATCCTCAATGCCACGGTGATTCACCATCATGATGTTTCGGATCTGCGTGAGGGCTAGATCAAAGTGGTCGACGTCGCGGATACGGATTTCCATGTTGGAGAGACGCGGTTCGGCGGGCGCGTTACTTAAGCCCGATTTCAGCTTCCACATGGTGTTTAACGGCATGTAGACAGTGTTGTTCTTGATCCAGTAGGCAAACCCTCCGCCCCGGCTACTTCCGCTCCAACCACGATCACGGCGTGTTCCGGTCTTGTTGGTGAGCGTCAATGTTCCGGATTCACGTTGTCTAGCGAGCTCCGCCTCGCGGAGTTCCCTCGTCTTTCGGTCGGTCTCACTTTCGTAATGCTCGAACATCCCGATGATGGTCAATGGATGGCCATTAACGGTCATCTGTCTCCCAATCGGGATGATTTCGCTACCCCCATCCTCTGGTTTACCGAATAACTCATCGCGAATGCCCGTGCCAATAACGACAACATCCCGGGCTTCTTCATCGTCGATTTCGTTGAACATGCGACCGTGCCCGATCACATGTTCCATCATTTGGGCTTGGACAGGCCAACATCCTGCGGTCATGAAGGTTCGATGGGTCTTTCCATTGGCGGCGAGGGTTGGATATGACGTATCGAAGCGCATTTCGGGCGACACCAATTCAACCTCCGGAGCACCTTCAATCAGCGAACGAACATCGTTGAGTGTCAGGCCGCGGGCGAAGTCGCGCATGTGTCGCTGTTCGATCGGGACGGACTGGGCTTCCACGCGAATCTTCTGGAGTCCGCCTAGAGCTACCAGCGCGGACTTTAGTCCATTCTCCATGCCTTGAACCATGGCGCTCTTGGCAACGAGGGAGGAGACTCCCAGGATAATGCCCAACATGGTCAACGCGCTCCGGAATTTGTGAGTCCAAATTTCCTTGAACCCGACGATGATTGCGTTGACGACACTCATACGGCGTGGCGTGGGTTAGTTCGCCTCGGGCAAGGTGGCCGGTTGGCCCGCAGCCAAACGATCCAGGCCCGCCAATCGCTCGTCCACCCGATCGGCAATCTTGCCATTGCGAATCTCGATTCGGCGCGGCGTGACCGCGGCGATTTCCGGATTGTGTGTGACGAGAATGACGGTGCGGCCTTCTTGGGAAAGTTGGCGAAAAAGGGCCAAAATGATTTCGCCGGTATGGGTATCGAGATTGCCCGTGGGTTCGTCGGCGAAAATGATCTTCGGATCGTTGACCAGGGCGCGCGCGATCGCGACCCGTTGCTGCTGGCCACCGGACAGTTGGCTGGGACGATTCTTGAGGCGGTTGGTCAATTCCACCATTTCCAGGGCTTTCAGCGCGCGTTGCCGACGCTCGCTGCCGCCGATGCCCGCGTAGATCATGGGGAGCTCCACGTTCTGAACGACATTGAGCTTTGGGAGCAAGTTGAAGAATTGAAAGACGAAGCCGATCTTGCGGTTGCGCACATGAGCCAATTCCCGCTGGGATGCTCGTGCGACCTCAATGCCGTCAAGTCGTATGCTGCCCAGCGATGGGGAGTCCAAGCAGCCGAGGATATGCATGAGTGTCGACTTACCACTGCCACTCGGTCCGATAATGGAACAAAACTCACCCCCCTCAATATCGAGGGAAATATCGTCCAGTGCCCGGATCTCCTCACCGCCGAGGTGGTAGATCTTGCTGACGTTGCGTAGCTCCAACAGGGCCATGTTATGAAACGGCTGGTGGACGAATGACGAATAACGAGAGGTGGTCTAGCGAGCCGAAACAGCTCCGGAGCCTCCTACATGGAGAGTGGAGCCGGACGCGGTGCTGGATTTTGGAGTGCTTCCCGTCGAAGGGACTGCCGAACCGGTCCGACCGCCGCCGCCGCTGCTCGATCGCGCTGGGGCTGGAGTTGGTGCAGCGCTGGGTTTCGCCACCTTGCTTTTGTCTTCCAAAGACACCTCGTCCCCGGCGTTTAATCCTTGCGTCACTTCGACGAAGAAATAGTCACTAACCCCTATCTGGATCGAGCGGCGCTCCCACTCCTCGCCATTTCTCACCCAGGCAAACCGATCCATGCGTTTGGTTTCCGGATTCAATTCCGTAAAGACCGATGCTAACGGGACAGCGACGACGTTATCCGCGCTGGCGACGGGGATTGAGATGTTTGCCGTCATGCCGGGTCGGACCCGTTTGTCGACGTCTTTTAGAAGCACTCGGGCGGCGAATCCTTTGATATTGTTTTTGATGGTGGCCTGCGGAGCCAGACGTTCGACACGCCCGATGATCTTCAGCCCTGGTACGGCTTCCACGGTCACTTCAACCTCCTGATCGACGCGCAGGCGGGTGACGTCGGCCTGATTGATATGGGCGTTGATTATAAGGTCGTTGAGGTTTGCGATGGTGAGGACCTCGGTGCCGGAGTTGAATCCGCCGGAGCCGCTGACGGCCTGTCCGACACTGATGGGGCGAGTGAGCACGGTGGAATCGAAGGGTGCGGTGACTCGTGTTCGGCGCAGTCTGTCCTGAACTTGTTCGAGAGTCTTCTGAGATCGGTCGAGAGCATTCTTCGCGAGCTCAAATTTCGTCCGGGCATCCTCGAATAATTCTTGGGAAATCAACTTTTCGCTGAAGAGCTTTTGGGAGCGCTTGAATTCTCGGTCGGATTGATCGAGCTCGAGGCGACTGCGCTCGATCGTGGTTTCCACTGTCTGCTTTTCTATTTGAAGATCGCGATCATCCAGTTGGAAGAGCAGTTGATCCTTCTTGACGCTGTCGCTGACGTCCACAGGCAGGACCAAGATCTTGCCGTTGACCTCAGGGCGCACGCTGACCTGTTCGCTCGGTGTGATTTCCCCCGCGGCGCTTACGGCAAATCGGATGTTGCGGGTTTCGACGGTCGCGGTGGTTGGGCGTCCCGATTTGGCGCTTGCCGTGTTGGTGGCCGATTGGCGCTTCCAATAGTCGAAGCCAAAATAGCCTCCGGCAGCGAGGGCGACCAGCAGCAGTAGCGTCATCAATGTCTTCATACGATTCAACAAACAAGTCTAGGAGATAATACGTCTACGTGCAAAATGGTTTCTGGCCTGGTCCGCCGGTTTTTCTCTGGTACAGGGTCGCTCCGGCCAAGAGCCAACCGCAGGCCTGCCCAAAGACGGCCTTTTAACCGCAGGAATTCAATGAATTAGGATCTTTTTGATGCCTCGGTGGCAGCAGGCTCCAGAGAGTGCAATGCCCCCGAAAGGGATGCCAAATGTTGGTCCAGCGTGTTTCGCTCCAAAAACCGTCGTCGCATCCCGGGGCCGAGACGTGAATCGGCTAATCGGATCAAGGCTTCTGCTACCTGCATGGGTTGGCGAGGTTCGATCAAACCTGGATAATCGTCGTCGAACAGTTCTGGGATGGCTCGCCATCGGGTTGTGACGATTGGAATGCCGAAGGCCATGGCTTCGATGATATTGAGCGGTTGACCTTCGTTGGCGTAATAGGTTGGAAAGCAGAATAAATCGGTCTCTTTCAACACGTCTAGCTTTGCGTGCGCCTCCAAGAAGCCGACGTGTCGGATGTATTGCTGGGAATTGGGTCGAGCGAGTTGATCGTCGAACGCGTCCCGATCCGCATCGGTTACGAATGTTCCTGCGACGGTCAGTTTGAATCGCCATGGCAAGTGCCGTTCCTCGGCGAGTTGGTTGGCCTTTAACACTCCGTCCACGGCATCATGGACGCCTTTGTCCCGCGTGCAAAGCGCCATAAAAAGGACCAACAAAATTCGAGGTTCTGCATCTGCGATTGACGAAGTTGCCTGCGAGATCATTGGCTTCAACGCTTCATCGGGGTTGGGATCTGGGATTCCGTTGGGAACAATCGCGGTGGCTTGGGGGTGGAGTTTGGCGGCATCCGCTTCATTGTACCGTGAAAGTACCAGGCTCAACGCGACGTTTCCCAATAACCTCTGGCTGAGTCGCCGCTCCCAAGGGCGTGCGACGGTTTCCAGCCATTCCCCCAGCCCAACGCTGTGCCAGTGTAGGATGACGAAGCGAAACCACGGCCGGCAAAGGGTCATGACGATCCAATCCCGATAAAGGGAAGATCGTTTTGGGGGGCTGGGAACGTAATAAAAGGAGCAGACTCCGTAACGAATGCGGATCCAGATCGCTTGCAAGCAGTAGCCAATCAGGAGCAATAGCTTTCCCCAGCGAGCGGAGCCGATGTCTTCCAGGTCGTCGGAGAGACGTGCGTTCACGTGATAGACCTCGATGCCGTGACGCCGAGCTGCGGCTTCTGATCCCCCTTGGCGCCTATCGCCACCAAAGCCCTGAACCAGATGAGCGATCATCTGGCTCTGGCCGTGATGTGGTGGCGGCGTATGGGCGAACACGAGCAACTTCACGGGGTCGAGCATGCGATGGTGGTGCGAGGCAAAAAAGCGCCAAAATATTGATCTTGGAATCGCCCATTCAGCCGTGCGTCTCGACGGCGCGCCACCAGTGTTTTCAGATTGGATCTGGAGGATAAAGCGGCATCGGACTGCCGACACTCCAAAGCCACCTCGCCAAGTCGATGGTTGTGCGGGTCTTTCATTCGACGCGATGCCACTGATCGACGGCGGGCTTGCCTAGGTCGGTGGTTTTACCGTCCGGCCAGAGCACGTCGGCACGTTGAATAGCCTCCGAAGGACCCAGGCCGAAGTGAGCTGACAAGGAGTGTTGGCTGCGATAGGAGTCGCCGGTGACCAACCATCGGGTTTGGAGGCCGGAGGAGGTTCGGACACGGACTCGGGCATTGAGTGCCTTCGCCGGGAACCGGAAGCCGATCCAGTGGCCAGCGTGTGGAATCTGGTTCTTGTGTATCCACACGCGCTGGCGCGATTGGGGCCATTGTTCATAGGAAGTCACCACCAGATCGAGTCGACCGTCGCCGTCGAAGTCTTCTGAGAGTACGTTGCGGCAATCCTCGGGATGATCGATGCCGTGCAACCCTGCGAGTTCGTCAAATAGGCCCGTTGTTGTCCCCTGATTGACGAACCATCGATTGCGCTGCCAGCCACCATAGCTTTGTCCGCCCGCCCTTCGGCGCCCAAGGGCGGATCGAAAATAGAGTTCAGAAACGGGATCGTTGCTGGAGGTGCCGACGTAGATGTCATGGAGCCAGAATTGACGCTCGTAATCCGTGGGATTGGCCATGGTTTCGTGTCCGTTGGCCAGGTAGACGTCCAGGTCGGCGTCGTTATCGGCGTCAAATACGCTGACACCCCAGGCCCATCCGGCTTTGGCGAGTCCTGCGGCGTTGGGATCTGGAACCAAGCTGCCCGTGCCATCGCCGCGGAACCATCGATTGCCGTAGGTCATGAGGCGTCGGTAGCGGGCTGCGGGATCGTTTAGGCCTCGTGCTGCCTGAATGGAATCAAGAACCGCGGCGGTGGGAGAATCCATGCCCACCGCCAAAAGGTCTACGTTGCCGTCGCCATTCCAATCGCCAAATCCATGGGCCATGCCAAAGGCGTGTCGCGCGTCCCCAAGCTGCTGAGTCACATCCACCAGTTGGCCCCTGCCGTTATTGAGAAAGAGATCCACCCCGGCGAAGTCTCCCACGACAACCAAATCGGCGTCGCGATCGCCGTCCACATCGATCCACGATGCACTGTAAACTCGGCGATTTCTGCGCGCTCCCAGGCCAATGGTTGCCGTGACGCCTTCGAAGGAGCCGTCGCCTTGATTTCGAAGGATATAACTGGCGAAGCCATCGTTGGCATCGAAGTACGGCGTCGGAAACTGGCCTTTTTGATAGGGTACCTTGTACTGACCGAGGAACACATCGAGGTCGCCGTCACCATCCATATCCGCCACGGTAAGAACCTGGGCGTGTTTGATAGGCCGCTTGGTTTCTCTGGAGGTAGGGACGACTTCGGGCTGCCATACCGTGATTGCCGTCCCGAACGGCTCGGCTCCGGATTGACCGTTCAGCTGATACAACCCGGTATCCGCAGCCACTAAGAGGTCCAGGCGGTGGTCATGGTTTAGGTCAGCCAGGACCGCGGCATGGGTCAGGGACGGAGGGATGGTTGCAAGCGGTTTTGATTCGAACTGACCGTCGCGAAGGCTCAAGAGTTGATGAGCCCCGACCAAGACAACTTCTGAGGTGCCATCACCATCCAGATCGCCACAAAGTACTGGATCCAGTGTCAGGGTTGGGCTGCTCGAAATGGATTGCTCGAACCAAGGTTGGAACCAGGGAGGGGTAGCTTGGAGCATCCATTCCAGCGCGGTGAGATCGAGGCTTTTGAGGGTGGGTGTCGCGCCAGCGGGGTCGAGGGTCCAAGTCACCTGGACGTCGCCGCGTAGGACACCAGCCTGGGCTTTCGAAGCATTGGTGAGGTTGAGTTGGAGTGCTATGGTGGAGAGGGCATCGGTTTTGGAGGCAGCCGCCCGGAAGGCTATTTGACGTAGGCTCAAACCGTTGGGTACCCAGCCATTGGTTTTCCATTCGGAAAATTGTTCCGTCCAGGCTTGGCGCCTCCAACGACGACTAGGACTCGTGAAACGCTGGCGAAGGGTGCCAGGTGCCAGGGTCTCCACAGCTTGGGGGGTGCCAACCCGCAACTCGTCGGGAATTATTGAGGCGAGCAGCGTCCAGGGATCGGAGGATTGATTGAACTCCCGCCAGTGCTGAAGTAGGACGTCTTCATGCTGGAAAGCCAGTAGTGCTGTGGCGCCGGTAGTTCGATCCATCTCGCTTTCCCGCGATTCGAGCGCCAAGTAGGCACGTGCCTGATGTTCGACGATGGCTTCAACAGTTCCACGCGGTGTGGATGTTGCCGCAGGAGTCGGGCCACGGGATAGCCGCGTGATCGCCACGGTGGAGCCCAAGACGAGTGCAAGCACCCACAGCCACCGGAGTGGGCTGCGCTGAGCCGTCGACTGTGTAGGGCTTGGTTTCACGCAGGATTTTGAAAAAGCGGAGCTCCAATGCGATAGAACTCACGTCGTGAGATTACCCTCATCCAAAACCTGGAAAAAGGTTTTCCGCCGCCCCAAAACCGATTGGCTTGGCGCTGTAAATCTCTCGTGGTTCTTGTTTGCTGGAGCTGTGGGCGCTATTACGCTTCTGTGAGGCATCAGTGAATCAGATCACTTCAGCTACTGCCGTCCGATCCGCGCCTTCCCGGGGTTGGTTAGCTCTTTGGATGAGCTGGGCGTTGGCGTTCAACGGCTTCGATGCAGGTGCAGAATCCGGCGTTCGTTGGTCCCTGCAGCCATTGGTGAAGCCACCGATCCCAACGGGATCGACGCATCCCATCGATGCGTTTGTGTCTCGGCGTCTCCAGGAGATGGGTGCGACCTTTTCTCCGGAGGCTGATCGCCGAACCTTATTGCGTCGATTGTCTTTCAACCTGACTGGATTGCCGGCGACGCCCGCGGAATTGGAGGCCTTTCGTATGGACGTGTTGCCGGGGGCTTACGAACGGCTCGTGGAGCGGCTGCTTTCCAGCCCTCATTTTGGCGAACAATGGGGGCGTCATTGGTTGGATCTCGCCAATTACGCGGACACACACGGGAACGACCACGATTACGCCCGCACTAATGCCTGGCCTTACCGCGACTATGTCATCCGTGCGATGAACCACGACAAGCCCTACGCGCGTTTTGTCCAGGAACAGGTGGCTGGTGACGTGTTGTTTCCGTCCGATCCGCAGGCGACGGTGGCCTTGGGATTTCTGGCAGCTGGACCTTGGGACGAGACGCTGATGGTTGGTGTGCGGGAGGACACGGTGGATCATGCCATGGCGCAAAACTTGGATCGCGATAGTTATGTCACCTCGGTGATGAGCACCTTCCAAAGCCTCACGGTGCATTGTGCACGGTGTCATGATCACAAGTTTGATCCGATTTCGCAGCGTGAATACTATGCACTCCAAGCCGTATTTGCCGGGGTGGACAGGGTGGACAGAGCGTACGACGAGGATACCACGATAACCCGTCGTCGGAGCGAATTGGCGACAAGGCGCGACGCAGTTCAGCGGCGTCAATCCGATCAGTTGCCTGAATTGGAATCTGAACGGGTTCGGGTTGCTGTCCGCGATTTAGTGGATCGCTGGCACCGCCGAGAGCGTAATTGGACGCTATTGGCGACTGGTTCGGACTCGGTGCCGACGGAACAACGCGAGCCGCTGCCCGCACCATTGGCTCAAGCATTGCGCCTGAATGACACCAAGTCCTCGGTTGAGTCCGCCAAACAGCTGGCTTGGCTGGTCTTGGAACAGCTCTTGGAGCGGGAATGGCAGTCGATTCCAACACCGCGATTGGTTTATGCGGTGTCCAAGGACTTTGCTCCGAAGGGGAGCCTCAAACCTCCATCCGCCCCTCGACCCATCCATGTTTTGGCCCGTGGCGATATCCAGAAACCGAGGGAGGCGGTGTCGCCGGGGACCCTGCGTTGTATCGCTGGGTTATCCAGCGAGTGGAACCTTTCAGACACCACGAATGAAGGTCGGCGGCGGGCGGCGTTGGCGCGGTGGTTAGTGGCGGATGGCAACGTGTTGACTTGGAGGAGCATCGTCAATCGAGTTTGGCATTACCACTTTGGGCGCGGGTTGTGCGACACGCCGAGTGATTTTGGAGCGATGGGAGCGGCGCCGAGCCATCCGGAACTCTTGGACTGGCTGGCGGTTTGGTTTCGAGACGACGCCCAAGGCTCCTTGAAGGCACTGCATCGTCTCATCCTGACTAGTGCCACGTATCGACAATCGAGTCGTGTTCATGAGGCCGCCCCCCAAATGGACCAGGACAATCGATGGCTGTGGCGCATGAACTCCACTCGGCTGAGTGCCGAAGCGATTCGAGACTCCGTACTCCAACTGAGCGGGAGACTGGATCTTACCGAAGGAGGACCTCCTGCGGTGCAATTTGTCCATCGCGGCGCGGCGACCTTCATGCCGGACGGTGGGGCACCTCCTTTCTTGGATTACTCGGCCCAAGATCCGGATTCGCTGGCGAGTCGGAGGCGTGCGGTTTATCGGTTCATTTTCCGGACCGTCCCGGATCCTTTGATGGAAGCCATGGATTGTCCGGATGGCGCTTTTCAAACACCGGTGCGGAATTCATCGACGACGGCATTACAGGCATTGGCGATGTTAAATGACCCCTTCTTGCTAAGGCACTGTCAGCACATGGCGACCCGCTTTTCGGAAGGGGCGCCAGGATCGGAGGAGGCCGTGACGCGGGCCTTTGAAACCATTTTATTGCGGGCTCCGTCGCAGACAGAGCGTGAAGCATTCGTGTTATACGCGCGTCAGCATGGTCTGGCGAACGCCTGTCACCTGCTGATCAATAGTAACGAATTCCTTTATCTCGATTAGTGGACTATGACGACTTCTGCAAAGCGCCCGATCCGTTCTCGGAGTCCAGAATTGGGCAATGAGCTTGTTTCAACGGGTGAGGATCCTGTGCTAATGGCACGGCGCCGGTTTCTGGGAAACATTCGATCGGGTCTGGGTGGTATCGCCTTGGCAACGTTGCTTGGTGACGCCGGATTGATGGCTGGCGCGAGCCGAAGTCCGTCCCTGCGCGGTGGACTGCACCATCCGGCGCGCGCCAAGCGAGTGATCCAATTGTTCATGAACGGCGGCGCCAGCCAATGCGACCTATTCGACTTTAAGCCGCGCCTGGAGCAATTGCATGGCAAGGCCTTTGACCCGGGAACGGGTGCGCGGGTGGAGGCAAGCATCAGCACGCCGGGTGCGGTCATGAAGAGTCCGTTTTCTTGGGCACGCCATGGGCAGAGCGGTCGCTGGGTTAGCGATCAATTACCGCACATTTCTGGTGTCGTGGATGACCTGGCATTCTTGATGGCGATGACGTCGGTCTCCAATGTTCATGGCCCAGCCACCTACTTGCAGAACACCGGGTTTTTGTTGCCGGGATTTCCGACGCTGGGTGCGTGGGTATCCTACGCACTGGGCAGCTTGAGCGAGAATGTTCCGGCTTACGTGGCGCTGCCAGATTCCCGGGGGTTTCCTTACAACGGGCGGAGTGCTTTTACCTCTGGATTTCTACCGGCCGATCATCAAGGCACGGTCATCCAGACGGTGGCTCCCGAGCCCATTGCATTTCTCAAGCCGCCAATCGGAGCTCACCACGTGACTGAGGCGAGCCGGGTTGCCGGGTTGGGGCTGTTGCGCGACATGAATGCGCGACATGCGGCTGAACGGCCGGGGGACACAAGGTTGCAGGCGCGAATGCAGAGTTATGAATTGGCGGCGCGACTTCAGTTGGCGGCGCCCGATTTGATGGATGTGGACGGGGAAACCACAGCGACGCGGCGGCTCTACGGGCTCGATCAATCACACACGTCCCAATTTGGCCGCAATTGTCTGGTCGCCCGACGCATGATCGAGCGCGGCGTTCGATTCGTGCAGGTTTGGAGTGGGCATGGAGGCGCGGCTGGGAATTGGGATAACCATGGGAGCATTCCAGGCGAGTTGCCCTTCATCGCGCGCAGCATGGATCAATCAGCAGCAGCCTTGTTGCTCGATCTCAAAGCCCGCGGATTGTTGGAAGACACCTTGCTGGTCTGGACCACGGAATTCGGCAGGATGCCGTTCAGTCAGGGAAGTGTCGGGCGCGACCACAATGGTGGCACCTTTGTGTCGTGGTTCGCGGGGGCTGGGATTCGTCCGGGAACCTCGGTAGGTGAAAGCGATGAGTGGTCGTGGAAAGCAGCGAATGACGCGACGACCACTTACGACTTTCACGCGACAATTCTGCATCTGCTGGGCATTGATCATTCACGCCTCACCTTTCGTCATAACGGCATCGATCGACGACTGACCGATGTGCATGGCGAAGTGGTTCAGGGAATCTTGGCTTGAGGTTGCGGTGAACGCGCTCTCTAGGGGACTCGGCTCTGTGACTCGGAGCGAAGCCGATTTGAGCAGAAGCGGTGGCAGTTACGAAACGAATTCGGCCAGCAAGGAGGCGGACACTGGCTAACGGCTTCAGAGACTGCGGAGAATACCGACGCGGCGTCACCCATTGGCGGGAGCGGTTCTTGCTCACTCATTCCTCGCTACTCCCTGTGCACAGCTGCAACTTCGCTAAACCACTCTATTTTCAACATCACCAAGTGATGCTTACTGAACAACGCATTTTGTCCGCTACCCAAACACGCCCACCTTCAATTCTCGGAGTGAATACAACGCGTCCTCCACCCCGCGCATCCGCCGTGCCCCACTTTTGCGTTTCGCACCAAATCGCTTTCGGTTGGCCTGGAACACTTCCTCCACAAATTCGGAACTCCCGAAAACCGCGCCATCGCAAAAATACCGCACCCGACATTTCACATACTCTGAGAGCGGCAACCGACCCTTGGCCTTCATCACCGCCAGCACCTCGTCCCGCTTTAACGCGCCACGCTCCGTTTTTCCGTCCACGTCCACGGCTTCCCGTTCTTCGGCGCCTTCTCGGTACACGTGCATCCGGTAGATTTCCATCGAACGGCTCAACGTCTCTTCCTCCCCTCGCAGAAGCGCTTGCACCACGCGCTGTAATCCCAAACGCGCCCGCTTCTTGCCCGCCATCGCTTCGCCGTAGCCGCTCCATCGATAATCCTTCGGGTCGGTCACCAATCCCGCCCGGACTGGATTCAGGTCGATGTAGGCGGCCATGGCGCTCAATCCCTGGCCGATTCCCTCCACCAGCACGCTCTTGAAACGCTCTTCCCACAAGGTGCCTTTGCGTCCCGTCCGCCCGTTGTACCACTGGGTGAAGCGTTGCTTGAGCAGTTTCATGAAGGCGCTCAAATCCCACAGCCGTTCATGAAAGGTCGCCAGATACTCGGTCTCGGCCGTCTCGTCCTTGGCCGCGCGATACATCTCGAAGCGCTGGCGGACCGCGCCGACGTTCTGATGACCGGACAACCGCTTCAGCTTCGCGAGGATCGCTTCGGCATTCGGGAGAACTTCGGGCGGTTTGGGCACCTCCACGAGAAGGTGGAAGTGATTGGACATGAGGCAATAAGTGAGGACCTTGACCTCGCAGAACTCCTCGACCTCGCGCAATAAGCGGGCGAAATGCTCCTTCTCGGCGGTATCAAAGATGAACCGCCGATCCACCACGCGTGAAATG
>SXSK01000106.1 GCA_005793375.1 Verrucomicrobiales bacterium | reverse complement strand
GTGCCTGGAAACCTTCTGGCGCAACCACCGCTGGCACGAACTCTTCCCACACGCCAAACCTCCCTCCCTCGCCAATAACTAACCACAATCGCAGCCCGCATCGCTACAACCTCGAAAAAAACTGAAATGCGCACGTGGTGAGGCAGCCAGGCTATTTGCGTGACGACAACACCCGCTGCGCTGGATGGGCCTGAGTTTCTGGCCGACAACCGGAAAGCTTGTCAGCGAATTATTCAGTGGCGAAATGGCGTCACTCGACGTCACCTTACCCAGTCCAAGTCGTTATGCGTAAGACATTCAGAACCTACACTCTCGCGTTCGCCTTGTGCGGTTCGCTCATTGCCCCCATCCTGGCTGCGGACTCCCCACTGGAAACCTTCTTTCGCCGTTACCTCGACGAACGGTTCGCATTGCATCCGACCGAAGCCACGGTGTTGGGAGATCATCGTTTCGATGACAAACTGGACGATCTGTCGCCCGCCGCGTTGGAAAAATCGCTGGCGCACCTGAAGGCTTCGCGCGCGAGGCTGCGGCAGGAAATTGACCGGGCGAGACTGTCGACGGACGAGCGTATCAACTTCGACATCTTGGATCACGAGCTCGAAGCGTCCATTTGGGTGCGCGAGAATACGCTGCCATTTGCGACCAATCCGCGAGCATACAACGAATACATCAGCGACAGCGTGTTCCTCATTCTCACGCAGTCGCGGCTGCCGAAGGAGACGAACGTGGCCAACGCCATCGGGCGGATGAAACAAATCCCGAATGTCGTCGCGGCAGCCAAGGCGAACCTCAAGAATCCGCCACGCGCGGTGCTGGCAACGGCCATCCAGCAGAACCAAGGCTCCATCGGTTTCTACCAGAACGACTTGTTCGAGACGGTAGGCCAGACCGCGCAGCTCGCCGCGCTCAAGGCCGAAGCAGCGCGCGTGGTGCCGGTGCTCCAGGATTATCAGCAATGGCTGGAAAAAGAACTGTTGCCGCGCGCGACCGACGAGTGGCGGCTCGGCAAAGGCAAATTCTCAAAGAAGCTCGACTACACGCTGAATGCTGGACTAAGCGCTGACGAGGTGTTGAGGGATGCTGAGGCGGAATTCACGCGCGTGCATAATGACATGTATGTGGTCGCCCGGCAGCTCTGGCATCGCTATTTCCCGGCAACCCCGTTGCCCGTCGCGGATACAGCGGGCAAGCGGGAGACGGTGGCCAAGGTCATTGCTGCCGTGTCGAAGGAGCACAGCAGACCGGAAGAACTGCTCGCCGACGCGCGCGCCCAGGTGAATAGCATCAAGAAATTCATCCGCGAGAAGAACATTCTGCGCCTGCCGGATCCGGACCGTTGCCAGATCATTGAGATGCCAGAGTTTCAGCGCGGCAACTCTCTCGCCTACTTGAACGGGGCACCTGCGCTCGATCCGGAGGCCCCCAGCTTTTACGCCATCAGTCCCCCGGCGAAGGACTGGAGCGCTCAGCGCACCAAAAGCCTGCTGGAAGAGTACAATCGCCACATGCTGCAAATCCTCACCATCCACGAGGCCTATCCGGGTCACTACGTGCAACTAGAATACTCGGCACGCACCCCCTCCTTGATCCGCCGCGTGCTTGGCTCGGGCGTGATGATCGAGGGCTGGGCTGTGTACACCGAGCAGATGATGCTCGACCAGGGTTATGGCGCCGGACCGGACGAACTTCAGCTGCGGATGAACCAGCTGAAATTCTATTTGCGCGCCGTGTGCAACACGATTCTCGATCACAAACTCCACTGCGTGAACATGAGCGATAACGATGCCATCCGCCTGATGGTGGAGGGAGCGTTTCAATCCCAGGAAGAAGCCAGTCTGAAGCTGGTGCGAGCCAAGCAGACCTCCACGCAGCTTAGCACCTACTTCGTGGGCCGTATGGCGCATGTTCGCCTTCGAGAACAAACCCAGCGTGAACTGGGCGAGGCATTCAACCTGGCTCGTTACCACGAAGCCGTCATGTCGCAAGGCTCGGTGCCGATGAAGTATCTGCCAGAACTAGTGCGGGCGACGTTGCGGCCGTAGCCTTGGAGTGGGTCAACCTCGTGGATCTGAGTCTAGCACTGGTTGAGGCGCGTGGGGATAGTTGGCTGGTTGGTACTTGATTGCCAGCTCGGGCGTTTCCCGACGCTTCTGTCCCTCGTGCAGCGAGGTGAGGGCCCGGTCGAGGATTCCGGTGGTGAGTAAAGTTCGCTCAACCGGGTAAGAGGGACGTCCTGTGTGGACCATTTTTTCGATTCCCTTCAACAAATAAGCGAAATGAGGATGTCGGGGCTGCGTTCGTTCGTCGAAGCGGACGGCCAGCGGCTTGGCCTGGCCACGAAGGCGCACCACCACAGCAGTACCTTGTGCGAAACCAGGCAGCATCAACACTGCCGCAGGCAGACCGTCATGATACTGAAAGCGAAACAGGGTGGCTTCTGCACATCGGCGGATATCCGTGTCGACTGCGTGTGGGGTGATCGCGAGCGCCGCATCCAGCAGGTCCCGCCGAAACGCTTCGGAATCGACGTGTCGCCAGAGCGCGTCACCCTGAAGGCATTGCACCCAAGCGACCCCAGTTTCCGCGCCCCGCCGACGTTCGACGAGGGATTGAAGGAGTTCCAGCGCGTGGCTGCCGTAGATGTCCAACCCGGAGTAACCGATGCCCACGACTGCTTCGAGGTCGGAACCCATCGGAAGGGTCTGGTCGGGAACACGGAAACCCACTGGCATGGAGGAACCGGCCATGAACGGTATTTTAAGCTGCTTTGCGCGCTGGTACATCCACAACGCGTCCTCCCATTCGGGGCCCAGGTGCTTGTCGTTGAAGACGGGCACGACCTTTCCGAACTTCTCGAATGCAGCCGCTATGGACTCGAAGAACCGCCGGCGCGGGTAAAGGTGTTGCTGCTTCTTGTTCCAAGGATAGTCGCCGTGTTCGCCGATACTAATGACTCCATCCACGGCGATACGTGATTGTCCGAGCGAGAGCGCCTGTTCGATCGAAGGAAAAATGGGTACCTTGTGTTTGGCAGCCATCGGGCGCGCGAGATCGCCCTCGGGGAACTGATCTACATACATCGATGCGAGACGGAGGGCAGGTCCCGGGCCGCCATCCTGTTTCCAGCCCTCAAGGATCTTGCCCACCAGAACGTCGGCATGCAGTCCGGTCTGATAGGCCGTCACAATGGCCGCGATCGACTTGGGTCGGAGTGGCGCGCGTGAAGCAGGTGACTCCGCGATGGTTCTTGCGGCGGTCAATCCCGACGCCAACCAAGCGCCGCCAGCGCGGGCAATGAACCCGCGCCGGTTAGATGATGCCGCGGAGGATGATAAACAGTTGGTCAAAGCAGTGGGGATAGGTTTTCGAGAATGATTCGCTGAGGTTTGTAGACAAGGAGAAACTATAGCGACATCTTCGTTTTGCCGAGACCGATCCACAGCGGAACACCAAACCTGAATGGGTCCCGCGGAGACGCGGAGACGCGGAGGGTAAAGCGACTTGAGTGGAGTTGGTTCGGCTGGGTTCCGCGAACTCTGTGCTCCCCATTCTATTGAACACCACAGAGGCGGGAAGGGGCGCAGAGGGGGAGAAAAGGGATCGGAACCTCAGCCTTGCTCTGCGTCCTCTCCAACTCTGTACTGACTATTCCGGAACTTGAGAAACTCGTCATGAAACGGACCCGGAAAAGCCTGGTTGAAACGCCAGATTCTAGAATGCCCGATCCTCCCGGTCCTCAGAAATGAGTTGAGTGACATCGGCTCCGCGGCCGGTTTTGCCGCTTTCATCCAACCGGCGGAAGCTCCTGGAAGGTTTGCGTTCTGCGAAATACGGGACTCCGGTACCCTCGGTTTCTGGTAATATCTTGGCAATCGTGCGGCCATTATCCGTGACCAAGATTTGTCCGTAGCGCGACGCGTCGCGAACCAATTCGCCGGTCTTGGCGTGCAGCTCCCGGATCGTGACTGTTTTCATATGTCCTAGTGTGGTCAGCTCCCGTGCAGCGGTCAACTTGGCTCGCGACGGGCATTCGGGAGGCGAACGGCCACCGTGAACTCCGAGAACCGGTGGTCTCTTGACGCTGAATCCGGAGCACCCGCTAGTGTAGTGTCTCGGATTTACCGCTTTCTTCGCCGCACCCCAGCTGGTTTGATCCTCAGCGCACCAGACGGGTGCGTTGGTGCGACGTTCTTGGTGCAGTTTCCCACGGCCCCAGTGTGAAGCCACGAAGACGAAGCAGTTTAACCACGAATGGACACGAATGGACACGAATGGACACGAATCCGGAAACGAGGAGCGGTCAGATGATAAACTATCTGCGCATCGCCATGCTGCGCGTGGGAATCCTCCTGAACTTCAAACATACCAAGCTGGAATGGGAACGCATCATCCTATGACCCATCCATTCGTGTCCATTCGTGTCCATTCGTGGTTAACAAGGTGTTCGGCCTTCGGGTTTGCGCTGCTTCTGCTCCTCTCTGAACCATTAACCCTCCACGCCCAACCCGCCGCCGCCAATCGCGTCCTCGAACTCGACAGCTCGGACAGCTACGTGGAACTGCCGCCGAATCTGCTGGCGGGCGCGCGTGAGATGACCTTTGAAGCCTGGCTGAAGTGGGATCAATTGTTCGACCGTGTTGCGACAGTCTTCAGTTATGGCGAGACCTCACAATTCTTCAGTTTTGCTGGAACCGGCCGCAACAATATCGGCTGCGCTTTGTTCGATTCCTCTGGCGTGGTTAGTGGGTCGGGTGCTGGGCTGGCGAACACGATCGAAGTTCAGCAGTGGTATCATCTGGCGGCGGTGGCCAGCACCAATGGCATGCTCTTTTACCTCAATGGTTCTTTGGTCGCAACCAACGCATACCAGGAAACCCTGTTTACCAAGGACCCGGTCCAGCGGGCCTTCCTGGGCCATTGGGTGGGGGCCAGCCTCTGGGGTGGAGTTTTAAGTTTTGGATTCAGCGGCCAGATGGACGAGGTCCGGCTTTGGAACACGGCGCGCACCGCGGAGCAAATCCGCGAGAGCCTGGGGCGGAAGCTCAGTGGAACTGAGTCGGGGTTGGTCGGACTTTGGAACTTTGACGACCCGGCGCTCGCGGGGCGGGATGCCTCGACCGGGGCGCATCACGGGACGCTCCAGGGCCAGGCTCGCGCCGTTGCGGCCGACTTGCCGCGCCCGGAGGCGTTGCCGTTGCCTGGGTTCATCGACGGCCAACTGGCCTACGAGGATGGCTCTCCGGCGAACGAATTGACGGTGCGCCTGGAGCGGGCAGGCCAGTCATTCGCGTCCGCAACCACCGATATCTCGGGGCGTTTCCGATTGGGCACCGTCGGCCTGGATCAACCCTTCGAGTTCGTCGCCAAAGATTCGGATTCCGGCCTGCGCGAACGGCAGGACCCGCTCCAGCGTAGCCAACGGCGACCCGTGAAACTGGTGCTCCGCGAATCGGTCAGCCTGGCGGGTCGGACCGTGGCCCTGGATTCCTCGCCGCTGCCCGGCGTCGTGGTGGAGTTGATACCGGTCACCAGCGCGGGGGTGTCGACGATTACCACGAACCGGCCCGGCCCGCTGCCGGTGAGCGATGATCGGGGTGTGACGGCGGTGGACCTCGTCATCAGCGACGCGCTGGGGCGGTTCAAATTCATCAATAGCGTGCCGGGCGAGTATGAGCTGCGCTGCCAGGTCCGCGGGGGTTTTGTGTATCCCGGCCTGCGCGTGAAGCTGCCCACCACCGAGTTGCCGGAGATCCGTCTTGCCCCGTTCAAGAAAGGGCGCTGGTTGAAACTGGGTGAGAAGGAAGGTTTGGCCAACGATTGGGTGGCGTCCATTCACCCGGCGCCCGACGGCACGGTCTGGATCTTGGACTGGCATGGAGTCTCGCGTTATCGCGGTGCCAAGGTGCAATCGTTGCACCCCCCGGAATCGTTTGGGAATCGAGATTCAAAAAACTTCAGCTCACGTGTTCAGGGCATCATCCACCAGGCCCCCGACGGCACGGTCTGGTTTTCCGCGGAGGGCGGCGTGGGGCGATTCTTCCCCGATCCAGGGCCGGAGCTATCAGGCCGGTTCGATCATCTGACTGAAACCAATGGACTCGCCGGCGGTGTCGTGAATGCGATTTTTTCTGACGTGGATGGGACGGTGTGGCTGGGAGCGAACGAGGGACTGTCCCGCTACCTTTCGGGATCCGGCAACGACAACCACCGGCTCTTCAAGAACTTCACTTCAACCAACGGTTTGAGCGGTGACCGAGTGAATGCCATCCATCGCTCGAAGGACGGTTACTTATGGCTTGGCACCGACCAGGGGGTCTCGCGCTTTGACGGAACGAATTTCGTCCATTGGGGCCAGGCGGATGGCCTCCAGAACTCCAACGTGTCCTGGATCACGTCGGACAAAGATGGCGTGATCCGCTGCGGAGCAAGTTGGTGGTCGGCGCATTGGGACGGGCAGAAATGGCGGAGCATGAAGTTTCCGGAGATCACCCAGCGCACCGGCGGGCTAATGAGGCCCCCCCACGGCGACGAGGCTGGGAACATCTGGTTGGGCACGGATGGGGATGGCGTGTGGCGCTACGATGGAAAAGCCTGGATCAACTACAACACCCCGGATGGGCTGGTCTTCAACCGGGTGGGTCCCATCGCCAGCGGTGCCGATGGCACCGTTTGGTTTGGGACGAGCGGCGGCGGTGTGTCCGCCTACGATGAAAACTCCGTGGTCAGCTACGCGCGCGCCGACGGACTGGCGTGGGATGATGTTTGGGGAGGAGCTGCCGGGCCGGACGGTTCGGTGTGGTGTGCCACAATGGTCCTGGGCTTTAGCCGCCGTTCAGACACACCGGGTGGGGTTTCGCGGTTTGACGGTACCAACTTCGTCACTTATCGGCAGGCCGATGGCTTGGCCGATAATCGTCCCTGCGCACTGCGCTTCGGTCCGGACGGCAAACTGTGGATTGCCACTCTTGGTGGAGGCATTTCGGTCTTTGGTCAGGATCACCAATTCAAGACCTTGATGCTGCCGGGCGGCTTCCAAGCAAATCAGGTTTTTAATGTGAACTTCGCTCCCGATGGCGCTATGTGGTGCGGCACGGTGCTTGGCGTCTTTCGCTATGACGGGGCGAGCTTCGAGCATTTCACCATGGCGAATGGTTTGCCCGACCTTAACGGCTCCGTCTTTGTTGATCGCAAGGGCGGGGTTTGGCGCCCATCCAATGGTAACAGCGGCGCCTCGTATCTGTCGCCGGAAGCATTGAAACCGGGAGGCACCCGGTCGTGTGTTAACTTCGGCCCCAAGGAGGGGTTGATGGGGACCACGCTGGGGACGTCAGGAAGGCACGAGACATCCGGCGGGGCATTTTGGGTTGGAACCATGCGCGGTGTTTATACTTTCGATGGCACACGGTTTTCGCCTTTGCCACGGCCCAAGGACGGTCTCTCCGATCAGACGACCCGCTCGATTCATGTCGAGTCCCGGGGCCGCCGTTGGTTCGGCACGCATGCGGGAGTGAGTTGTGACGACGGCCAGCTCAGCTCCGTCATCGACACTCGGGACGGGCTGGCCGGGGATGTTGTCCGCAGCATTGTCGAAGATGCGCAGGGCCGGTTGTGGTTCGGCACGGACAAAGGCTTGACCCGCTACCAGCCACGCCAGTTGACCCCGCTTTCGCCCACCATCGCTGTGCAGACGGACCGCACCTACCATGACTTGGCCGCGCTCCCCGCCATCACCACCGGCCAGCGCGTCACCTTCCACTTCGACGTGACCGACCTGCGCACGCTGCCGGAGAAACGCCAGTACCGCTATCAGGTGCTGCCGGGCGCGAAGTCGGCCAGTGAACTGGAAACGCTCGCGGACTGGCAGGGAACGACCTCGACGCCGCTGTGGGAATGGACGACGAACCGGGGCGGTGTTTACACGCTCGCCGTGCAGTATGTGGACCGCGATTTGAACCGGTCCAAGCCGGGCGTCGTGGTCCTGCGCCTGGTGCCGCCGTGGTTTGCGAATGCCTGGATCGTGGTGCCTGGCGGCGGCGCGGTGCTGGGATTGGTGGGTTGGGCGTTCGTGGCGCGGGCGATGGTCATTCGGCGCAAGCGCGAGGCGGAGGCGTTGCGGGAGGAGATGGCGGTGCGGGACCGCGAGGCGCGCGTGAAACTCGAGTTGGAAATCAAGGAGCGCCAGCAGGTCCATGAATATTTTCAATCATTGGTCGAGAACGTCCCCGTGATGGTGTACTGGCGTGACCAAGAAGGTCGACTCACCTTCCTTAATCAATTGGGCGCTGAGTTTTGGACCAAAAAATTTGGTATCCCCCAGGGTGTGGATGCTCTGAGCGAACCTTCGCCTTCGCTGACCGCCGAAATGATCGCCAACTTTCGCGCCACGGATCAAGAGGTGATGCGGACCGGCAATCCCAGTGAGCGCGATATTAAATTTGCCTTGGCCGATGGCTCAGACCTCTGGTTGCACTCGATTCGCTCTCCCATTCGAGACGCGGACGGACGGATCATCGGCGTACAGCTTGTGAGCTGGGACGTAACCGAAGAGAAGCTCGCAGCGGAGCGGCTCAAGGAAGCCAAAGACGCCGCGGAGGCTGCGAAGGAATCCGCGGAGGCCGCCAACGAGGCCAAGAGCGAATTCCTCGCTAACATGTCGCACGAGATTCGCACGCC
>SXSK01000012.1 GCA_005793375.1 Verrucomicrobiales bacterium | reverse complement strand
GCTTCCAGGCTAGACATAGCCAAGGACCCAATTAAAGACACCACGGGGGCAACTTCCCAGCATGCATCTAAGCGCGCCTGGGAGGCCACAAGGCCTTTGCCCAGACTCATGGCTTCAAGAAGCCATGCGCTTACTTTCAATCGTGGCCATTGTGAAAAATCAGCCGAGTTCTCAATATCCCGCCTGCCTATTGTTCTTCCGCGGGTCCATCCTTCAACCAATCCGGCCAAACCACTTTTCTTGAAACTGCCCTGTCTGACAAGAGACCTTGCGTCAGATCGCTGGAATGCCGCAAAACCCGCTTTCGAGGGCATCTCTAAAACAGCGACTATCTCCTCAACCAACTCACCAGCATTCGCGACACCAATTCCGCGGCATCCTGCTGCACCCAATGATCCGCTTCCGGCACTGTCAGAAGCGTGAGATCCTTTTCAACCCAATTCCAAGTGCCGTTCAGAGCGTCGGACAACAGGGCGGTGTCTTTGAGACCATGGATCAGCAGCACAGAGCACTGGACCTTGACCAGCGGAGAGGAGTCCTGGACGTAAGGCTCGCGTGGGTAATTCCGTTTGTAATAGTTGAGCATCGCCTCGAAATCCGAACGGCGAAAGGCTTCCACATAACGCTCGCGGACGGCGGGATCTTTGACCCAAAAGGTTAGGCCCTCGGCGGTGAGGTTTGTGTGGGCCCCTGCTTGCTGGAAACGCCGGGCGTAAGCGCTGTTCTTCTGCTGCTCCGGGTTATTAGCCAGTTCGCGACTCAATCCTCGCGGATGGGGGAGATTCAGCACTACCAACTTCTCGGTCATTGCAGGCCGGGTCATCGCAAACTTCCACGCCACGAAACCTCCCCAATCGTGCCCCACGATGATCGCTCGTTCCTGTCCGCGCGCGCGGATCACGGCTGCGACATCGTCCACGAGCAGGTTGATGTCGTAGTTTTCCACGCCCTTGGGACGGTCACTGAGATTGTAACCGCGTTGGTCTATGGCCACGACTTCGCGATCTTTGGCCAACGCTTCCATCGGCACACGCCATGTCAACCAGTAATCCGGAAAGCCATGAATCATCACCACCAACGGTCCCTGGCCGAGCCGCGCATAATGAATGCGCACGCCGTTGTTGGTCGCGTAGCCGTGAGTCACTTTCCGTTCGATATCGAGCAACGCGGACCCATCGGCACCGTGGGACCACAGTGCCGCCAGGAGCGATAAACCAACGAACCAGTTCAAGAAGGTTTTCATCCGAAAATTCGCTTTAACCGCGCTTCATCGTAGGCGCGCCGCTGAACGGAGCTCATCTTGTCAAAGTCAGGACGTCCATCCGCGCGAACCGGCCACGGCACTTCAATCGATGCGACGCTCGAGCTCGGAGATTCCGTGGGGCGAGCAGCCGTTGACAGTGTCACACTCGTGCTTACATCCGGAGCCGCCGGAACTGCCGACTTGGCCAACGGATTGTTCGTCACCTCGACCGTGGATCGACGGGTCGCGCTGCCGTCGTAGCTCATTGTTTGATCGGTCAACTGAAGGTCCGCATCGAGTGTGCAGTGAGGCCGGATGCCCTTTGCTTGGAGCACTCCATGGTACGCACGAACCGCTTCGTGAGGAGTCACTTTTCCGTCGGTGATGAGTCGAAGAAACTCGATGAACGCCAGTTGATGTTCCGCATTATTGATCTTGCGGCCGAACAGGGCCACGCGCGCACCGTACTTCTGCGCGTCATGGATCAATCGGAAGGCGTCGTAAGTGGTACCCGCGCTGCCGCCCAAAATCCCAACCACCAGATTAGGATCGTACTGTGCCAATTCCTCCATGGCCTTGGGACCGTGGTACACGATCTTTAAGAATACGGGTCGCCCGGCTTCTGGCACACCCGCCAACGTGCGCAGGATATTATCGTTGATGAACTCGCCAAGTTTTTCGGGCGGAATCCCACTGTCGACATTGGGATCAAAGATCTCCAGGAAATGCCGAAACTGTTTGCTTTCGGCTTCTTCACGAAAGGCTTTGTACCAGAGCAACGCCTCGCGGTCCTGATCGAGCTCATTGACGTACGTGATGGAATAGAGTCCGAGATTGGCTCCTGTAAACTGTCCACTACCATCGCGTTCGCACTCGATCTCGCCGCACTGTATATGGTCAATACTCGCGCTTCGAAAAGGTTGGGAGGGCTCGCGAGTGTAGCAGCCATGGCGCACCGCCCAAACGTCCGTCGTGTCATTGGCGCGTGCCGCAGGGGTCACAGCGGAATTCTGGAACAATCCCTCGCGAATGGTCAGGACCTCATTCACGTAGGCCGACATCAACATGATATCGATCAAGCCCTGATGCGTCACTTCACGAATGATGTCGAGAAATTCGGGCAGATTGCGGTAGCCAAACTCAGCGCGATTCCACACTTCGGGGGAAAACTGAGCCGGGCGGGCGCCGCGATTGGAAAGGTAACCTCGCGGCCCGGGCGCGCGAACACCAAAAGCCATGTCGGCATCTTTGGCGTCGGCAATGATGAAGGCGCGCGAGTTACTATTCTTTTTGACGTCGGCGAGTTTGGCGTCGAGTGACTTCATCCGGGGTGGGTTTGGCTGGTTTAGTTAGGCTTTCACCTTAGCGAGCGTATCCTTGAGTGCACGTGCCGATGCCTGCAAGGCCATGAGCTCCTTGGGCCAAAGTTTGATCTCCACATGTTTAATGACGCCCTCCCGCCCCACCACGCTGGGCACACTAAGGCAGATATCCCGGACATCATAGGCGCCCTGTACCAGCGAGGAAACTGGCAGGAGACAACGCCTATTCAGCAACACGGCGTGAATGACATCGCGGATGGCCACGCCTACCGCCCATCCCGCGCCGCCCTTTTTCTTGATCACTTCGGCGCCGCTGCCCTTGGTTCTCTCGAACACGGCGTTCTGGAATGACGGCGTGCACTCGGGCAGGCCTGTGAGCGGCAACCCATTCACGGACGCACTGGACCAAACCGGCAGCATGGAGTCTCCATGTTCACCGAGGATCAACGCCTTCACTTGGGTCGGAGCCAGCTTGAGTTCGTCAGCGATGAACGAGCTGAACCGCGAGGTATCCAGCATCGTCCCCAACCCATAAACCTGCTGCCATCGCAAGCCCAACCGCTCGACGGCAAGCTGCGTCAGAATATCGACGGGATTCGAAACGACAAACACCTGGGCATCCTTGCGGAACCCCGCCGAACGGATGCTATCCAGGATCCCGACAAAAAGCGCCACGTTGCGATTGATGAGATCCAACCGGGATTCATCTGGCTTGCGGCGCAGGCCTGCGGTGATGAGGAAAATATCGCTGTCGGCCGCTCGTGCGTAATCGCCTGCGTAGATCTTCTGATCGCCACAAAATGCACTACCATGAAGGAGGTCCAACGCTTCGCCTTGGGCGGTCTCGAGGTTGGCGTCAATCAGCTGCAGTTCGGACACCAAGCCGCCGCACTGGAGCGCGAACGCCGCACACGAACCCACTCGACCGCCACCGCCAATGATCGTCACTTTCATAACTCAATTCGACTCTCGATCTTCTGTTCACTCAAGAATTCAAAAGGCGCGCCTGCGCCGCCGACTTACCCGATCCATCACTTGCCAAGCTGGGCCAAGATTTGGTTCGTAATCGCCTGAACCGCGGCTTCCGTATCGGGATCCGACGCCGTTGAAACCGTCTCCTGCGCTGACGTGGCGCAGGTCACACCCGGGCGCCATTCATCGTTGTCGCACAACTCGCACTCCTTCAGTCCATGGCGAGGATCGGGGATGCCCAGGCTCTGTTTGATTTTGAGAAGATCCTGGAGTTGACCGGGCGACATGGTTTTCGGAGGAACGCCTAATTGCGCCGTGACTAGAATCGTCCGGCAGTAGGCTTCCAAGATCTCCATCTTGAAGTAGGCGTCCTCGACATTGTTGTGGCTCCAGCTCACCACTCCGTGGTTGGCCATCAAAATGGTGTTGTGCTTATCGACCAAATCCGCGACGAGTTTACCCATCTCCGGGGTGCCCGGCGTGCGATACGGGGCAACAGCGACGGACGCGAACACCTCGTACTCGGGTATCATACAGGTGGGCGGCACCAAACCGGCCACAGCAAAACCAGTGCTGTACGGAGGATGGCAATGGCAGGTCGCAACCGCCTTCGGTTGCCGCTTCATAATCTCCAAATGCATCAGGATTTCGCTGGTGCGCCGTTTGACGCCGGCCAGTTGATTGCCTTCGAAATCCACGAGGCACATATCCGCGGGCTTCATGAAGCCTTTGCTCACCAGTGTGGGAGTGCATAGCGCGATATCCTCGCCGACCTTGATGGCGATGTTGCCGCCGTTACCATCCACATAGGCGCGACCCCAGAGCCGGCGGCCGATGTCGCACAATTGCTCCTTGAGAGCATGGCAGTAGGGCGAATTAAAGAAGGCCTCTAGTTCCGCCTTGGGCGACTTGGAATTCAGCGCTTTGGTTGGCGGTGTCAATGCACCGGGGGCCGTCGTGACGCCAGATGCGGCCGTCGGCGCACTTGAAGGCTTGCGATTGGAATAATCCCGAAGGGCATCACGCGCCGAAGGCGTGAGAATTCCCTGGTGACTCTCCGCAACCGGATCGCCCCCGCGGGCGATGATTTCTTCGATATCCTTCGCCGTATAGACAGTGCTCATTTCTTAAATGGATTGTAAAAAATGTAATCCACCAACGCCGCGTTGATGGCATCAATAGGCGGTGGCAAAGGGAACGGCTGGGCCGCTTCGCGGCCCTCCACATAACCCACCGTATCCCCCACACCGCCACCCAAATTATCGTAAATCACCAGACTAGGCTCGGTACCCATGGCCACAGGTCCATCGGCTCCCCGTCGATAGTGATCGCGAGTAAACGGCGACACAATCAGCCAACGAGCTCCGTGCAACTCCGGCAGTGCGCGACTCAATGTGACCCGGCCAACGACGGTACCCAGCTTCATACCGGCACTCCTGGTTCCTTCTCGTCCACCACTCCCAGTACCAGCCACCGTACCGGGCTGCGTTCGTCCCCAACCGCTTTCCGGGCGGCGGAGCCATCCGACGAAATCACCACACGCTGATGCATTCCAGCCCCATGCGAATCGATGGCAATCTGCGGGACCCCTTCGGGGTCGCCCGCTTGATTGATCGGCTGACACACCACCAAGCGCCATCCCTCGTAGCTGGGATGCTTTCGGGTCGCCGTGATGTTCCCTTCGACGCGGGCTAGGAGCATGAGTCGTAGCGATTAGTAAATCCGGAGGTTGTCCACCATCACACAACGGCGGACACGAGTGAACGTCCTAGGATTGCTCACACCCTCACCGGTCGGTGTGGCAATGGAAAAACTCAGATAACCCTCGCCACCCAGTCCCAATCCAGCCATGCACGGCCCATTCTTGATGAACAAGGTTGTGTCCAAAGCACGCCCCATGGCGGTCATTGCCTCCACATCGTGCGAGTGAATGATGCTGGTGTGCTTGTATCCATGCTCGGCGTCCAGTGACCGGCGAATACCTTCTTCGAGACTCTTTACGCGAACAATCGGGAGGAAAGGCATCATCTGCTCCTCCTCAACAAATGGGTGATCAGCACCGGTCTCTGCAAATAACAACTGGGTACCTGGAGGCAACGCAATGCCAGCCGCTTGAGCCAGAACCGATGGATCTTTGCCAATGAAATCCTTGTTCACGGAGGCGTGTGCGCAGCCGCCCCCCTGCCCTTCCTTGAACGTAAACGCGGCCTTCGTGAGCGCTTCCAACTGAGAGGACGTCAATTTCACCGCGCCATTCCGTTCCATCTCGGACATCAACTTGTCGGCGATGTTCTCCAACGCGAACACTTCCTTTTCGCCGATACACAAGAGGTTATTGTCGTAACTGGCGCCTTGGATGATCGCGCGGGCGGCGCGCTTCATGCACGCCGTGTCATCGACGTAGACCGGCGGATTGCCCGGGCCGGCGCAAACGGCGCGCTTACCCGTCTGCATCGCCGCCTTCACTACGCCAGGACCACCGGTCACCAACAATAGACGCACCGCCTCATGCTGGCACATTGCGGCAAAGCTTTCCATCGAGGGCTTCTCAATGATGGTTGCGATGTTCTCGATTCCCGTCTCCCGATAAATCGCCTCATTATAGACGCGGACGGCGGTCGCGGCACAACGCGCGGCGCTGGGATGCGGGTTAAAGACCACCGCATTGCCCGCAGCACAGATATTCACGATGTTCCCGCTTAAGGTAGGGATGGAATGGGTGCTGGGCGTCACGGCCCCGATCACGCCGAAGGGGGTATATTCTTCGAGCGTGATGCCGTGATCTCCACTGCGCGCGTCCGGCCGGATCCAATCGACACCGGGGACGAGCTTAATGATTTGGAGCTTCTCTATCTTGTGGTCGAGACGCCCGATCTTGGTCTCCTCGAGCTCAATGCGCCCCCACTCGGCGGCATTCTTTTCAGCGAGAGTCTTGACGATCTCTTCGATCTTGCGGCGGGCAGCGACACCTTTTTGCTGGAGCTGAAGGAAGGATTCGTGAGCGGCGAGACAAGCCTCAGCAGCATCCTGGAAGACACCGAATCGGCCTCGAAAACCGCTTCCATTGGCGCGTGAAGAGGCACCTCCGCAACCGCAATTGCCGGAGGTGGGCACCGGAGCAGGAGCCGCAGCGATTGCAGCCGGTTTGGAAGCTGCGGGGGTCCCAAGACGTCCCAACACTTCACTCACGATGTCACGAATCAACGTTTCGTTGACGGCGCTCATAATTTAATCACCGAAAGTTCCAAAAATTCCCTCTCCGAATTACAGCACCGGGAACAATTCCCAGCCCACCGGAGACCGCGCGGTATCAATCAGGATCTCGCGCTATAAACCTGTTTACCGAGGACATCCACTGAGTCGACGATCCCGATGATCACCGCATCAACGGGAGCTTCGCGCATACCGCCGGCGAGGCGGGCACTGCTTCCCTGGCAGAACATCACTAACTCCCCCACCCCCGCACCGAGACTGTCCACCGCAATGATGGTGTTCGAACCCGCACGGAACTTGGTCGGATCCTTTTCATCCACCAATTGAGGGCGGAGCAGGAGCAGCTTGCGGCCGTTCATGCTCGGATCCTTCTTGGTGGAGACCACCGATCCTTCTACCCGGGCGAGAAACATACGTTCGTTGGCGTTGGGGATCGGGTTTCCGAGTGGGCACCGCGATTTCCAAGGCAAACCACTCGGCGACAAGATCCCGTCTTCCAGACTGGACTACTTCTTCTTGGGCAAAACCGCATCCACATCACTGTGAGGACGCGCGATAACATGAACGCTGACGATTTCGCCTTTGATCGCCTTTACCGCCTGGGCGCCTGCATCGGTTGCGGCTTTGACGGCAGCGACATCACCCACGACAACTGCGGTGACGAGGGCATTGCCGACCTGGGTCATGGGACCAGCGAGTTCGACATTTGCCGCCTTCAGCATCGCATCGGTGGCTTCGACGAGCGCCACGAGGCCTCGTGTTTCAATCAGTCCAATTGCTTGTTGAGCCATATATAAAAATACAGGTTTTGATTATGTTTCCGGATTCCAAACCACTGCAAAAATCAAGTGGAAGCTCCCAGCAACCTTCGGGCTTCCCGCGCCACGACCAATTCCTCATTCGTGGGGATTACCAACACCTTTACTCTCGATCGATCCGAACTGATCACCGCTTCGGTGGCTCTAGTTGCGGCATTGATCTGCGAGTCCAATTCAATTCCAAGCTGGTCTAACTGCGCACAAATTCCCGCCCGGATCTCAGGGCGATTTTCGCCGATGCCGGCGGTGAACACCAACGCGTCGACTCCATTTAACTGCACCAAATAGTTACCAATCCAACGGCGCGCTTCACTCACCAAAACGTCGATGGCCAAGCGAGCTTTGGGGTTTCCCTTTTGGGCGGCTTCTTGCAGATCACGCACATCATTCGAGACTCCGCCGCTGAGCCCCTTCAGGCCACCCTCTTTCGACAATTGTCGTTGCGCCTCTTCCAGCGTGAGCCCCAAGGTTTTGACGGCATAGGGAAGCGCCTCGGCATCCAGGTCGCCCACCCGGTTGTTGTGAGGCAACCCGGATTGCGGACTCATTCCCAAGCTATTGCCAATCGCCACGCCATTGAGAATTCCCGTAATGCTGGAGCTGCCGCCAAGGTGACAGGAAATGACTCGAAAGGATCCTCCCTGGACTGTCGTAGCACCCCCATCACGATAAAGGTTCTGAGCACGCTGAGCCACATCGTCTCGTCCCAACAACTGTGCACTACGTTCCGCAATGTACTTGTGGCTGGCTCCATGGAACCCCCAGCGCCGGACCCCGATGTCATGCCACGCATCCGGTACGCCATATCGCATCATGGCCTCGGGTGCGTATTGATAGAAGGCCGTCTCAAAGAGCCCAATGAGTGGCACACCTGGGACTCGCTCTCGAAACGAGCGAATGCCCGTAATGTAGGGAGGATTGTGCGCCGGGGCCAGACCGTTGTAAGCCTCCATGGCCGCCAACACCTCAGCATCCAAACGCACGCAACCGGTGACACCCTTGGCGATCACGGTCTTGAACGCGACCGCGGCCAAGTCGCGTTCGCTCTGGATTGCCCCAGCATCCCTGAGCTGAGTCACACAATCCTCGATCGCCTTAGTGTAATCCGTCACACGCTCAAATCCACCCTTGTGAACCAAGCGCTCCCCATCATTGGTGAAATCAAACAAACGCCATTTCAGAGACGTCGAGCCGATATTGGCGACGAGTACTTTCATGGCGTTGCAGGGCGAGGTGGCGGTGAGTTGGTTCTCAACGGGCTACTGAACCAGCCACTTGCCCAGGCCAGCCAGTCCTTCGTGGGGTCGCGGGATCACCTGGACGCTGACGACAGAGCCGACTTGGGCGGCCGCCGCAGCCCCGGCATCCACAGCCGCTTTCACGCTGGCGACATCGCCACGGAAGAAGCCAGTGACATAACCCGACCCGATCTTTTCCCAACCGGTAAAGCTCACGTTGGCCGCTTTCAGCGCGGCGTCCGTCGCTTCAAACAGGGCACAGAGGCCCTTCGTTTCGATCATCCCAATTGCTTGATTAGCCATAAAAATTGAATGGAAGTTTTTTGAAGTATCAAAGAATTCAGCCAGGGAATCGTTTCACACTATTTCTTGGCCACAGGGGCCGCGTCGCCCAGGAATCCGCGACAAAGATCATCGTGAGGACGCGCGATCACGTGGCTGGCCACGAGTTCGCCCACCCGGCTGCACGCTTTGGCTCCGGCGTCGATCGCCGCCTTGACGCTGGCGACGTCGCCGCGGCAGATCACCGTAATCAACCCACCGCCAATGGCGATGGTGCGGGAGATGGTCACATTGGCGGCCTTGGCCATGGCATCGGTTGCTTCGATGCTGCCGGTGTAGCCCTTGGTTTCAATCATTCCGAGTGCTTCGCTGCTCATAGGATTCTTGGTTTCCTTTACTGGTTAAAAATGTTGTCTGGTTTCGCGCGGCCGATACTCACCGTCACCGCAGTAAATTGAGAATTGAGATGGATTGGTCAGATAAATCAGTGGGTCACTTCAATAACGCACAAGGCGTCGAGGGCAGGAGATTGCAGGCATTGCCTTCGTCCGTGTCGATGTGAACTTCAAGTTTGAAGCTCGGGTCTTCACGCACGAGCATATTCTCCAGAACAATGCCGGACGGTCCGCCGATCTTCAGCTTCATATGGTCACCAGCCTTCACACCATAGTACTTGGTGTCCGTCGCACTCATGTGCACGTGGCGCTTGGCTCGAATCACGCCCTGCTCCATTTCGAAAAAGCCCGCCGGACCCATCAACATGCAACTCAGCGTTCCCTTAATATCTCCTGAACTTCGCAGTGGCAGATCGAAGCCCAGCGCAATGCCATCGGTGTAAGACAGTTCCACTTGGTTGAGTGTCCGGCAGGGACCCAAGATCCGGAGATTCGATATCACACGGCTTCGCGGCCCAATTAAGGTCACCGTCTCCTTGGCCGCAAACTGCCCTTCCTGGTACAACCATTTGTGCACCTGCAACTTATGCCCTTTGCCAAACAAGGCTTCAACCGCGTCCTGCGTCAAATGGCAATGGCGAGCACTGATGTTTACGACCAGCGGATTCGGCGCACCGGCGGCGTGTGGCAACGGCTTGCCCAACCGTGAGTAAACCGCCTGTCGGACAAGATGTTCGACAACAGCACGGTGAGGCGGCGTGGAATTCGCAACCAACATGATTCCCCTTATCTCGCTCGTTTCTGAAAGAATGTCAAACAAGTTCTTGCAAAAACTACCAATATCTACCAAACCTCACTCCAGACCATGCAGGCAGAGGAACGGCAAAAGCGCATCGAAGAGTATCTGCTCAAGACGGAATTTGCGTCGCTCGACGAATTATCCGAACAAGTGGATGCCTCGGTTTCCACAGTTCGGCGGGATCTGACATTGATGGAAGCCCTCGGAGTCCTGCGCCGGACCCATGGGGGGGCGCGCGTGGCGAATCCCAAGTCGGACGAGTTTACCTTCAGCGCCCGGGACACCCACCAATTGGGCGAGAAAGATGCCATTGGGCGGGCGTGCGCCGACCTGATTCAGCCGAACCAGACGGTGATTATCGACGCCGGGACCACCACGTTTCATGTGGCCAAATTCCTCGAACCCAAGAGCCCTCAAATCATCACCAACTCACTTCCCGTCGCGAATCTCTACTCGGCAACCAATCGAATTGAAGTCGTGGTTTCGGGTGGGGTGATATATCCGCGTCTGGGTGTTTTGGTCGGGCCCTTGGCGGTCGAAGCCTTCTCGAAGATCCGAGCAGACGTTGCTATCATGAGTTCGGGTGGCATTTCCATGGAAGGTGTCAGCAACTCACATGGACTGCTGATCGAAATTCAACGGGCCATGATCAGTGCCGCCAAAAAGGTGATCTTCTGCCTGGATCACTCCAAGTTCGGCAGGCAATCGCTTTCCATGCTTTGCGATCTGGATACGATTGACACCATCGTCACGGATGCCGCTGCTCCAGCGGATCTCGTCACCCAATTCCGGCAGCGCGGTATTGAGGTGATCATCGCCGAGTAAAGCCTCTGAACCCTCCATCATGGGTTCTCTCTCCCAGTTCCATTTATGCGTGTCGTCCTTCAACGAGTCTCCGAAGCCGCGGTCGAGGTTGAGCATATCGTCGTCGGCCGAATCGACCGGGGCCTCCTGATACTTGTCAGCGTGGAAGATGCCGACGGGCCCGAGGATATCGAATGGCTCACTCAGAAGATCGTCAACTTACGGATCTTCGAAGATGCCGAGGGGGTCATGAACCGCTCGCTACTAGATGTGCGGGGCGAACTCCTTCTTGTGAGCCAGTTCACCCTGCACGCCAGCACGCGCAAGGGAACCCGGCCGAGTTGGCATCGCGCGTCCAAACCGGAGATTGCGATCCCCCGATATGAGGCGTTTCGGGACGCCTTATCCTCGGCGCTGGGACACCCGGTTGCCACCGGCATTTTCGGCGCCCACATGCGTGTCCAATCCACCAATCACGGCCCAGTCACGCTGATCATGGATTCCAAAGCCAGGGACTGAGTTCGGCACCCTTCGCCGACCGCCCATTCAATCACCAAGGCAGGCTGAAGGTCTTCACGTAGCTGTAGCCTTTTATCGCTTCAATCACGCCTTCCTTCACACCCAACCCGCTGTCTTTGATGCCACCAAACGGCGAATTCTCGACACGAAATCCAGGCACCTCGTTGATATTGACCGTCCCGCAACGCAACGTCCGAATGGCTTTCAATGCGCTATTGAGATTGGTGGTGACCACACCGGAGCTGAGTCCGTAGGCGGTGGCATTGGCCAATGCAAGCGAATCATCGAGATCTTTCACAGTCATAATGGGCGCGAGTGGACCGAAGCTTTCGCAAACGACCATGCGACAATTCCGCGGGACATCGCTGATGACCGTGGGTTGGAGCAAGGCACCTCGGCGTTCGCCCCCAATCAAGACCTTGGCACCCGCATCGACAGCTTCCTTCACGACGGTTTCCAGGTAGATCGCCGAGGCTTCATCGATCACGGTGCCCACCTTGGTCGCCTCATCCAGCGGATTGCCGCACACGTATTCTTTGGTTCGTTCCACCAAGCGGCGCGTGAACTCTGGGGCGATGCCTTCCTGAACCAGAATGCGCTTCACCGCCGTGCAGCGCTG
>SXSK01000011.1 GCA_005793375.1 Verrucomicrobiales bacterium | reverse complement strand
CGCAGATTAACGGGCGGGCCAGTTCCGCGCAAGCTAAAAATGTCGTCGGGTGCGATCGACAGCTTTCCAGCCGTCGCGCCAAGAACGGCGCTTTTCCCCTTCATCTTCCAAACTTTAAGTGAACTGTCGCTGTAGTGCTAGAATGGCGCAGCGATGAGGGATGGAAGTTGGCACCACGCTGAGGAAGGCTTCAGGCGAGAACGACGGGTACTGGCTGAGCGGCGTCGCGAGGGCTGCTGGAGCCAGGTGGAGCGGCTGCCGCTGCGGCAATCAATTCCCGTGAACGGTCCAAGGCATTGGCGAGCTCTTCGCGCCGGACCGGCTTAGCGAGATAATCATCCATGCCGCACAAGAGGCAGCGGTCGCGGTCCTCACGCATGGCATTGGCGGTCATGGCAATGATGCGGACGCGCGGCGCGCCCTTGCGCTCGAGCTCGCGCACTTGTCGGGTGGCCTCGTAGCCGTCCATCTCAGGCATCAGGCAATCCATGAGGATGACATCGTAGGTCTTAGTGTTGACTGCGGTGATCACTTCGACGCCATTGGCTGCGATGTCGGTTTTGTACCCCAAGCGATCCAGCAGCTTTACCGCCAATAGACGGTTGGTAACGTTGTCCTCGGCGAGTAGGATACGGAGCGTGGCGGCAGGAATACTCGGCGCGGCCGCATCCGGGGATTTGGGGGGTGGGGTGGGATGGGTGGCTCGGGGGGGGGGCTTACCGGGGACCGTTGGGGCGGCAGGACGCTCTGGCTCACCGGGGAGCGAGGCGGCGAACGCCTCGACCAGACTCTGATGGAGCTGGGATCGCTTCACCGGCTTGAGCATGAACGAATGGAGGCCGGCTTCGCGTACGATCTTTTCGGGGGGGCGCTCGTGACTGGACGACAACATCACCATCCGAGTGTAGCGGAGGATTGAATCGTGGGAGATGTGGCTGGCGAGTTCCAGTCCGTCCATCACCGGCATCTGGAGATCCAGGATGGCTAAGTCGAACGGGTGTCCGCTACCGGACGCGGCCCGCAGGGTTAGGAGCGCGGCTTCGGCACTGGCCACCGCCTCTACCGCCACGTCCCAGTGCTTCAATTGCTGCAGCAGGAGATGCCGATTGGTTTCACTATCGTCCACGACGAGGATGCGGCGATGGTCCAATGATTGCAACGGGGGTGCTGCCGGAAACGCCGTGCCAGGCTGAAAGACGGCTGTGAACCAAAAGAGCGAACCGCGGTTGGGTTCGCTTTCGCAGTCGATCTGGCCCTCCATCAGATCGACCAGCCGTTTGCTGATGACCAATCCCAGGCCGGTTCCGCCGTACTTCCGGGTGGTAGAACTATCGGCTTGGGTGAAGGGCTGAAACAACTTTGCGCGCGAGGCTGGCGAAATGCCGATTCCGGAATCCCGGACGTCAAATCGCAACCGTATGTCCCCGTTGGCAAGCATTTCGTCAACTTTGACACGGATGACCACATCCCCATGATCGGTGAATTTCACCGCATTGCCGGCGAGATTGAAAATGATCTGTCGAACGCGGGTTGGATCGCCGATCAAGGAAGGTGGCAGGTTTTCATCCACCCATAGGATGAGCTCGACTCCCTTTTGGCGTGCGGTGACGGCTAAGAGTTCGACGACGCCTTCAGTCAGACTGCGCACATCGAACGGGGTCTTTTCTAAATGGATTCGTCCGGCCTCAATTCTGGAGAGATCGAGAATATCATTGATGATGGTGAGGAGACTGCTGGCGCTTTGTTGGACAAGTTCTGCGTGGGATCGCTGTTCGGCGTCCAACTCTGTTTCCAGGAGAAGACCAATAAAGCCCAGGATGCCGTTCATGGGCGTCCGGATTTCATGGCTCATGGTGGCGAGGAATTCGCTCTTGGCTTTGCTGGCGGCCTGGGCTTCCTTGTAGAGCTCAATCAACTCCTGCTTCTGACGTTCGATGCTGTCCCTATAGGCAAGCAACTGATCGGCCATGAGGTTAAAGCTGCGCTGTAAGTCGCCAATTTCGTCGGGACGATTGGCATCGACACGGCGGTCGAACTGACCCTGGCCAAAGGATTGGGCTGCGTCCACAAGTTGGACAATGGGACCCGTCATTCCGCGGGCAAACACCAGGGCGAACACGGCGGCGACTACCCCGCTCATGGCGGCGCCGAGGAGCAGCGATTTGGCAATGTCGCGGGATCGCGCGGAAAGGAAATCAGCGGGGCGATCGGCCTGCAGGATGGCCACGACATTGGTTTCGGAGTCATAAATGGGGGCTGCTGCTGAGATCCAAATGCCATCGCTATCGGAATACAGCCCGCGCGAGGCCGCCTTGCCTTTGATAACTTCTTGAAGGTGTTTCTCGATAGGGTATTCGTTGCCGACAAAATATTTGCCAGTCTTGGGATCCACATCGGTCATGACCACGAACTCCAGCGTGTTCGTTGAGAGCAAACGCATGATGTAAAGCGGGCTGCTGTTCAACTTCGTCATGCCGTTGCCCGCCTTAACTCGAAGGAGGAAATCACGGAGTTCTATGAAATCAGATGTTGGCTTGAAGTCGGTACCTTTCGCTGGCGGTTGAATGGAATTCAAGCGGGTGCCGTCGATGGAGGGAGCAGCAGAATTGACAATCGCGAGGAGTTCAGCCTGGAGTTCCTTCTCAAGCTCGGCCCTCCGATGACGGAACGCGATGATGGAGGAGACCCCCATGGCCAGACTGATGAGCAGCAGGGCAAACACTACCAACCTGGGGTATAAGCCGTGTCGCCGCACGATTTGTTTGCTTGTTTTAGCCACGCCCAAATGCGGTTGCGAATTCTATGTCGCCAGAAGATTGCCCATGACCCCCGCCACTAGAGAGTCTTCGACCATCCTTCGCCCGCTGAAACATTACGTAAAGAATGAAGACGCTGCAATGGTGCGAAAAAGCGGGGATTTTTGCGCCGAACACGGCACTGTCGCCCCGATGACCGCTCACTGAAACTTTTGCGACGTTCGCACACCGATATGAGCGTGCCGGCAAGTGGTGGTTTCAGCCTGGGTGCTTGGGCATTCCCCGTGAGTGGGGCCCTATGTCTGGTTTGCTGGGGGGGGTTGGCTTGGTTTTCACATCATCCTGGCCCTTCACCCTTGTGGCTCTCGGGTGGCGCGCTGTTGACGGCTTGGATCGGCTGGGGGTTGGTGAATTTAATGACGCGTGGAAATCGGGCGTGCCCCTGGATGCCGTTGCTCGTCTGGGCAGTGGGATTCCGGTTGGTCGCTAGTTTCGGCGTGCCGTTGATGGAAGACGACGTGGCACGATACCTATGGGACGGATGGCGTCTCATCACGACGGGCAATCCCTATGATCGGACCCCGCTATCATTCTTTGCTGATCCAACGGTGCCCGAACAGCTGAAAGGGGTTTTGGATGCGATCAATCATCCACAGATCCCGACCATTTATGGCCCGGGATTGCAGCTGTGGTTTGGGGTAGCGGCTGGCTTAGAGGCTGGTCAACTCTGGCCTTGGAAGCTCCTGGTGGTGAGTGCGGACCTTGCCGTGATGTGGACCCTCTGGCGACAGGCCGGTGGACGGGTTGCCGTGGTTTACGGTTGGTGCCCGTTGGTGATTTTCGAGACGTGTCTTCAAGCGCATGCGGAGGTGATGGCGATTCTACCCTTGGTGATCGCATGGTTTCTCGCTCGAGGCGGCCGTGCGATGGTGAGCAGCGCCTTTCTCGGCCTTGCCCTGGCGTCCAAGATTGCGGTTTTGCCCGCGATTCCATTCTTGCTAGGAGATCTCAAGCGGTGGCGGTCTTGGATGGTCTTGTCGCTGGTGGTTGCGGGATTTTACGCCCCGTTTTGGAGTCAAGGGGGATCCGTTGATAGAGCCGGGCTTCAGGCGTTTTTGAGTGACTGGGAATTCAATTCGTCGATCGTTGGATTGTTGGGTCGGGTGTTGCCAGGCCCTTGGGCGAGGGCACTCCCCCTGTTGGTCGCTATCGTTATTTTAGGTCGATGGTGGTTGATTTGGCGCGAGTCGCTTCCGGTTGCGGCACGTCTGGACTGGGTCTTTGGGGTCGTTTTGGCGACGTCTGCTGTGGTCAACCCTTGGTATCTGCTCTGGGTCGTCCCCTTTGCGGCGATGGCACCGAGCGTTACGGCATGGGTTGCCATCGGGGCGGTGTCGCTCAGTTATGCGACATCAATGAACCTGGGCCTGGACTTGGCCGGACCTTATGACCACCCCAACTGGGTGCGTTTCCTCGAATACGGAGCCATTGGCGTGACATTGATACTCGAATGGTGGCATCGCCGTCGGCAACAAAAAAGAACCGCGGCACAGGAACTCTCCGGAGCCGCGGGTTGAGAAGGATCCAAGTCAGTTCTCAGGCGGTACACTCAGAAACCAAAAGTCGCTGAGACGCCGAGAATGATTTTGTCCCCCGTATTGCGACCGTACATAGGGAAGGCGCCAAACACTTGATAGAATCGGCCGCCTTTATCCTGGTACCCCAGACCAGCTTCAAATAATTGGTTGATTTCCTTCAATGTGGGGAAGGTGAAACCTGGGTCCATGATATTGACGCCACTCAGGCTTTGAATATGGCGGTAACCGGCGTTCACGGTAAATGAACCCAGTGTTTTATAGACGCCGATAGAGCCAAAGAAATCGTCGGGAACTGGATTCTCCCGCAATCGATAACCCGCCTCGCCGTAAAGACCAAATCCGGTGTCGCCAAATGCTTTCCCGAGCAGGACAGAAAATTCACCGCCATGCGCGCCATCTCCCGCTGAGAACGGTTGTCCTTCGTCGTAAGTCCCAGCAACGATCGCGCCGGCGCGCAGCGTGATGGTCGGCATCCAGGCAGACGCATGAGCGCGTTCATCCAGGGCACGATAGCGAACTCCGAAGCGGCTGTCGGCTAGGCCGTCGTCTTTGGTGCTAGCGCCAAATGCGGCGGTTTCGACGCGGGTGTAACCGACGGTGGCATCCAGCGCCCAACTTTGATTGATACCGTATTCAGCGGAGATCGTGCCCGTGTGTTGCTCCACATCGTCCGGAAGTTTCATCCGTTGATCTCTACGAATCCAGAACTCATCAAAGCTTTGGTAGACGTAGCGCGGTGTTATCTCCAAGCGGCCCTCTGCGGGGAGCCAGGCAGATTGGGCCGAAGCCGTGGGGAGGCTTCCAAATGGGAGCCAGAGTGCGGCCGCAGCAAACAGACGTTTCAGCAATGGCTTCATAAGTCTAAGTCAGTGTTAGCGGGCCGGAGGGTTGATATTGTAACGGATCTGCAAGTAGTGCTCGAGTCCGCTTAATTGGGCGGCGCTCAGCCGACCCGCCAAGCTCGGCAGGTTTGCCGTCTTTTGAACCGATGCTGGCAGCGCCTTTTGCCAGGAACCAAGTTGAGTTGCCTGTGCCTCACTATTGGCCGGCGTGTCACTGAGATTGGCCAGGGCAGTTTCAAGATTTCGACTTTAAGGAGGCAGGTGAAACAAAAGGCGGTATAAAACTGGACAAAAGGCGCTGACTTTATTTAACTGCCGGCATGTCCGAGCCTATTACGCTACCCGAGCACGAGCAACAAACGG
>SXSK01000105.1 GCA_005793375.1 Verrucomicrobiales bacterium | reverse complement strand
GTTGGTGGCGATGGTGATGCGCCCATGTTCCCCGGCGAGAGCCACGATGCCGGCTTCCTCCGCCAGGCGGGTCGCATTCAACACGCGGGCGTCCAGGCCGGCTTTCTCGAGGCGATGCGCGAGCATCTCGCTGGACGAGACACTTCTAGTGCCCACGAGAATGGGACGTCCGGTGGCATGAATTTCGCGAATGGATTCCACGATGGCATTCCACTTGTCCTCCTCGCGCGAAAAGTAGCCGCTGGGCAACTGTTTTCGGATGCAGGGTTTGTTGGTTGGGACGCGGACAACTGGCAATCGATAGATGTGCCAAAACTCACTGGCAGCCTCCTTGGCGGTACCCGTCATGCCGCTCAATCGGTGGAAGCAGCGAAAGAACCGTTGGAAGCTCTGACGAGAAATCGTGTCGGTGGGGTCGGTAAGATCGACGCCCTCCTTGGCTTCAACCGCTTGGTGCAATCCCTGGCGCCAGCTGCGTTGAGGCATCGGGCGTCCGGTGAATTCGTCAACAATCACCACCTTCCCGTTGTCGATCACGTATTGTTTACCTCGCAAAAAAAATTCGCGGGCGGTTAACGCCTGCCGCAACAATTCATTGCGGCGATCCCGCCCCCGCCACAGGCCGCTCCGATTCTTACAACGCTCGGCAACCCGATCTTCGCCGGTGGGTGTCAATTCCACTTCACGGTGGCGAGTGTCCCTCCTGTAATCGACATCGAGCTGCAATTCGGCTGCAAGGGAATCGGCCTCCAAAGCAGCAATGCGCAAGGATTCGTTTTTGCGCGGAACACTGATGATCAACGGCGTCACCGCCTCGTCGATGAGGACGCTGTCCGCCTCGTCCACTATGGCCGTATGCAGACCGCGCAATACGAGGCGATCATTCTCCATCATCACCATCCGCGGAGTCAGCAGTTGTCGGATCAGACGGCGCACGGGTTGGTGGACGGTCCCGAGCGTGATGCGATCGCGCAGGAAATCCGCGAGCAATTCTTTGCTGGTTGTGTAGGTAACGTCGGCATCGTAACCGCGCCGGCGATCTGGAGGAAGCATGGCCCCGGTGACCGTTCCGGGTCGCACGCCGGCAAATTCGTAGAGAGGACGCAGCCAAGCGACATCGCGTTCGACCAGATAGTCATTGACGGTGACCACATGGGTGGGCAATCGGGTCCACCCGGCAAGGATAGCAGCGAGACCTGCCGTCAGGGTCTTGCCTTCGCCAGTGGCCATTTCGACAAGGAATCCGCGATGCAGGGCCAGGGCGCCCATGAGTTGCACACGAAACGGGCGCAAGCCAAGTTTCCGATCCGACGCTTCACGCAGTGCCGCGACGGCTGGCAGCAGATTGGCGTTGGCGTTAGGTCCGCACCGACGGAACTGGTCTCGATACTCGTGGAGTCGTGTTCGCAGGTCGTGATCCCGAAGATCTTTGAAATCGGGCGCGAGGCAATCCGCAGATTCGGCGTCGTGAAGAAGGCGCCGGCGGCGGAAGGGATTCCGATGCCAGAGGCCCGCCATTCCATGCGCCAACGAATCCAGCCCTTTCGGGAGAGCTTCTGGCTCCAACCAAGTGAGTTTTGCAGCGGGCGCGCTCATGGATCCACGGCAAAGGGTCGTGACTCCCTTTGGCGATCCGGTGGGACTGCCTCAGAATCACTCCCAGTGCAAGCTTGAAACCAGCCTGCGTCCCAGTGCCAGCGCCGCGATTTCGCCCCAACCTCGCGACAGCGTTTTACAAGGTGACCACGTTGACATCCGTAACGTCGGGATCGAGTTGGAGTTCCGCGAGGCATTCGGCACTCGGGATACTGTCGAGGTTTAGAACCGTCAAGGCTTTGCCGCCGGCGATATCGCGTCCAAGACTCATATTGGCGATGTTAACCTTGTGTTTGGCCAGGACAGAGCCGAGGAAACCAACGATTCCCGGGCGATCTGTATTGGTGAGCAAAAGCAGAACACCACTGACAGGTATCTCGACCGGGGTGCTGTGGAGTCGGACGATCCGGGGGTTGTTGGGCGAACCGAAAAAGGTACCGCCAGCAGACGTCAACTTCTCATTGCCTTTGAACAACTGCACGTGGAGCCACTCATTGAAGGTGACCGGTTCGTCCGATTTCTTTTCTTCGACCGTCAAGCCCTGTGCCTGGGCGATGCTACGGACGTTGATATTGTTCACCGCCTGCGGCCCATGGTGGCCTAAGAATCCAGTCAGTACCGCGCGGGTGACCGGATCGGTCGCCGGCAGGTCCTTCGCTTTGCCACCGAATGTGATATGAATGCGGTCCGTGCCAGCAACGGCCAATTGACCCAACAACTTGCCCATCTTTTCGCCCAAATAAATGTAGGGCCGAACCAATTCGTAAGTCTTGGCGTCGACACCCGGGAGGTTGACCGCATTGCGGACTTCACCGGTCAGAAGGAACGCCGTAAGAATCTCGGCCACTTCGACGCCACACTTTTCCTGGGCTTCTTCGGTGGAAGCGCCCAAGTGTGGGGTGAGAATGACATTGGGCAGCGATCGAAAGCGGTGGTCCGCAGGCAGCGGTTCCGTGCAGAAAACATCCAGGGCAGCGCCCGCCACCCGACCCGATTCCAGCGCCACGATGAGGTCGTCCTCATTAATGATCTCGCCCCGGGCACAGTTCACGATACGCACCCCAGGTTTCATCCGGGAAATGCTCTCAGAATTGATCATGCCTCGGGTTTCCGGCGTGACTGGCATGTGGACGGTGATGAAGTCGGATTCCCGATACAGGGCGTCGGTGTCGGTAACCAACTCCACACCGAGAGCGCGGGCGCGGGCTTCTGTGAGGTACGGGTCGTAGGCGACCACGCGCATGCCAAAGGCGAGCGCACGTTTGGCGACTTCGCTGCCGATGCGTCCCATGCCCAGGACGCCAAGTGACTTGCCCCAGACTTCACTCCCTTGAAACGCCTTTCGGTCCCATTTTCCGGCCACCATGGTGCCGTGAGCGGCTGGAATCTTGCGGGCAAGGGCACCCAACATGAAGAAACTCAGCTCCGCGGTGGTGACGGTATTGCCGCCAGGAGTATTCATGACCACCACCCCGCGTTGGGTTGAGGCTTCAACATCGACGTTGTCGACGCCAACACCGGCGCGGCCGACCACCTTCAATTGGGTGGCAGCCTCAAGGATCTTGCGTGTGATCTTGGTTTCGGACCGCACGACCATGGCGTCGACATCGGCCACAACTGAGAGCAGTTCGGCTTCCGACAGGCGTTTTTCTAAAACGGTGACCTTAAACTCAGGACGGGCCTGAAAAAGTTTGATGCCTTGTTTCGAGATCGGGTCGCAAACGAGAATGTGCATATCCAAGAAGGGCGCACGCTAGGACCTCGCCTCACTGCGGGCAAGTGTGGAGCGCGGCGGATGGTCGAAGTCGCCTTTTGGTCTCACCGACGTACCGGTGCTTCGAGACTCTCTGAAAAATCGGATGGGCTCTGTTTTCAGACGGGCTCTTAGTGAACCAGTGCCCAAGCGACAATAAATGCTCCAATCCAGCCAATCCAACTCTCGCCCAGTGACGGCTTTGTCCCTACAGTTGCGCGCATGAACGTTGCCATTCGTGGTCGGAAGCGTCCGTTTCGTACTGTCTCCTTCGATGCAGCCAATAATTCGGTTCAATTGATTGAACAGCGACTTCTTCCCCATGCCTTTGAAGTCGTCAGCACCAGGGATTATCGCGAAACCGCGCAGGCAATCCGAGACATGGTCGTGCGTGGGGCGGGTGCCATTGGGGCCACGGCCGCCTATGGCCTGGCCCAAGCGGTGCGCGCCTTCGAGGGAACGGATCGGGCTCAATTTCATCATTATGTGGATGAGGTAGTGGCCACACTCGCTGGCGCTCGCCCCACTGCGGTGGATCCCATCAACGCGATGAATGATGTTCGGGCGGCGATGAAAGCTGGCATGACAGTTGCCGCCCAACAAGAATTGTCGTTGTTGGCGGCGGAGACCTTTGCCAATAACGATGTCTCCGATTGCCAAGCCTTGGGGCGTCACGGGTTGAAACTCATTAAGAGTGGGATGCGCATTTTAACCCATTGTAATGCAGGGTGGCTCGCCTTCGTGGATGTGGGCTCCGCAACGGCGCCGATTTATGCAGCGCATGCGGCAGGTCGTCAGATCCATGTGTTTTGCGACGAAACACGCCCTCGATCTCAAGGGGCGACTCTCATGGCCTGGGAATTGGCGCAGCAGGGGGTTTCGCACGAGATCATCGCTGACAATGCCGCCGGCCACCTGATGCAACGTGGCGAAGTGGATTTGGTCCTGGTAGGTGCGGATCGGGTTTTAGGGCGGACCGGTGAGGTGACCAACAAGATCGGGACCTACACCAAGGCGGTGCTAGCCGCCTGCCATAAGATTCCATTTTACGTGGCTATCCCGCTGTCGACGATCGATTGGAAACTCAAACGCGGCACCGACATTCCCATTGAAGAACGAAGTGGAGACGAAGTGTTGGGAGCGTGGGGGATTGCCTGTGAACCCGGCGCCAAAATTCCCACCGGTAAAGTGGGGCATCGTCGAACCTATGTGCGAGTCGCCAATCCTACCAGCCAGGCTCGCAATCCTGCCTTCGACGTCACTCCTCCTGGATTGATCACGGGAATCATCACGCCCGAGGGTATTTACAAGCCACAGGATCTCTGGAAACGACGCAGCGAGCTTCAGAGCTAATCGGCCACTAGTGTCCCTGGAACGCGGGCTGCAGGCGCTTTCACGAGCACTTACCCCACGGTTGGCCTGAGCAAAAGCGGCTGTTCCTGCCGCACTCCAAAAGTGTTCATTGTTGGCCTTGGCCAGTGGTTGGCGTCGGCATTCCAGGCCAAGCCCCAACCGCGCCTTTGCCTGGTGCTTGGGGAATAGGCTCCAGGGTGGGATCACTCAACGAAACCAGCACACTTTCCGCTCGATGCGGCTCACCGTCGGCCAGGTGTTTCATCGCCTGTTTGAAGGCGTCAAAACGGAAATCGGTGTCGCCGCTTCCGCGATCCACTCGATCAAGAAACGCCGCAAGCTCAATCAACTTGCAGCGCGCATCCATGAAGTACAGATCCAACACATGCTGGCGTGTCATAACTCAGAGCAAACATCGAAATCCAGCTCAGGGAAATGAGGAAATCGACAAGGGCTACCGTTTGACCAGGGATTTGGGCACATAACCGACGGAGGTCTGAATGGCGTGTGTGCAGGAACAACCCGCACTGCTTTCCGGCGCCAACAACATGCCTCCGGCTGGGATCAACCCGAGCCAACACCCAGTCCGGATGCCCTCGAATTGACTGCGCTTGTTCGTGGTCAGATCCCACATTCCATGGAAATAGTGTCGAAAGAAAATCGAGTTTTTAGCGGCCGACATGACACCGCAGCCGCGTCGTTCGGGCAAATCCGTTCTCAGCAATTTGCCGGTGGTGAGATCGAAGGAGCGTTGGTCCGAATAGAACGCAGTGCCCACGACGAGCGGGTGCTGAAGGTGACCACTGTGATGACCTTTGTCCTCCTTGTGGACATCCGACCACAACAGGCGTCCGGGAATGGCACTTTCCAAGTCGTCGCCACCCGGACGATTCGGGGCGGGCGCGCTGAAGGCAAACGTATGGTACTTTTTGTCCTTGTCGGTGCCCGTAATGATTGCCGTGTTCTGGCTGTATACCAGATATGTCATGAATTGGCACGCGCTCAGATCATGTCCCTTGTCCCAAAGTTGTTTCCCGGTGCGCAGATCGAGTGCCACCAAATACTGATCCGTCAATTGCTCATGCGATAGCCGGTTTGAAGGCGCCGCCATCGCCTCGGGATTACGGCTTTCGAGAAATAGGACCATGCCATCGGCGATGGTGATCGTGGAGTTGAGAATGACACCACCGCGATACGTCCAGCGAACGGCGCCTGATTCAGGATCCAAAGAGAACAGGCGATCACTGGTCACGCGGCTGATCTGTTCGGGGCTGTAGTCCTCGTACCATTCACCGTCGTCACCCAGATAATGGGCATCCTTTTTCTGTCGCGAACCGATAAGCCATTCGTTGGACGCTGCCACAAAGCCCCATTCGAAGGCACCCGGCGACGTATTTTCCACAACCTCGAATCGGTGACGGCGTTCCCCAGTCTGTCCATCGATCCCCAGACAATACCGTCCATGGGCGACATAGAGGCGATTACCGGCAGCCGCCATGTTGCTGCAATCGCGAGTGACATTGGCACGGCGCACTTCTGGAGCGCTTAAGCTCCACAAAATCGCGCCATTGTAGGCATCCAATCCGAATAAGATCCGGTTTCCTTGAACGAATAAACGCCCGTTGACACTGAGAGGGGCCGGATTGCGATTGCCACGATCGGGCATCGGGCGGGGTCCGGGATCTCCCCACCACGCCACCTGCAACTCGCCCTGCACCAAGTCGTCCTGGCTGCACGAGGTATTATCCGTGCTGCCATATTGATGGCTCCATTCACCGGCACCCTCAAGGCGTCCACGCTCCAAGTGAATCCACAACCCGTCGCGATCGGAGAAAGTGGCCGACTCAAGTTTGCCCGCCTTCAGCCACGTCACCCACTTGGCGCGCTGGCTCCTCGCGCCGGCATTCGATGAACCCATGACCAATGAACCCCCGACCGGACGCAGCAGACGCGACACCTCGGACGCACCAAACGGGGGAGGTGCTCCCGAAACGAGCGCGGATTCAGAGACGATCAGATTCGCGACGAGATCGCCGTAAGGCAATTCCGCGTTCTCCGCGAGGTGCACGCTAGCACGAACTCCGTAGATGCCGGCTTGATCCAGTGTTTTCCGTGCTGCAGCGACTCGCGTCGCATCGGAATCAATGACGACAACATCCAGGCGGCTTTGACGAACCAATTCCACCGCTAGACCTCCGTCGGTAGCTCCCAGCACAAGACAATAACCGTCTCGAACCCCGGTCTGTTTCAGGATGCATTGAGCGATCTCAAACGTTGACGACATCGTGCGAGCTGTTTCCGCACCGGGAGCGATCACGGGTTCATAGTAGAAACTGGAATCAAACACATACCGTCTCGACTGAAGCCCGACACCATCGGTGCTGGGTCCTACAATCCGATATCCGTGTTCCAGATTCGGCCGCAAATCGGTCATCCTCACCTCGTGCCGTTTCGAAACCATACCACTGCCCAAGACTCGTTTCGCCCCGAGCGGCGCCTCCAATTCAAGTCGAGTGGGCATCGGTTCGTCGGTCTCCCAGGTGACGACTGCCGAGGATCGATCTCGCCAATCGACGAAAGGTCCGTAGGCGAGCTCGAGCCGCTTGGGAGTGGGAGCGGGCTCCGGAAAATCACCGCGCCGTTTTTCGTAGCGTGTCTTGATTTCATCGGGAGCCAAGGCGCGGCGATACAGCCGGACTTCATGAATGGCGCCCACGAGTCGATGATGCTCGTCGTCATCCTGGTAGGCCCCGATCACCACCGGTGCTTTCGGAGGGTAGAGCAAGTTGCCGGCTTGTTCTCGGGACTGTCCCGCGATTTCGCCATTAACGTAGAGCAACTGGTTGGTGCCGTCGTAGGTACCGATGACATGGAACCAGCGGTTGGTTTCGAAGGGCGCCGCCGCGGTGGTATAGGTGAGTTTCCTGGCGGTTTCCGACGCCAATCCAAAGCTGAAATTCGAGTTCACAAATCCCAATACCCAGCCGCGTTCGAACTCACCATTGTCTTGAATCACGGTCAAAATGCCTCCCCATCGCATGGGACGATCGACACGAACCCAGGCTTCGGCAGACATATCGCGTACTGGCAGCAGGGCTTTGGACAAATCTTCAGCAACACGTAGAGACTCATTCTGGCCTGGAAGTTCCACCCGCGGTGGCAATGGATCTTTGGTGAACCGCACCGGACCGTCGAAGGTGACGTCTGGACCACCAAACAGGGGTTTCACCTTGTTGCCCAATTGATGTTCAGGGGCGAAGCGCCAGTGTGCTATGAGGCCCGTTTCCGCTTGGCCGAAAACCGCTGTCGTGTGGAGTACACCGAGGATCCACAGCGGGTGAAGAGTTCGAGCAATCCAGTTCATGATAATGCAAGTGCGGGCTGAAATTTAAGGATTCTTGTCGGCATCGGCCCGTGTGGGAGCCGCCCGCAGGCAATGAATGGATCCACTATCCGTGCTGATGTAAAGAGAACCGCTGACTGCGGCGATTCCGTAGGCATGCCCACTCACGGGGAGTTGCCAGGCAATGGAGCCATCGCGGGCCTGAAATCCGACCACGCCTCCATCACCGCCGGCTACCACCGTTTCACCCGCCAGAACCAATGAATCCGGCCATCGACAGGGCACCTTCCACACCAGGCTGGTTTCCATCGCCTGCGTGGCGGAGTCGATCTTCGTCCCAAGCGCGGTCAATTCCGCCTTCAGTTTCAAGCGTGCCACCTCGTTCTCTGGTTTCTCTCCCAGCTTCTTGAGTTGCTTTGCAATCGCTGATTGCTGCGCAGACAGTGTCCTTCGCTGACGCGCTATTTCCAGGTAGCGAGCACGATCCAAGGCGCTCAATTCGGTGTCGGAATGCAGATAGGACCGCGTCGCTGTAACGATCATGTGATGGCCCTGGAACGAGGCGAGTTGATCCGTCTGACCTTCCTCGACGGCACCCAACTGACCGGTCTTTCCGGGCCCGAACACCAACATATCGCCTGTGAGAAGGGCATATGTCCCGCCGGAGCCCTCGACGACCCGAAGTCGCTTGCCATCGGCAATATCGCAGACGGCGGGGTTGTTACGACCCGCCGGGACGTACAAACGCGATTTCGACGCCAGGAGGTAACCCTGTGCAGGAAGATCGGTTTGGATTTGGCGCCAACGCTCTTTGCCGGTCTTCGCGTCGAGTGCAATCAAATGGACGCCTTCTGAAGGAAACATGCCGGCACTTGTGATTGCCAACCCATCCTGAACCACGATCGATGTGCGCACCGGCCAGTTCGAAATCAACCGACCGTTTCCCGGAATCCGACGATCCTTCGGGGTCGCTCTCGTTCGCCACACGACCACTCCTGTCTTGCTCTCAAGGCAGTAAACGCAGCCGTCATCCGAACCAACGTACAAACGGCCATCCGCAATCGTCGGAGCGAGGCGCACCGGGCCTTCCGTGAAAAACGACCAGCGTTCTCGCCCGGATTGGGCATCGAGGCAGTACACCTTGTCGTCTGCTGACGAACCAAAGTAAACGTGCCCGTCGGCAATGACTGCATGAAAAGCCCGGTCAAAAATCTGCCGCGGCTTCATGTCGAACACCTTGTTGTACCCATCCCATTTCGCTTCGCCCTGCCACGCCGGCTGTGGCGAGTTTGGAGATTTCCAAACCCAGGCTTCGGCCAGTTTGTCAGGCAACGGATCAACAGTCACACCCGTCCGGGCGTAGTCCCCGCGATACGTGGGCCAGTCCGATGCCCCGAGTGAGAACGAAAGACTGGTCGCGACGAACAGCAGCCGGAGGCAGCGGCGGAAGGGAGTTGGGTCAATCATAAGTGCTTGGCGTCGGCAGTCATTATGGCCTGCAACTGGCCGCGTTCAATTCGAAGGGTTCGGGTAGCAAAGGCGGCTGCATCCTTGCCATGCGTGACCATCACCACGGCGCCACCGCGCTGCTGATAAGACGTCAGATATCGGACGACGATACCGGCATTTTCGACATCCAGATTTCCAGTGGGTTCATCGGCGAGGATGACTTCCGGCTGTTTGATCAGTGCGCGCGCAAGAGCCGTGCGTTGACGTTCTCCTGCACTCAGCGTGCCGGGATAGTGGTTAGCCCGATGCTCCAGCCCCAACCGTTCCAGCAATGGAAGCACCTCTCGGTGGACATCCGCCCGTTTTCTACCGGGTAAACCGGCGACGACGTTTTCGGCAACATTGAGGTAGGGTACGAGATGGAAAAGCTGGAAGACGAATCCGATGGATTGCGCGCGAATAGCCGCGCGGATTGTCGGCCCGGCAGCATAGAGATCTTGTCCCCGAAGCAACACCCGGCCGGACGTCGGCCGCAACATGCCACCGAGAGTCAACAGCAGCGTGCTCTTGCCAGAACCACTGGACCCGTGCACGACCACAAATTCACCGCGGTCCACGCTCAACGACACGTCGTGCAAACCGGTGACCTCGCCGGTGGGACCGCGAAAGACACGCGTGATGTGGTCGCCGGAGAGCATGGTCAATCAGTTCGCAAGCTGTCCGCCGGATCCTGAGCGACCGCCAGCATCGCCGGGAAGAATGCCGCCAACCCGGCAAAAATCGGGGTCAGCAATGCCATCCAGGCCAGGAACTGAACATCGGGGGTAATGGACTTGGCGGTTACCTGGAAAATTTGAGGTCCATAGTGCAACCCGACACCCGTGCCCAGAGCGTACCCTAGCACGGCGCCGATGACGCCCAAGGTCATCATCTTTCCGAGAAACAGTGCGGCCAACGCGCCCGAACCGCGACCCAAAGCCCTCCATAGTCCTATCTCGGAGCGACGCTCCCTCACATTCAAGGTGGTCAACACGACAACCCACAACGCCCCGCCTAGCAAGGTCGCTGGCACGGCAAACCCAGCGAAGCGTTCGGACATCTGTCGCTGCTGAGCCCGGGCATTGGACATGGCGCTCAGTTGCAACACACGCGCCTCAGGAAGTGCTTGCTCAAGGACTTTTCGCAATTGGCTCAGTGGATCCTGGTCGGCGGTCAGGCATAAACAATCAATCGCCTTGATCTCATTGATGCGGCCCGGCAACCCAAGCAAGATCTGAGCATCCTCCAAAGACGTGTAAATCCGGATGTCTTCTTCGGTGCCGGATTCCGCCAGCACACGTTCCACTCGAAAGGATTTCCCCTGCAAAACCACCTCGAATTTGGCTTTGGCACCCAGCCAGTCGGCAGCGGCCGAACCCAAAAACACGCTGCCTTTCACGATGATAAATCCCATCGGCTGCTTTTTCTCCCCAGGGCCAATCACCGAGGGCCCAATGCCCGTCAAACGAGCCGTGTGATTCCTCACCTTAAGGTTCTGTTCGAGCGCTGGGGTCAGATGATTAAACGCCACGAAGACTCCATGCTGCGCCGCCAACGTCTTCACCAGGTCTGCGGACATCGATTTATCCGAAAAACCATTCGCCCAAAACGAATCCATATCGGTGTCTCGCGGAATGATCCGCAGATTAAATCCAAGATCCCTCATTACCCGTCGGGTCTCTCGCTCGGCAGCACTGGTTGTCATCCGAACCACCGTGAGCAGGGCCACTGCCACCGCCAGACCGCCCGTGGCCAGCAGGGCATTTACCCAGTGATACCGGAGTTCCTTCAGGATGAGCGACAACAGGGGCATGGGACAAGGTGGCTACTGGCTATTGGCGACTGGCGCTTTGGCGAACCACCCAGATCCCAGCGATAACGCTCACCATCAGGGCGCCACCCGCTGAAATCCACAAGGCGCGTGTTCCAGCCGATTTCGGTTTTGCCTCCGTGTCACTCCGCATTTCGGACATGGCCGCAACCCTTGATGCGTTAGCGGATTCGGGCGGGCGGGCACTCGGAGCCGCAGTGTCCTCAGCGCCATCCATTGCCGACGTACCGGAATCGACAGAGTCTTCGGAATAGCCAAGACCCAAGACCGACGTCGGTTTGCGTTGACGCGTTCGATCGCCCTCGCCGCGAAGTACAATCCGGCTCACTTCAGTCCGGACCAAGGGATTCTCCGGATCGAATCCCAACGTACGGGCTGCAATGTCCTGCAACTCGCGATCCCAACGCCCAGGTAAAACCGGTCCCTTAAGCCACGCCCGATCCAGATCGCATTCACAATCTTGTCCAATCATGGCCAGTCGATCCTGCAGGGCGGTGCGTGTAATCAAGGCCCCTTCCAGGACCGACCCCAATCGCCGACCCCGTCCGTACACGATGGCCAGACGCGCTTCGTTGGAAGGCTGTGGATCGAATCCCAAACCCCAGATCAACACACGTTCGGTCAGTTGTTCGGCGATGGGGATGGCAATCCGTTTCGGGGGTACATCGACTGGCTTTGGCATCGAGGGCAGGAGGCGCTCAATGGTCGCACTGGAGGAATTTACGGCGTTGTGGACTCGGAGGTTGTCGGCGGCATCGGATCCTTCGATCACGATCACCACCGCATACGCACGCAGGGTTTCTCGCAAAATTTCTGCGCGCCGTGGAGACTCCACTGCAGCCCTCAACATCGCTTGAATCGCGGAGCGCTCTATCGGGATTCCTGCGGCTCTCGCCAAATCCAGATGCCGCCCCGAGCCATCCGTCAATAACAGGGTAGGCCCCGCGTTCGGTGCCGTCTGACGCTCCGCACCAAACTCCACGTTGCTATCCGCCAGCGCATCGATGGCCACACGCCGGTAGAGTGTCACCAATTCCTCCCCGACAGTTTCGGAACCGGAATGGGTCAACACGACCCGAAATGGGTCAGCCCCTAAATCGACAAAGCCTGTGTCGCGCACTGAATAACGACAGGCGAGCGCGATGATTGCCGTCAGGAACCAAACGGTAACTGTGACCGACGGCTTCTTTGACCGAGTGGGCAACGCTGGTTTCAAGGTCATCCTCAGTCTAAACACCGCAGCAATCTGGACAACCCGCAAGTCGCTGAATTCGCACAGTCGTTGCACGATGACTCCGCAGGTCCCAGGAGAGCAGCCGACTCTTCAGGGGATGGCCGAATCCTGCGATGAGTTTGATGGTTTCCATGGCAGCCAAGGCTCCGGCCGTGCCAGACACGGCACCAAAGACGGGAAAGCGCCGTGTCCAAGTCGTTGAGGGATCGGGATAAAGACAGCGGAGACAGGGGGTTTCGCCCGGAACAAAAACCGTCAGGTGAAACTCCAATTCATAAACCGCGCACTCCACCATGGGCTTGCGTTGAGCGACCGATTCCCGATTGAGCAGGTAGCGCTCGGAGAAAAGCGGGGCGCAGTCCACCACCACGTCCGCCTGTGCCACCAACTCCCGGGCATTGGTTTCCGTGACGTTGAAGGGCACCGCGACGATATCGAGACGCGGATTAAAAGCCCGCAACGATTCCACGGCGGCATCCATACGGGGACGCCCAATTCCCGCATGCTTCATGAGAAGCTGGCGATTGAGGTCATCTGGCCTGAGATCTCCACCATGCGCCAGGACTAGGCGTCCAATCCCGGCGGCCGCCAATTGCTGCGCCACGACACCTCCCAATCCACCAATGCGGGAGATCAAAACCGTCGCTCCCTTCAACCGCCGCTGGCCTAGCTCGCCAAAGCCTGCCACCGGCAATTGCCAACTGTAAGTTGCCAGTTCCGCAGGAGTGAGCTCAGGTAAATCGGAGCGGATCTCAGGTTTGGGAGTCGATGGATTCGATGTGTCCATTCTTCAGGGTCAACAGGTTATCCGCCAACCGGTCGGCTTCCGCCAAATTGTGGGTTATGTGTAAGACCGTCACGCCGCTATGCTCGCAGACAGTTTCCAGCACGGCACAGATCTCAGCACGGCTGGCATCGTCGAGGGCACTCAAGGGTTCATCAAGGCAAAGGAAACGCGGTTGAAAAGAGAGGGCACGTCCCAGGGCCACCCGCTGGGTTTCCCCACCACTCAGCCCTTGCGGCAGTCGGTCCATCAGCGGTCCAAGCCCCAGCCAACCCGCCAATTCTTCGACCCGTCGCGCCATCCGATCGCGCGACCACCGTCGAACCTCCAGCGCAAACTCCAAGTGCCGACGGACCGTGAGATGCTGGAACAATGCCCCGTCCTGCGGCACAAACCCAACGTCACGAGCGGCCGGCGGCAGCGTCGTGACATCAATGCCGTTCAACACCACACGACCCGACAAAACGCGCCTCAGCCCGCAAATGGCTTCCAACAAGGTCGTTTTCCCGCTGCCGGTCCTCCCCATCAACACCGCGTAAGAACCCGTCGGAACGGAAATTGAGATATCGCGCAGGGCAAAGCCGCCCACCTGAACACAAAGTTGTTCGACGGAGATCATGTCGGTCAGACAGGGCGGTTAAAGGACGATTCCGAGCCCTTGGTGCGGATCAATAACAACACGACCACGGCCGCGGCCACCATGAGCAACGAGACCGCCACCGCCGCCTCGAGATTACCCACGCTCAGTTCCAGGAACACGGTGGTGGACAACACCTCAGTGCGCAGGCGCGTCGCTCCTGAGAAGACCAGGATAGGGCCGAACTCGCCCAAGGCGCGAGCCCAAGCCAGTGTCGCAGCCGTTAAGACTCCCCGGCGAGCCTCCGGCAACACCACCATCCAGAACGCCTGGCTGCGAGTGCAGCCCAACGTCAGCGCCACCTGCTCATGACGCGGACTGATCTGATCGAACGTCGCGCGCATAGTCCGGACGGCGAATGCGCACGCCACCATGAATTGCGCCAGCACGACGCTCGGAATGGCGTACGTCACCGGAAATACTCGCTGCAACGCCTGGCCTGGCGCCGTTTGAAACAGGATCAACAAGCTCAACCCAATCACCAACGGCGGCAGCACAATCGGAATGTCAAAGATCGCATCCACGAGCCGCTGCCCCGGAAAGCGCACGCGAGCCATCAGGTACCCGATCGGCACCGCGACCCAAAGGGACAGCAACGTGGTCAGCGTGCAGCTGATGAGACTCAGACGAATCGCATACCGGATCTCGGAACTCTGCAATGCGCGCCAGAGGTGCCCGGGCGAGGTGTAAAATAAATCCGCCACCAGGGTGGCCACCAGCAACAGCAGATAACTCCCTCCCAAGATTCCCAGACACACATAGAAACGGGTGTCGGATTGGCGCGAGCGCCTCGCCGTGGATTCGATTGAGGCACCCGCAACAGTCTCCATCGGATCGCGACTCATGGCTGTGGACTGGCTCCACGCCAGAGGAATCCGGATTGTTCGAAACGCTGTCTGGAGGTGGCCGTCTGAAGCGCTTCCAACAAACGATCCATCAAATGCACATGGTCTGAGTTTTTTCCTATCGCAAAGGGTTGAACGGCGCGCGCGTCTGGCTCCGAAAGCGTCACCACATCCAGTTGCTCCCGTACCGCCGTGGTGTTGGCCTCAAACACAACCACCGCATCGAGGGAGCCAGTTCGAATTTGGTTCACCAACAAATCGGCCGTCGGAGTCTGAACCTTCACATTCGGCTGCACTCGTTCGAATAACCCCTGGGCGCGAAGCAATCGCGCGGTCATGGCACCCAGCGCACTTTGTTGTTCATGGGCCAAGCCGACCTGCAACCCAGCCGCCCCCAATCCCGCCAAATCGCGGATTCCTCTCGGGTTCCCGTTCTTCACCAGGATCACTATCCGCGTCTCCGAAAGATTGGTGGCAGGAGAGAAATGCTCGGAAACATTTCGCATGAACGACACATCGCAGGCCAAGTAGGCGTCGGGTCTTTGACCCGAACGAATCTGCGCGGTCAGTATGCCGCAGCCATTGTAGATGCGGGCTACGGAAACTCCTTCGCGTTGTTCAAAGGCACGCACCGTTTCCTCGATCGCAACCCGGTTCACGCCGCCGCTATACAACACGACCTGCGGTTGTTCAGCCCAAACGTCGCCGTGAACCGAATTGAATCCCGCCTGGGTGAATTTGGTTAACCCCTGGTCGCGTGCAGCCAGGAATCGGGCGAAGCGCAGCGCCGCCGCTGGCTGCTCACAAAATGAGAGCACCGCCACCGATACGGTGGAACTGGCGTTCTGGAACTCGGTCACCGGGATGGCTTCCAGTTCGGGATACTGATTGGCTGTGGCATCCCATACCAGACCGACATCGACGGTGCCTAGTTTCACATCGCTGGCGATGTCATTGACGGTGGGTTTGAATACCTTGATATGAGGTTGGATCCGAGTCCAATGACCGGCTTTGATCAGCAATTCTTTGCAAACCTTACCGATGGCTGCAGACTCCGGGTTCGCCATGGCAACCGTGAAATTGCCGCTTTCCAAATCGACCAACGCCCGCGGTTTGGGAACGTGATCCTTCCGGATGACAAGTACCGGAACCAAACGCGCCAGCGGGAGAACCTCGGCCACCAATTGATGAGACTTGGCGATGTGAAGAAATGAATCGTCGGCGGCAATGAACAAATCTCCGCTTCTTGCTACCTTCAGATTGCTCACCAGCGCCCCGGAACCACCGAATTGCAACTGCACAGGCACTCCGTACCGGGTTTCGTAAGCGCGCGCGGCTGCTTCGACAGGCGCTTTGAGGCCTGCGGCGCAATACACCAACAAGGATTTGCCCGTGGCCGCTGGGGTCGCCGGGCGCGGCTTCCATAGCAAAAGCCCGACCAGGACCACCAGTGCCACAAGAGATCCAAGCATGATTCGTCGGGCCGAGTGCCTCGCGATGTGGTGTCGACGGGTTTCGCCCGCCGACGACGTTGTCCAGTCTCCACGTAGCCCACTCGTTTCTGCAAGCAAAGGTCTTGCGACAATCTGAGTCGCAAGACCACTGCTTTTGGAGTGCGTGCAGTCCTCTGCCGCTTTCGTTCACGCTCCTAATTTACCCAGTACCTCCCCCAAAAGCGGTGGAGGGCCACCGCGCTCCAAATTTCGTTAGCGCCGTCCATCGTACCAGATGGAGCAAGATTCCCGACTGCCAAGGACGCGCTTCGGACGGAACAACGCTCGAACCATGAACCGCCCGACTTCCATCGGCGTGTAAAGGTGGGCCTTGCGCGCTGAGGTCAACAGGCGCGGACGAGTGATGATATCAATCCGTTGGCCCCGCTGACGCGCCAAACGTTTCAGGCGGTTCGACAGTTCCAACTCTTCGCCCGCAAACAACTCGTGACTGAATCCTCCGATCGATCGAAACGCCGCCGACTCGCAGTAGATGAAAGACCCAGCCATCAATCTCAGCAGCCGACTCCATAAATGCCAGAATGAGGTCAGGATCCGGATCGAGAAATTGCTCTGGTCGAGTTTCAACAGGGCTCCACCAGCCAACACCCGACCCGATTCAATGCGACTGGCAACCGCGTCGAATAACTCGGGGCTGGGCTGCGAATCGGCATCAATGAACAGCAGCCAAATGCCGGTCGCCACCGAGGCGCCAGTGTTGCGCGCCCGGGCTATCTGGTTGATCGGCTCGAAGACCACCCGCGCCCCCGCCGCTTCGGCGAGCGCCGCCGTCCGATCCTTTGAGTTATTGTCACAGACAATGACTTCCGTCTTCCAACCGCGCCGGTGAAACGCCTCGCGCGAGCGCATTACGGCATCCAAGGTTGCGGGTAGGAGCTTCTCTTCGTTAAACGCTGGAAGTATGATGGAGATATTCACGCAACACGTCACCGGCCCAAGCGTCGGTCGTAGATGGATTGACCGTGGCCGTCGAGGAACAATCGGTTGAACCGCTTCGAATGACTGGAGCGACCGACATATTCCGGCAGGGCTCCGGGCGCTGTGCTCGGCACATAAGCATCCACCACCAATTCCACGTCCACCGGACCGGACGGCTGGCCGATGAAAGGGTTCTCCGCGGCTCGCAAATCCACCACGGTCTGCTCGACCCGTTTCCCCCAAAAATTATCTAGCGGCACTGGATCTTCCGTCCGATCGAAGCGCCAGTGCCAGTAGCCAATGGCCGTGTTGGCATGGGCCGGCTCCAACCGCTGAAATGCGGCGGGATGCCGACGCAAGGGCGACTGCATCAAGCCTGGACACCGCCAGACCGCCAACGTGGACAGCGAGTTGCTCAAGACCATCGCTGCCCACCCGGATCTCGGATCCGATTTGGGCCAATCATCCCACGGTCTCCAACCATCGGGCAACGAGGTTTTCAGATCGCGTCGGTCCGGAAACCTATCCGAATGGTCATCGAGATAGAGCCCCCAAGCAACGCCCAGTTGGCGCAAGTTTCCTAGACAAGCCCCCTGTCGAGCCTTTGCCTGCGCAGCCGCCAGCGCTGGAAAAACCAACGAGGCAAGAATGGCGATGATGGCGATCACGACCAATAGCTCGATCAAGGTGAAAGCCAGGGTCGGCAATTGGAGGTGCGACAGAGGCATGGCTCGCCCGGGAAAGAGATCCCGCGCGGGCTCATGAACGCCTGGAGACTGCGAATCGTGCAGCCCTGGGAGGCGAGAACTATTTGGCGCCTTGATCAATCCAGGCGCGGACGAGACCCACTTGTTCCTTAGTGTAAGGATCTCCCTTGCCTTCCGGCGGCATGCCTTCGTCCTCCACTAAACGCGCGATGCTGTGCACCAGCGTACTGTTCTTGCTATCGCCAGCCTTCACGTTGGGGCCATTTTCCCCCCCTTTGAGCGTGGCATCTAGAGAATCGAGGCGCAGCTTGCCCTTTTGCTTTTCAGCACCATGACACTTGAAGCAGCTTTTTTCGAATATCGGCTTGATATCCTTCTCAAAGGTCAGGCTCTTTTTGTCAGAGGGAGGCGGCAGTTTGCTCAAGTCGGGCTCTGCACGGGAGACCAGCGTGATCGACAAGGCGCCCGCCAGTAGAAACGAAACAAGAGTACGGTGATTCATATATGGATCTGTCTTACGTCGCACGAACGTTGCTAAACGACGAATAATGGGTCAAAGGCATTCAACCTTAAAACTGGAGTTGAGTTGACAAAGACTTTTTCGGCGGAATTTTTGGAGCGCGGTGGCCCTCCACCGCTTTTCGGGATGCCGGGAAAATGAGCGAGGGATTAAAGCGGCCGAGGGCGTCCGCACTCCAAAAGGGCGTAGCTGCGCGCTGGTTATTCCTCCAAGGCATCGACTCGGCTAAGACCCTGCGGCGCGCTGAGTTGGAGTGGCCATGGGATACAGCCCGGGACAGCACCCGAAGGTTTGATGAAACGCCTGACTGAAGTGGCTGAGCGAGTTGTAGCCCACCTCCAACGCCACTTCGGTCACGTTGTACCGACCCGTCTTGAGCAATTCCGCCGCGAGTTCCAGACGGAGCTGACGCACATACTGTGGAATGGTCTGACCGGTTTGCTTCGAGAAGGTGCGGCTCAGATAAAACGGACTGCAACCGACTTCCCGCGCAATGGTTTCGAGGGGTGGCGTTAATGTCAGATTGCGCCGCAAGATTGCCAGTACAGCGTCCACACGGTCGCGAGCGACGCGCTGTTGGCGGTGGCAGAACAATTCGCCGTCGCTGGCCGGTGCAAAAAATAACTCGCCCATCAATTCCAATGCTTTGGCCTGGAACCAAAGCGTTTGCGCACTGGCCAACACCGGTGGTTGCCTCAGGCTCTCCACCAACTCCCGTTGGCGCGCGTTCATTGGCTCCGTTAGTCCGACTCCCGACTCCCTGTTGCGCGCTTGAATCGCCGCACGAATCAACGGATGCAGATCCCCTTCCAGCCCGGCCAGATGCCGTGCCAAAAAATCCTCCCTCAGCTCTACGGTGATGAATTGATGCGACGTCCCGGCGAACCGTGTCGCGGTGAGTGGTGTACTGGCCTGACGATAAAAACCTGCTTGCATCGGCCCGAATGTGGCCGCGGAACGATCCAGTTTCACCTCACCAGTTCCGTTCAGGTTAAGGCAGATCTCCACGCTATCCGGATGAAAACTCCTGGACCAATCGAAGTCTTGGCGCGCCTCGAAATCATGCCATTCAAAGCTGAAGCCGGAACGAAAGAAATCTCCAGACAACTGACGCCACCGGGCTCCGATGCCACTCCATAGGGGTCCCTCGCCGCACCCGACGCTTTGCGGTGCGGCCTTGGAGCCGGAGTGAGTCACAGCCTTTGGCATAGTTCGGAAGCTAAGGGTATCCGTCGCTCAAGGCAACCACCCATCGTGGCACTGACAACCCCCGGGCAATTCCCATAAGGAGGAAGTAGCCGTCCTGAGGGCGCATCTCCGAGTTGCCGACATTTGAAGATCGGTCGTCTCCCGAATCCCCCAAAAGCGGTTGAGGGCCACCGCGCCACCGGTAACTCGGAGATGCGCCCCCATCCCGATTATTCCGGCTTTTCGTTCCCCACCACTTCGCTTTACTTCACATCGTGCAACGAATTCTATCGAGTCTGATAGTGATCGCACTGGTAGCCGGGTGTGCAACCGCACCCCATAAATCTCCAGATGCTGCCTTCCAACGGCTTTCCTCCCAATATCAGGAACTGAAATTCGGCGCAAACCCGCTCGAAGCCGTGGCCCTTGGGTTGCACCGATATGACGGCAAGTTCGGGGATTACTCCGCCAGCGCCCTTCAGAATCAAACGGCGCGCCTGATGGAAATGCACGAACACTTGAAACATTTTCCCGAATCCAAGCTGAGCGCCCCCTGGCGCCATGACATCCAACTTCTCCGGCACGACGCCGCAAAATCCCTTTGGTATCTGAATCAGATCCGGGCGCCGTATGTGAACCCCATGACCTATGCGGGTGCTCTGGATGTTAGCATCTACATCAAACGCGATTTCGCTCCTTTGAAGGATCGGACGCGATTCATGACGCGCATCCTGGAGCGCACTCCAGAGTTGTTCGCCGCTGCGCGCGCCAATCTGGAATCCCAACTGCCCCGGCCTTTCGTGGAGACCGCCATCAGCATTGCGGACGGCACGGCGGATTTCCTGGAGAAGGACATAATGCGCGACGTCTCGGCAGTGGCCGAGCCCAAGATTTTAGAAGCGTTCCGGCATGCCAATACTCGTGCCGTAACAGAATTGCGCCAGTATGCGTCGTGGCTTAATTCTACATTGTTATAATTTTCTTCCGGCTGGCTTCGCGACGGAACTTAGATTCCATCGCCAGCTTCCGTCGTCGATGTCGCGCCTTGATTCCCGCCTCCACCTCCGCCGCGCTTCGCTCCTCTTGGAAGTACCAC
>SXSK01000104.1 GCA_005793375.1 Verrucomicrobiales bacterium | reverse complement strand
CGCGAGTTTCATCAAAAACCGCATAGGGCAGGACATCGTTGTGAAACAGGGCTTCCGGAACATTCTTGGCCCATTCAAACTCGCTTCGAGCGCGAAAGGCTAGGTCGAGATTCTCGATCAGGAATGACGCCGACAAGGCCTCACGATCCTTGGGCGGCATATGATCCACCAAAAAACGCGCCGCAACGGCACCCGATTCCCCATGGCGCTGGCGTGCGGCGTCCACAAATTCGTCCAATGGACCCGCAAACGCACTCCCAACCCAAAAGCAAAACAGCCAAACCCATCGCATCCCGCGAAACTAACCCTTCATGACGGAATTGGAAAAGCACTGATTGCGATACCGCGATGCGGATGCGCGGGTGCGGATTAGAAACAATTTGACGTTGCTCTGTCGGCCCAAGGCGTCGACTCTGCGCACCTTTAATTTCTTATGTCGAAACCAGCACTGGGTCGGGGTCTGGGAAGCCTGCTGAAAAGCGAGCCCGCCCCGACGATCGAATCCAGTTCCGATGCCCCGCCGAATGGGGGGGTCAACTTGCTCTTGCACGGTCGCGATGGCGAGTCTGAATTGGCCCCTTCAATAACCGCATTGAACCCATGGTTGGTGCCAAGCTTGCTTGGCGCCGATGCCGTGTTGGTAATCGATGGCTTGGTTTTGTTTCTTTCTCAATCGCCCGCCGCCAAAGTGATCGCCGGTGTTCTGTTGGTGCTCGTCGGGGGCTCACTAGGAATTGTGGCCACAGTACTCGGCTCGCGGAGCAGCACTCGACGGGAATCCGTCTCGCCGAATCGTTCTTCCCCCGCCAGGGGGCCCTCTCCGCGCCAGGAACAGAAAGTCCGAGTCCGCTTTGTCGACGAAATGCCAAAACAACGGAAGAATTAGCGCTCGATCGCGTTTCTCAACGAACGCTACGGTTTCCGCCCGCCACGGCGAACCGGTGTCCTGGCAGCCTTTGTCGGTTTACTTCCATTCAACTGGGCCACGAGCCCTTCCAGTGCTGCCAGTCCAAAACTGATCTTCTTAAAAAACGACGGATTGTGCGGGACCAGGATAAAGCGAGGGTGCTTAGACCAAATGGCCCGCAACCGCGTATCCAGATCAACAGCCTCGTCCATGGTCTCATTGCGGACCGGATTCCCCCCTTCTATGGATACACCGCCCAACGCCGCCGTCTCAAAGAAAATGACCGCATCATAACGCGCGAGTTCTGTCTCGAGAGATGAGCCGACAGATCTGAAGTATTCCTGTGGAGGCCCTGGCCAATAGACGGCTCCGTCGACTGTGCCTCGATCGCAGAGCAGGGTTCGACCGGGAAAAAGGGCGGCCTGAACGTCCTCCAAACGGCGTTGCACTTGGTAAATGGCCGTCTGCGCATATTTCAACGCCTTGGGATCCTTAGATCGGGGAAACCCACCCTGAAACAGAATCGTCGCGGTTTCAGGAACGATCACCACTCGGTCACCGATTTCGCGTCGAAACAAATCCGCCGCCGTGGTCTTTCCACCACCGGGCCCGCCGGTAAGCACGATACGGTATTGCATGGGAGCAGCAGGTCGCATGGCCAAACCTAGCGTGTGCCGCTGGGAATTTGATTCATCGTGTAATACCCCACCGCGTGTAGCAAGGGCTTGCCTTGGGTCGAACGCACCCCAGGCAGATGCAACTCATGGATGTGACCTTCCTGAAGCCCATCCACCACGATTCGAACACTCTTGCCGTCCGCCCCGACGACCGCCAACCGGATAACGGGCTTCGTGGCATCCACTTCCGGACTCCCATACTCCGCGCGGTAGAGATAGGTATAGGTGGAGAGTTTGTACGAGGCGACATCCGCGACGGTTGCCGCATCGACAGGCTGAGTAAACGTGAGTTCAAAACCATCGGAACGCGCACGCATCTCGTGAATCTCAAATGGTACCCGGCCGTTCCAGAGCAACCGCTGTAACGCGAAGGGTTTTCCACCGCGAGCTCCCCATCCCCGGTCCGTACCCCCGACAAACATCGACCCGTCGGGCATCATCTCCACACTTAAACATCCGGACGCAAATCCCTCTCGGAATGGGAAACAAGCGCCCTGGTAACGGTCGTTCACCTTCTCGAGGTAGACTCGCATCACGGTGCTTTGGGTCTGGTCACCGACGAATAATTGATTGGCGAATGGGCCAAATTTTCCGCTGGTTCCGTCAGTGGCGATCCCGGAAGCACTCTGACCCATTTTGTTGTAGGGGAAGATTACTGCAGCGGGCAAATACTCCGGGATCCTCTTGGCTTCAATATGCCAACGACTGTTGCTCACCGGCTCGGCACTCGGTTTGCCGAGATTCGGTGCCAGGCCAAACCATTTGTTGCCACCCGGATGGCCCATGAACGTACCCGGCTTCAAATGTTTCAACCCACAGGACCCATTCCAGGGACCTTGGTTGTCCGTGTAAAACATATCTCCCAACGAGTTGGTGCCGATCCCGCCTGGCGACCGGATGCCGCTGCACGTTGGAATCGCCATGCCTTCGGGCGTTATTCGCAAACACCAACCTCGGTAATCAATTTCACTGCTGAAGGAGCCCGTCAGGCAAAGCACCACCCAAATATTGCCGTCGGGATCCAATTTCGAACCAAACGCATACTCGTGATAGTCGCCAGTGATTCCCCAACTGTCGTTCACGGTCTCAAACAGGTCGGCTCGCAAATCACCATCGACATCCTTCATGCGAGTGAGTTCACCCCGTTGCGTTGCGTAGAGCCACCCGTCACCTCGGGTCGTCAGCCCCAACACTTCATGCAATCCGCGAGCATAATGATGAAACTTGACGTTGGATGGTGGATTCTGGAAGGCGCCTTCGACCAAATAAATATCGCCTAAACGGGTGCTCACCGCCACCCGCTGGTCGGGCATCACCTGGATCCCACCCGCTTCAAGCACGACGCCCTGAGGTATGGGAATCGTGACCATGGGATAATAGGCGGCCTCGTCGTCCGCACTGGCGGCACGTATCGAGGCTGTCGCCATGGATCCCATCGCGAGCGCCAACGCGACTTGCAATGTTAGGCCGACAGCCGCCACTGCCTTCCGAGTTGTCGGACTCGCCGAAATTGGATGTGCGCTCCAAAGTTTCATTAAGTGCTTTCGGGTTGAGATCGTGTTCATGTTTGCAGTAGCCACAGGCTTCTTCACCAGACAAATTCCTCGATCAAGACGGCCTGATTTTCCCGGAATAAGATCGGCACTCGAAGTTCCTTGCCAACCAACTGGGGCGTTGCACCACCGCGAATGGACAATTTCACCTCACCGTCGACCAACCACCCCCCACCCGGCCGAGGCTTGATGTCGCCCACAGCGGCTCGAAAATAAAGGGTGCCAGGGTGACTGCCCTTGAGGGTAATGGTGCGTTGCAGGGAAACCTCAAATTCGGCGGCTTTAGGCTCGGGCAAATCTTCGATTAAGACATCTCCGAGTCGATAGTGGAATACCGGACGCCGTTTGGCATCGAGCGTGTAACCCAAGAATTTCCCACCCATTGCCTTGGCAGATTCGGTGGGCCACGGTGCGTCCGGAAGGTTCAACACCGCAAACGAGGGTCCCACAGGGAGTTTGTAAATATGATCCCCGAGCGGAGGCTCGAATCCCACACCGCGATCCGTGCTATGGCGGGCCATATCGATGAAGGATCCCTGCCAAATCAATGCCAACCGCAGGTCATTGGCATCAAAAGCCAGATGGGTTCGCTCGGGATAACCCACGCCAATGGCGCGCGAACCGGCGCCTTCGATGAAGTTGCGGTAGATGACGGGCTCCTTGCCCACGACGATTTCTTTGCTCGCCCGAATCAGCCCCGCGGGGACATCCGCCTTTGCCCCGCGAGATAGAAACGCCCAGATGGCCTGGATTTGTGCCGCAGTCTCGCCATTGAGAATGTCCCGATTGACCGCGCGGCCTTCCGGCCAGAAGGTGGGCATGCGCGTCCCAGGACGGAGCGCTGCAGGATCCACCAAGTACTTTTGAAACCAATCGCTGCGGAGGCGCTGGTGCATCTGGGTCAGATCCATGGCAGGGATACCCAATGACTTGTGCCGACCAAAGGTGTGGCAGGCGATGCAGGAGAGACCTTCCGCCCCAACCAACTTCCAGCCCGCTTTCACGTCGCGGTTGGAAAATGTTGGATCCACCGGGGCGGGCTGTGTGGCATCGACTTTCTCAAGAAGCGCAGGGAGCGCTCCCACATTGGCGTTCCCAAAAACGGGCATTTTGGTCGCCATATAGGGGCGAGTCTTGACACCTCGTTGGAGTACGTTGGTCAGCCAATTGGAATTCAGTTTGCCACCGACCTGGGTCAGGTGAGGCGGGATGCGGCCTTCGTCACCCAGATCGGCGTCACCCACCACGGCAAACCACGGCGATTTGCCGGTGATTTCTGGTCCACCCATCGAATCTCTAGAATGGCAGGCAAGACAATTCAAGCGTGCCAAAGTGTGGTCGATTTGCTGGGCGGGTTCGAGCAGTTGGGAGAGTTGTTCAACACGTCGCAGTGTCTCTTGCAAGGCCAACCGTTGTTCGGGACTCAATGCGTATTTCGGAAGACCCGCTTTCACGCTTGTCGCCAAACAACCTTGGTCCGCTTGCCCCTTCAAATCGTTGAGCGGTTTACCTGTCCACCGGGAGGCAACCAAACCGGTGCTATCCCGCACTTCATGACAGGAAGCACAACCGACTGAGGCAAATCGTTCGCGACCACGAGAAGTTCGAGTCGCATCTAGAGTGAAGTTTTCTCCTCCCAATGGTTCCATGGGCGCGCTCATCTGGAACAACGCTGATTTCGGAAGACGCTGCTTGGCAATTCCAGGGCCTTGCCACAGCACTTCCAAGGAGGATTCACCACCTCCATTATACCAGGTGAGCTGAAATGCATGGTCTCCAGCTGCTAAAACCAAACCGCCACTCTTTTCCGCCGTTCCATGTTCTCCCCAGTTGTCCACCACTAGTTGCGAACCAATTCGAAGGCGCGAACCATCGTCCGATCGAGTATAAAGGGTGTACTCGCCAGGCTCGGTCACCCGGATGAACCCTGTAAACCGGTAGCCGACCTCATCTTCGCGACTGCGCGGCTTCAGGCGGAAGTCGTCCAGGACTCCAGAAATGGTCGGCACCACCTTATCGAAGTCAGCCTCGTCTCGGAGGTTGGCTTCGAAATATTGGTACCGAACGCCAGGAAACTTTTGCGCCTTGGAGGGATCCTCCAGACCGATCGCCTGCGCTCGTAGCAGATACATGGCGATGGCTTCAGCGTCTCGCGGTGTCAGGTTAAAGGACGGCATCCGACCATTCGGTCGCGACTTTAGTGGATCGCGTAGGAACTGCGCCAGGGCAGGAACGCTCATTTTGCGTGATAAATCACCCAGAGGAACCGACATCTGCCTCAATCGGGCCGCCTCAGAAGCTGACACCCCGTCACGATCATCCACCGGCGAGTGACACGCCACGCAGCCTATTTCGTGATATAACTTTCGTCCCTGGGCGATCTTGAAGGGATCCGCAGCGACAGCACTGTTGGTATTGGCTCCCTGGGCAGCCATGAGGAAATGAGTGAGATCCTCAATCGCATCAGCCCGCTCAACCACCGGCAATCCATGCAATGAATCCGGCATGCTCGTCCCCGGCTTGATTGCTTGGGGATTCTGGAGCCACTGTCGAAGGAACTGTGACGTCAATCGAGGCCCATCAGCGCCCAAACGCGGCCCAGTGCGAGGCATCAGTCGAACTTGGGCGCCGGGGGACGCCTGATGACAATCCGCGCAAGCGAGTGCGCTTAAGAGTTGTTCTCCGGCATCCACCGTGCGCGGCAAGACCAAGGTGGGCGGATGAATGTCCGCCATGAGCCTAGCGGACACCAGGCAGATTCCGGCAACGAGATTCCTGAGTATTTGAGTGGCAGCCATGATGAACTCCGCAAAGGACGCCCCGAACCTGCTTCTGGTTCAAGTGGAGAATCTACCTTTGTTTTAACGCGCTTCCACTGCCTCTGCGTCTAGGCTTTGAACTCACGGACTTCCGAATTTTAAAAATCCAAGTTGGCTCAACCCCCAAACCAAGCCAAAGGCAACGCCCGCGGTCGAAGGAATAGTCAGTACCCAAGCCCAAAGAATCCGCTCCACCACCTTTAGCTTCAGTGCACTGAATCGCTTGGCGCAGCCCACACCCATGATGGAGGTTGTGATAGCGTGGGTGGTCGATACGGGCATTCCGAGTGTGCCAGTGATGGCGAGAACGGTGGCGGCGGTGGTCTCCGCGGCGAACCCATGAACCGGCTGTAGCTTGACCATCTTGTGACCAAGGGTCCGGATGATCCGCCACCCACCCGCCGCAGTTCCCAATGCCATGGTCAACGCGCACACCACGACCACCCAGTTGGGCACACCCTGACTCTTGATGTCCGCTGGCACCGGCATGTATCCAAACTGAAGCGGCCCTGGCAGCCACTCCACCAGATGATCGCCGAGATTCAGTTTAATCGGATCCGTTCCCTCGGGCGTTTTGAGGAATAGCGCCCAATCCGGTAGTCCTTCAAAAAGACCGCCCTTGGTCGCTGCCACCAACGCCAGCGTAATGATCCCCATGCATTTGGTGGCGTCATTCATGCCATGGCTGAATCCCATGTAAGCCGAACTGGCCAATTGCAATTTACCAAATACCCGGTTCACCGTGACTGGTCGCCACCCTCGCAGGCCAAAGTACAAGAGTCCCATGACCACCAAGCCTCCAAGAAATCCGCAAAGAGGCGACGTTACCATGGGGATGACCACTTTGTAAAATAGCCCACCTTTCTCCTGCTTGGCCTTCTCGACCGTCATTTGGGCACGACCAGAGAACACCACCACAGGTACCGAACTCGTCCCCAATTTGATGAAATGAGTGCCATTGGTCCGGAGTCGATCCCCTAAGGCATCGGAGATCTCGGGGGTCATGGGCACGAGTGTCTGCTCCAGTTTAACCTTCTGCTCTTTCCACTTGATGGAGGACCATACGGAAGCGGGATTGCCTTGCTTGTCCATGAGAGGTTTGACCGCGTTCATGCTAACCGCAGACGCCAGCGCCGCTCCAACAAGACTTCCCACCAAGGCGTGACTCGAACTCGATGGCAACCCAAACCACCAGGTGAGCAAGTTCCAAAAAATCGCCGAAACCAAGGCGCAAACCAGAACTCCCTGAGTGACGAAACTCGGCTCTACCAACCCGGAGGAAATAGTTTTTGCGACCGCCAACCCAAAGAATGAACCAAAAAGGTTGGTGACGGCAGCCAACAGGATGGCCTGTCTCGGTGTGAGGACTTTTGTGCCCACCACCGTCGCTATGGCGTTGGCGGTGTCATGAAATCCATTGGTGTAGGTGAAAATCAACGCCACCAGAATCACGACAAAAACAAGAATCAGTTCCATGCAGCTGCCTTAGGTGTTCTTAAGCAAAATTTGAGAGACGACATTGCCGACATCACGGCAACGATCGATGGCCTTTTCGATCAGATCGAACAGATCCCGAAGGATGACCGCCTTGAGGGCAGGAAATCCGGGATCGTAGAGCCGTCGAATCTTGTCGAGGAGTACGTCATCCGCTCGACGCTCCAATGCCTGGAGCCTCTTCTGACTGGTTTTGATCCCGGAGAAATCGGCAGCCCGCAATCCCCGAATCATTTCGCGGACCAAATCCATGGCTTCTTCGAGCAGCACTACCTGGGCCGTAAATTCAACATCCCGAACATGTTCCCAGACCAATTGATACCGTTCCGCAAACTTCTCAACCACCTTGGGAATCTTGTAGAGTCGGTCGGCCAACGACTCCAGGTCCTCCCGCTCAATCGGCGTCACGAACGTGTGGATCAGCAGTTTGGTCAATTCATTCGTCACTTCCTTGTCCCGTCGACGCGCCGCAACGAAGTCATCCAACTCAGGAGGGGCTTGTCGATCGAAGGATGTAATGCTCTTGAGCGCGGCCACGGCACACGCCCCTTGCTCAGCACTGGCCTCTAACAGGCCAAAGAACTCGCTTTCGCGCCCCAGAAGTCGTTGGAAGGAAATCATAAATCTCAAAAACCCGATGGTCCGTTCAGGAATTCTTGAGCACGATATGCGTCACAACATTTCCAGCATCGCGACATTGATCGATGACCTTTTCGATCAGTTCGTAGAGATCTTTCATGGCCATCACTTTGGTGGCATCGTGCCGTCCAGAGTACAAGTCCCGCAACACGTCCAGAATCAGCTTATCCGCATCGCCCTCGATGGTTTGGAGTGCGATGTTCATCTCCTTGGCCTGGTCCAGGCGACCCGCTCCGAGATCCCGAAGCAGTTGCACCATGGCAACCACTTGGTTGGTCGCGCCATCCAACAATGCCACCTGCTTGGTAAAGTCTGTTCCTCGGACCAATGGAGCACTGATGAGGAATCGCTCCGCAAATTTCTCGACGGTCTTAGGAATCTTGTAAAGGGATGCGCTCAACACCTCGATGTCCTCCCGCTCGAGGGTCGTAACGAACGTCTTCACTAAGGCTTCACCAATTTGCTCCGTAATCTGTTTATCGGTTTCCTTCGTGCGCCGAAATTCTTCGAGGCTCGGATGGCGATCCGGCTGGGTCAGGACACGGTTCAACGCCTGGACGCTTTTGCGTGCTTCATTGGCGCTCTGCTCCAGCAGATCGATGAAGACATCTTTAGTCCCAAAAAAACGTTGCAGTGAAAACATCGAACCGAGTTCTCGCAGAAAACTCAGCCACTGAGAACCAGGAAATGTCAGCAAATTGTAACACTGCCGCCAGATTTGAGCTCACCCTGTCGTCTTCTGCACCGAAATCACTTTGCCCCCGCCCGCGCCTGCGCGATCGCGAAATCGACCAGTTCCTGGGAACGGAAAAAACCTTCGAAGAAGCTATGCCCCTGACCCCGAAGCACGATCAGCTGGACCAACGAACCGACGCCGGCATCTTCGTATTGCCGCACAAACCGCCCGGAATTTTCCGTCAGCGGAACCACGCGATCCACATCGCCGTGGATCAACGCTGCCGGAACTCTGGCTTGAGCCAGCACTCCAATACGTTCAATCGGGTTCAGTACAGCATTCCGATCACGAAGTTCGTCCACCGTCAGCCCATACGCTGACGCCGCCTTTTCGATGCCAGGATAAGTCCGAAAATCATACACCGGATAAATGCCGATCAAACCAGCCGTTCGTGACGGATTGGCGATCGCCCAACTGGATACCCACAGCCCGCCGCGACTGCGCCCAAAGAGACATGGCTTTCGGGCGAATCCACGTTTCTCGGTCAGTTCCTGGTATAACGCATCGAAGGCAACGTGGCTGGATGGGCTGCCGTAGGCTTCACCCACATCCACACCGGCAACCGCAACGCCCGCCGCCAGAAACTGTTCGTGCATCCATCGTTCGGCCTCGTCGGGATAGGCCGGAAGCGTCGGTGCATAGAATACCCATGGCTGCGGCTGCTTGCGCATGAACTCTGGCGGCAAGAAGACGAAAGCTGGCCGGTCGGCGACCTTGAAGGCTTCATACCCGGGCAAGATAAGTTTGCCTGGAGGTGCCTGGGATTTCGCGGCGGCCTTCGGTTGGCTGGCGATTCCATATCCAGGCTGCGACTCCAACCATGCCTCCACTTTCTGGGCCCAACGCGACGCGTGCTCCCGCTGACCTTTGCCACTAAAATGGACTCCCTTTCCACCTCCATCCCGGTGATCTCCCACCAGGGCATCCGAATCAGGCCCTTCGATGGCGATACCGTCATCCCAAAGCGATTTCTGAGCCGACCTGATGTTCGGCGACCCCGTGTCCTCCGGCGTGTGATAGCTCACCAACGCCACCATCCAAGGAAACTCCCAACCGGCTTCACGGCGAGATTCCTGAATCAACCGTTCCAGGAAACGGCGATAGTGTGCCCCCGCCAAAGTTCGTGTGGTATCCGTCTGGTTCGCGTCGGACTCCCCTTGATGCCAAAGTACCGCGCGAAACCCGCGAGACCCCAGGGTCTTCATGGGTGCGATCAATCGTTGGAATAAATCCCCCTTGCTCTCCCACAAACCGCTCGTCAATTGGCGGACATTGCCTGTCAGGGTTGGAGGATTGGTGAATTGGATCCCGGTGGGCAGCCATTCGCGGACACTGGTCGCGCCGACTCCCGTTGCCACAAAACCAATGGGCACTTGCCATCGTTTCGCCAGAGCATCACCCAAAGGGGGGATGAAACTTCCGCCACCACCCGTGGCACCGGGCTGAGGGTCCGACGCGAGTTGCCAACCCCGACCATCAAATGCTGAAACCATGCCGCTTTCGGATTTCAGCCGCTCTTCCCCGTAGTTGGCGGAATTCGACTGACCGGAAATCACAAACACTTCGCCGATACCGACGCGGGCCACGGACCCCTCAGCAACCACTTGATCGGCGTCTCGCGCCCGCACCTCCACTTGGTACCACCCACCCGCAGGCGCACTCAGAGCGGCAACGAAGGATGCGCCCCCGCGAGACCTCGCCGTTTGCCATTCGCTCTGTGTGGTCGCTCCGACCCAGCGAACCTCGACCAAGTCCGGCGGCTTGCCATCCGTCGCCAAAATCCCGCGCACATGAATCGTGCCCTGCGTAGGGGAGCCTCGCTGTATCACCTGATACTCCATCGGCCCCAGAACTTGAAGCGACGTCGCCGCCCGCCCAGAAGTACCCATCCAATCCATGCCAAGGCAAAGGGCCAGTACACGAGCAAACGACGTTCGAATGGCTCTTGGTGCGAAACGAACGGCAGACACTGAACGAGGCGCTGAGCAGAATTTGATCTTCATGGGCGATTGGACCCAACACAAAACAAAGTCTTCTCGCCGCGCAACAAGATCCGTCCAGCGACCGGCACCGGTGACGCAATGACTCGCTCGCCCATGACATTCTCAGCGAGCATCTCAAATTTCCCATCCACCCGACCCACGAAGACCACGCCATCTTCGCGCGGCGCATAGATCTTGCCGTCTGCAACGGCAGGCGACGCATAGAAGCTGGCACTGCCCTTGGGGAACTCAGCTGTCCATAACGATTGTCCAGTTACCGGGTCCACGCATTCCACCTCGCCCCGATCCCGGACCATGTACACCTTGCCGCGATACTCGACGGGAGACGGCACAAATGTTCCGGTCCCTTCTCGGAGCCAGGCCCGATGTGAGGTTGTCACATCGCCGGACCCACCCAATTTGATTCCATGCAACCGTGACCCGCGCCCAAATGGAACCACTGCAATATCTCCCACCACGACCGGCGAGGACACGGCCACCCAATTGGCCTTGCCTTCAGGATTAAAGGCACCGCAGGTCCAGACCACCTGCCCCGACGACGCGTCGTGAGCCGTGAGATGCTCAGCACCCCAAACCAGCAAGGCTTCCCGACCGGCATGGCGGATCGAAATTGGGGTCGCATAACTGTGGTCGTTTTCAACGGGTGTCGGATAATTCCGAGCCACCTTCCACTGGAGTTCTCCGGAGCGTTTGTCGAACGCCGCGAGATAGGATTCACCTTGGTGCAATGTCGAGACCACGACCGCCTTTTCCGTGAGCACCGGCGACGAACCATAATCCCAGTACAAGGTACTCTTGCCATAGGCTTCGATCAGGTTCTTTTTCCAGAGAACGCGACCGTTCAAATCCACGGCTGCCAGATTTCCACTCTTGAAGAGAACAAATATCGCGTCGCCATCAGTGACCGGGGATGGATTGCTGCCGGAACCGTTGCGATGGCGACCGGCTGATTCAGGGCCCACGGTCGAGAGCCAGAGCTGTTTACCCTGCCAGTCCAGCGCCATCACCGCGTCCTGTCCGGCTGAAGGTGTCGTCAGATAGATCTGTTGATTCCAGACGATCGGCGTCGAACAACCCTTCTCCGGTAGAACGGCCTTCCAAAGGATGCCTTGGTCTGCTGAAAATCGACTGGGATAAGTTCCCTGGGTGTTGCTCCCGCTGTCATTGGGCCCCCTCCACCGCGGCCAATTGGATGAGTCCTTCGGTGGTGCACCGATTGCTGGATCCAGGGTGATTACCAATGCCAGAGAGGCTACCAATGATATCGCAGATGGTTTCATACTGAGGTCTGGTTAATGAGTTGCGGAATTTGAGGGCTTGGATGACTTGAAGAATCCAGTGTCTCCCGAAAGGAGTGGGCGCGGCACCAGACTGATACGCGCCACGCGTAGTCCAGCGAGTTCTTCGACGACAAAATCGTAGTCCCCGACGCTCACCCGATCTCCACGCTTGGGGAATCCTCCCAACCGCTGAGTCAACCAACCACCCACACTGGTGACTCCATCGGCAACCAATGGTTGACCGATGAGTTCGGTGATCTCGAACAACGGCAGCGTCCCCTCCAACTCCCACTCGTTCTCTCCTTTGGCGACCAGTCGAGGTTTTTCCTGATCAAACTCATCCTGAATTTCTCCCACCAACTGTTCGAGGCAATTCTCCAAAGTGACAATCCCCGTAGAACCACCGTACTCATCGACCACGATGGCGAAGTGCAGTTTACGTTCGAGAAACAGACCCAGAACTTTTTCGAGACGGGCGCTCTCCGGCACATAGATCAGTTTGCGGGCGACCGCCCGAAGATCATTACCCGACTTGGCGGTATTCCGTTGTGCGAACAGATCCTTGAAATGCACGACACCCACCGTTCGGTCAAGATTGCCCTCTTCCGCCAGCGGAAAGCGCGAGTATCTCGTTCGGTCCGCCACCTCCAGGCATTCCTGGATGAGGGCCGACGTATCGAGTGCGACGATTTCATGGCGCGGTCGCATGACATCGCGGACGGTCCGATGCCTCAAGTCGAAGGCGTTGAGAACAATTTCCTGGCCGAGAGCGCCTTCACCGGGTTCACGCTGTCGGGCCGCGACCATCAAGCGCAATTCGTCTGAACTGTGTTCGACATCGTGCTCACCTCCAGTTTCAATGCCAAATTGCCGGAGAAACCAAAGCGACGAGACATTGAGGAACCAGATGAACGGATACGTGGCATAGAAGAACCATTTGAGCGGAAAGGCGATTTGCAGCGAGGTTTCGAGCGGCCGTTTGATGGCCAAAAACTTGGGGCCCTGCTCGCCCACAATAATGTGAAGAAACGTCAGCAACGTGTAGCCAACACTAAAGGAAATCGCATGCTGCCACTGGACCGATTGGATCCCCACCCAGACCAACACCGGGTGTAATAATCTCTCAAACAATGGGTCACCCACCTTCATCAAACCCAGGCTGGCCAGCGTAATGCCAAGCTGGCAGGCGCTCAGATAACTATCCAGGTTCGACAAGATATTCTTGGCCAAACGGGCGCGACGATGGCCCTTGGCGACGAACGGTTGCAGTTGAGTGTCGCGAATCTTTACCAAAGCGAACTCGGCAGCCACAAAGAATCCATTGATCAAGATGATCAAAACCGTCGCTACGGACTGGACCAGTATGGACATCAACTCGTTCACAATTCAGCCCCCCACCCCCGAGACCAAAACTCACCTCCGCGGTTCATCGGGATTCCTCCTTTTCCACAGGACGCCCAACCAATCCCGTATTGGCCTCACCAAAGACAACCCGTAAAATATCCCACAACGTCACCAGTCCGTGCTCCTTCCGATCCGCTCCCAAGACGATCGCGAAATGGTGTCCGCTGCGCTGAAGTCGCCTCAGAGCATCCTCAAGACGAGTGGCTTCATCCAGAAATAGCGCCGGCCTCAGTACATCGCGCGCTTTGGCCCCAGGCGGGACCGTCTGAGAATGCAAAATTGTTTTGAGGCTGACGATGCCTACGATGCGCCGGAGACGTCCAACGCCACTCCAGACGGGCAGGCGGGTGAGATTGCATTCGCGACAGCGATCAATCACTTCGGAGACGGTCGTATCCGCATCCACCGTGGTGGCACTATGCAAGGGTCGTGCCACCTGAGCGACGGTGACGTTTTGCAGATCAAGAATTCGATTGATCAGGCGCCGCTCCGTTCCCGAGAGGGCCTCGCCTCGTTCACGGATCAATTGCCGAAATTCCTCCCGGTTGGCAAAGAGACTGCCCGTATAGGAAGCCCCCCCGGACCATCGCAAAAGGAATTTTGCAAACCGCTCCACGACGCTGACCAGTGGCGATAATACGATATGGAACACTTGGAATGGGCGCACCAGCCGAAGGCAAATCCGGTTCGGGAATTTTCGAAACAAGGTCTTCGGCACCAACTCTCCCGCGATGTACAGCGCGAAACCGCCTATCATGAAGGCGATCCAGAAAAGCCAAGGACGATCCCCCACCACCTGCTGCAGCTGAATCACAAACACCGTGACAGCGACGAAATTACTGATCGTGTTCCCCAGAAAAATCGTCCAGAGAAAGTTCTCCGATCTTTCTAAATAGCCATGCAATCGCCGCGCCGACGCATTGCCCTCGCGCATGAGTTGCCGGACGCGCAGACGATTGAGCGCAAAAACCCCCGCCTCAAAGCCCGACATGAAGAACGAGACAGCCAACGCGGCGACGAAAACACCTAAGGGAACCAGACTGGCGTTCATCCCAAAAGCCCTCCGCGGCTTTCAATTCGCTCGATCTCCACTTCACGTATCCGTCGCTCATCCGCAGATCGAACCGTCCAGCGCAGCCCTCGGTGCGAAAAGGTATCCCCAGCGCAAGGCACCACTTCGGCCAGTTTCAACACCAAACCCGCAACCGTGTCGACATCCGGTTCATCCGGTAGTGACGGGTGTTCACGGCGGAAATCATCCAACCTCATGGTGCCACTCACTCGCCACCGACCCGCCCCCAGGCGCTCCATGATAAAACCTTCCGTCTCCCCTTCCCCGCGAATGCGGCCAATGACCGCCTCCAAAATGTCCTGCAAGGTCACCAATCCAGCAGTTCCGCCAAATTCATCCAGAACGATTGCCAATCCCCGCTGCTGCCGCTGCAACGACTCAAAGAGTTGCAGTAAATTCATGGTTGCCGGAACAAATGAAGGAAACTCAATCGCCTCGGCGAGATCCCCCTCGGGAGAAAGCAGCAGCGTGCGCGTATTCAACACACCGACAATCGTATCCGGGGTTTCGTCGTAGAGCGGGATTCGATGGTGCCGTGCCTTGCGCGACGCCGCCACCAGCTCTTCCTGCGGCAGGTCATCGGGCAGCGCTACCATCTGAGCTCGAGGCTTCATGACGTCTCTCGCGTTGCGGCGATCCAGCGAGAGAATCTGAAGGATCAGTTCCTTCTCACGCATTCCCAGCGCTCCCTGTTGTGCCGCCAGCTCGATGAGATCCGAGTTCTCCTCATCGTGATTTGATGCCGCCGGCACAATTGACTTCGGGACCATCCACTGGATTAGGGTGTCCACCACCCGTTGCGCCATGCGTTGAAACCATCGGGTGGCGCTCTGAATCAGCGCCATCGGCACCGCCAACCGCAACGCCCACCGGTCCGGGCTTCGAACCGCAAACGCCTTGGGCGTCACTTCGCAAAAAAGTACCAATACCAACAACAGTGCCAAACTCACCATCCACCATGGCCATCCATGGGCGAATGCCAGGAGCAAACTCAGCGCGACGACAAACCCATTAAAAAACGTGTTCCCGAAAACAATCGTCGCCAGGAGATCGTCCGGATGACTTAGCAGCCGCACCAATACTTGGCCTCTAGCTGGATCTTTTTCCGCCAACACCCGCGCCCGCCACAGTCCCAAAGAAAACAGGGCGGTCTCCGCCAGGGCAAAGAAGGCGCTGCCCGCGACGCACAGGAGCAGCGCGGGAACAACGATTGTGACTGGCAGGTTCACAGGCCTGACTGTAAACGACTTCGAGCGCCAGGCGAATGAGGAATTCAGCCGATTATTCCGTACGCCGGCCGCGCTCAGCTTGGCCTCTCCGAAGCCACAAGATCTTCTCGATATCCACAATCTCAAAGGGCAACAGCCGTGACTCCAAACGGGTGGGCCTCTCCATAGGACGAGTGAGCCCACCCTGGATCGCTCCGATGTGGGATGACCCAGACTTTTTTTGCGAAGCAACGACTTGAACCACCAAAAATGTCACCAACTCGAAGTGACTCAGGACGTTTCGCAAGTTGAGCGAAACACGCTGTCAGGATTGCTCTGCCCAACCACATCAGTACAATCGCGACATGAAATGGTTATGTGTGCTGTCGCTGCTGTGGATGTTGCTGGGGTCGGGCTGCGCCTCAAAGAAGGGAGCCATTGACTGGCAGGCTCGCGTCGGCGTGTTCACTTATGACCAGGCGGTGAGCGAACTGGGACCGCCCGATAGGGAAAGCAAATTGTCGGAAGGAACCCGAGTTGCCGAATGGCACTTGCGCGAACGCGGCGGTGTGAATCTGAGCTTCGGCCTCGGCAGCTACTCACGCCATAGTGGCGTCGGTGTCGGTCAACAAATCGGTTCCTGGCGCGGGGGCAACGAATATCATCGATTGGTATTCCGTCCCGATGGAGTCATGAAGTCCAGCGAGCGGGTATTGCATTGAGGGAGTGCCATTAGTTCGAGGTCAAATACTTCAACAACTCAATCCGCTCCCGATCCCCTAGGGACTCCAAAAGCCCTTCAGGCATTAAAGAACGATCACTGCGGGATCGTTGCTCAATCTCCGTTTTCGGAAACACGATGAGAGCGAGAAAAACCAGGGGCTGAAGCTGGAAGCTCTGCGAAGGAGCAGTGGTCGGTGCCAACAAACGGCCGAGACAACTCAGATTCAAGAGATTGGAATTCGCTTGAGCAACAACGCCAGCCCCCGGTTTTTCCCGCTCTCCCCGGACGGCGAGTGCTGTGGATAACCGCTCTCCGCTCCACCCTTTTCTAACTCGTTGACCAGAATCTCCAAGCGTGCTACATTGTATTACGTGGCTACACTGACTCTCCGAATCGACGACCTGCTGGAAGCGAGGCTTGAGGATAAGGCCAAGTCTCGTGGCGTGTCCAAAAGCGACTTGGCGAGGGAAGCCATTGAACGGCTTCTTCGGGTCGAAGAATGGAAGGCTCTTCGGACTGAAGTGATGCCTCTTTTCGAGCGTCGCGGAATTTTCACCGAGGCCGATGTACTCAAAGCCATTGGCGAAGACCCGTGCGCGTAACGATTGATTCGTCGGTCCTCATCGCCGCGACCGCCTTCCCTGGCGTTTGCACGCAGCTTCTGGATGCAGTGGCCGAGCGTCACGAATTGGTGATATCAGAATTCATCTTGAATGAAGTGCAGAGAAAGCTCCGAGAGAAGGCTGGATTCAGCGAAGACGAGATCCTGAAGGTCATGACAAGGCTTCGGCGTGTTTCGAGTCTCGTAGAGCCAGTCACGGTCGAAAAAGGACTGTGCCGTGACGAGACTGACCTGCCGATCCTTGGAACCGCGATTGCGGCTCACGCCCTGTTTCTCGTGACGCTCGACAAAGACCTTTTGGTACTTGGCCGGTTCCAGGGAATAAAGGTGGTCAGGCCTGGTGATTTCTTCAGGTTCGAACAAACTATGAGGTAAGATGTTCAGACAATAAGAGGATACATTTTAAGAGGATACATTTTTCAAGTTTGTGGCCGCTCTCCTATCTCCTGCCTAAGCCCTCGTTCAATCTTGAAACACACCCACCCAATCGCAATAAACCATCGGCCGAACCGAACTCTCCCTTGACCAGGGGTCACACCTTGGCGGCAATGGCAGCCATGCGTCCCGCGACCGTATTTATCGCCCTCCTGATGGCTGAACTGATTACCGGTTGCCGAATCGTTCCCAAGTACGGTGAACACTCACTCCGCGGAGGAGACGAGATCCTGGTGTGCGGTGAACCGTTCCACTCAGGAACGCGCGTGGTCAATTGGATGGAACCCGGTGGTTACGACGCCTACCGCGTGGAGAGGAAGTTTGTCCCCGCCGATAGAGCCGACTGGAAAACCACTAAAACGGAGAATTCCCAACTCGAGACTCCCAACCGCTACGGATTTCGTCAATCCAGCCAACTCTCCTCAAACGACCTGGAACGAGTTCGAACCCAAGGATGGGATCTCGATTCCCTTCGAAAAGTCATCGACCTTTTTGTCCTCCATTACGACGTCAGCGGCACAAGTCGACGGTGTTTTGAAACGCTGCATGATCGCCGGGGCTTGAGTGTCCATTTTCTCCTCGATGTCGATGGCACGATCTATCAGACGTTGGACCTGAAGGAGCGCGCCTGGCACGCCACGACAGCCAACACCCGCGCTATCGGTATCGAGATCGCCCAAATCGGCGCTGTCCCTATGGCCCAGCGAAAAAAACTCGACCTTTGGTACACTCAGCTCGAAGGCGCCACGCGGCTCACCATTCCAGAATTTGTCAGTCCAACCGGGGTGCGCACTCCAAATTTTGTAGGCCGCCCCGCAAGACCGAACCCTATCGTCGGCCACATCCATGGCGAGACACTGGTGCAATATGATTTCACTCCGGAACAATACGCAGCGCTGACCAAACTTACAGCCAGTCTCTGCCGAGTCTTTCCAAAACTTCGATGCGATTACCCTCGCGACGAGTCGGGGAAGTTGGTCCTCGGTAAACTGTCCGAAAACCAACTCACCCAGTACACCGGGCTTCTCGGGCATTTCCACATTCAAAAAGAGAAGCACGACCCCGGCCCGGCGTTTCAATGGGACAAGGTAGTGACCGACGCCCAACGCGATCTGCGGCGACGCCGTTGGCGCCGGCTTCGATGGAAGCAACGGTCCTAGTAGCGTGCGATTCTCTATTGCATTCGAACTCGGAAGAAGCGCGCTTTTCCATCACTCAACGGAACCTTCTGGCGCCGTACCTTCCCGTCGCCCGTCAGCGTCTCTTCGGTCTTCCAATTCTCCGGGTCGAGTGACGTGGCGCTCTCCACCCAACACTTCTCGCCAGCAATGGTCTGGATGCGCAACTCAACCCCTCCGGTTACCGACTCGGCTTCCAAGATGCCCGGAGTCAATTCCGGTTGAACCAGAAGCATCATAGGCGCAGACAACCTGATCGCGCCCGAACTGTCGGTGGTTTCCAAGCTCAATTCATAAGCGCCCGGTCGAAGTGTCCCCAGGCGGAGACTCTTCGCAGGTGTTGCTGTCTGCGCGACGCGGACGCCATCCACCAGCAACGCCACTTCTTGCACATCGACCTGGGACGGCAATAGCGACAATGGAATATTCATAGGAGCCAACGTGGTCAGAATCGTCGGACTATCCGGGGAAATCTTGAGTTCGTCTGGCAGCAAGTCGACTGGCTTCACGACATCGATCACCCCGACACAATCCGGCAGTTTGATGCAATGCCGGAACGTGCAGCAGTTCACAATATTGGAGTCATGTAGTGAAACCCGGAAGCATACCTGGGGACAAAGGTTGGTGGAGGCAATCGTAGTCGAGACCACCTTCCGAATTATGGCCGGGGTTCGAGTTGCCAATTCGCATACCATTTGGGGCGGTCACATCCGTCCAACCCGTCCCCGCAGGGACAAATTCCCTCGCGGGCGAGTAATGCGCAAAGGTATTCAGATTACGCGTGTCATCGAAACACAGCCCGCGTTCAGCGGTCCCCATACGGCCATCGGCAGAAAACGCGATGTCGGTCACTACCGAGGCCTGTATCGCAGGATTCGGCGCCAGGGTGACGCCCGTGCTAGGATTCCAGGCCAGTTGAGCCGGTGTCACTTCAACCCGAGCCGCATTGGGACCCGTGGCGAAATCTCCGTTCGGAAGCAAGGCCACCGACCAGATCGTGTTCGCTCCCGGGCCAGGCCCGGCACCCGTGACATTGCCCCAGACCGAATAATATAATCGACCCTGATGATACTGGACGGCGAACACGCGCCGTCCCGCGTCCGTCAACCGCTGGAACGGGCTGCTATCGGGAATTACCGGCAACGAGGCCGAAGCGCGACCGCTCACCCCATGGTCGAACGTGGACAACTCCACACCGGCCATACTCACCCGTCGGACAAGACCGTTGTCGAGGTCTGCCACAAGCAACTGATTGTGGTCCGGATCGAAGCATAAATTTCCCAAAGAGATGCTGCCAACATTCTTAAAGGTGATGAGCGTCGAAATCTGAAAGGTGGTGCCATCAATCCGGTAAACGCTACCTGGCCCACCCGTGGAAGGATAATACTCCCCGGGATAAATGGACGTCGCCGCCACATAAATGTTGGGCGGCGATTGGTTGTCGAGCGCAATGCCGAACACTTCGCCCAAATTCGACGCCCGCCACTGGTGCGGCGGCGCCCCTGTTTCATTGTGGGTCATCGACGGTAGCCAGTTCGCCAATGGCGTCGCTCCGTTCCCAACCGGATTTCTCAGATCCATGATCCCGACCACGTAGCCTTCAGGCAGGCTCGGTCGTGGGAGGCATTGAGCCGTGTTGCCATCATTGAGAACTTGACCGCGAGAAAAGCAGGTAGCGACCGCCATGCCGCACTCGAATCGCTTGATTGGAAGCGGTTCCGTCCCAGGCTGCCCATCCGCACCCAAGCTCGGAGGAATGGCGAGTGCCAGTCCCATGCCTGCCGAGGTCCATCGTCCAATCCAGCCGCGCATCTTAACGTTCATAGCATTCCTATGGCTCGCCCCGATTCCGTCTCAAGGAGTCCAGGCGGACAGCCTAGCGGGAAACGTTTAGAGCCAATGGATGTAACCATAGTTCAGGCGCTTACGGCTAGGCCTTTGCGCATCCCATAAAATGAGTAGTGTTGAATTGTTTAAACGCGCCTCCATCCTTGCAGAACTCAAGCCATCTCCCTAAACAGCCTCGGCAACGGATCGACCACAACTCCCACATGATACCTCCCATTCCCCAGGGCTGGCAGCCTTGGCTCCTACCCGCGACTCAGAGGGAGTCCTATCGGCGGCTCGATGCGCATCTCGCCCAAGATGCCGCCGGAGGCAAAACCATCCTGCCCGCATCGTCCGACATTTTGAACGCTTTGAAGCTCACGCCATTGGCTTCCGTGCGGGTGGTTTTGTTGGGACAGGATCCTTACCCCACGCCAGGCCACGCTCACGGGCTCTGCTTTTCGGTGTTGCCCCACGTAAAGCCGCTTGCGCGTTCGCTGCAAAATATCTTCAAGGAATTGCGGGACGACCTCGGATTTCGAATCCCCAACCATGGTTTTCTGGAATCCTGGGCACGACAGGGCGTTCTCTTGCTGAACACCGTCCTGACCGTCCGCGCCGGAGAGCCCAATTCACACAAAGGCAAAGGCTGGGAGGAATTCACCACGAGTATCCTGGAATTGGTCAATGCACAGCCGCGCCGAGTGGTATTCTTGCTGTGGGGCAAGGAGGCTCAAAAAAAGCGCCAACAGATCACGGCGCCACAGCATGTGGTGCTGGAAGCCGCCCACCCCTCGCCACTCTCCGCCCGGAAATTCTTCGGCTGCCGTTGCTTCTCAAAAACCAACACCCATCTCATCGAAGCCGGTCTGCCGCCGATCCACTGGCAGCTCCCCGACCTCTGAAATTGATTTCCAGACCCGCCTGCACCCCAACCCATCAACAACTGGTGGGAACCTCTTGCAGAACTTCCACACAATGCGGAATTGCACCCACCACGAAACTAAGGCACTCAACCGCTCCACTGGGTTTGCCAGGCAGACAAATCACCAGCGCTTTATCCACCACCGCCGCGAGATTGCGGCTGAGAATGGCATTCTTGGTAATCTTCAGGCTTTCCATCCGCATGAGTTCCCCAAACCCAGGCAGTTCCCGAACCGCAATCTCTCGCACGGCTTCCGGGGTCACATCTCGCAATGCCACTCCCGTCCCACCGGTGGTCAGCACCAACTGGCAGCCTTTACCGATCAATTCACGGACGGCTCGCTGGATGTCCCGCCGTTCATCCGGAACCAACATGTCCCCGAGCACATTCCAACCATACCCTTCCGCGGCCTTTTTTAATGCCGGCCCCCCCAAATCATCGTACAAACCACGAGACGCCCGGTCGGAGATCGTGATAATTCCTACAGTCAATTGCATGCGCCCGAGTTTGGCGAGGGCCGGTCGATGGCACAATCCCGGAGAATGACCTCCACCCAGGCCAATGACTTTTCGGTAATCGCACTTTTCAATCGGCTCATTTCAACTTTGATCGCGTTGCAACCATGAAAACGCTGGCAGCCATCGCAAACGGGTCGGGAGGATTCGCCGTCGAGGAAATCGAGGTATCTCATCCTCAACCGCTCGAAGTCTTGGTACAGATCCTCGCCGCAGGCATCTGCCACACCGATCATGCATCGCTCTGGTGGAAACGTCCTCTGATCATGGGCCATGAAGGCGCGGGTATCGTGAAAGCCGTTGGAGCCGGCGTCACCCGATTCATGCCTGGAGACCGCGTTCTGCTCAATTGGGCCATCCCTTGCGGTAACTGCTTCCAATGTCGCGACCAGAGCCCATCGCTGTGTGAATGGAGTAAACCCGCGCATGTCCTAGCGCCCAGTTGCGCGCACGCCCATCGCCAAGGCACAACCCTCCGGGGAGTCCCCGTCGATCGATCATTTAACCTCGGCACTCTTGCCGGCCTCACCCTGGTTCGGCAGGAAGCCCTCTCTCCACTGCCAGACTTTGTCCCATTCTCTAGTGCCTGCATCGTCGGCTGTGGGGTCATGACTGGATTCGGTTCGGTCATGAACTCGGCCAAGGTCAAACAGGGCAGTAGCGTGGCCGTACTGGGCGTCGGCGGCGTCGGCTTGAATGTCATCCAAGGAGCCCGCATTGCTGGCGCCAGCAAAATCATCGCCATCGCACGCAAATCCGCGCGTCTCGAAACCGCCAAACGCTTCGGCGCAACCCATACCATCCAAGTGGGACGTGACGATCCCAAATTAGAACGGGCTGCCGAAGAGGTGCGGTTGCTTACCAGCGGTCGCGGCGCCGATTACGCCTTCGAGGCCACCGCCATCCCCGAACTCGCCTTCGCTCCCTTGCGCCTGATCCGAGACGGCGGAGTAGCCCTCCAACTCAGCGGCATTCATGACCCTGTCAGTGTCGACATGCAGGCCTTCATGTGGAACAAAACATACCTCGCCCCGCTCTACGGCAACTGCAACCCGGAAATCGATTTCCCACGGATCTTTGAACTCTATCGGAAAGGAGAACTCAAACTCGATGAATTGGTCACCGCCACTTACTCGATTCGACAACTCCCCACCGCTCTCCAGGAGATGCTCGATGGACGGAGTTCCAAGTCAGTGATTCTGTTCGACCATTCCGAACACTTTAAGTCCAACGACGCCTCATGAGTGTGTCTCAGCCCACATCCTCTCACCAAACACAATGAAAATCCCCCTCGGACTAACCCTGGCGCTCCTTTGGTTTCTGGCCGTCGGGTGCGCCTCAAAATCTAAGACCAGTCAGACCCTCACGCATCCCGACCGCTTGGCTCGCGAGATTTTCGAGTCGGACATTGCCTTCGCACGAATGTCCTCAGAACAAGGTCCAGCGGCGGCATTCGCAGCCTTTACCCTCACACGGTCCGCTCATCTGCCACCGTCGGGTCCTCCCATCATCGGCAACCAAGCCATCAGTCAATTTATGGCGGGTGCGCCGAATTCGACACTCCAGTGGCGACCTGAACATGCGGAAGCGGCAATGTCCGGAGACGCCGGATGGTCCTGGGGGTCGTATGAATCTCGCACTCCCGAGCCCTCCGGGGGGCGAGCCCAAATCACCCGCGGCCGTTATGTCTCAATCTGGCGGCGACAGGTCGGCGGCGCGTGGCGCGTCATTTTGGATATCGGCAACGTGGTCCCCTAAAGGCCACACCGTCCAATTCAGCTTGAATTCCCGCCCCACTCGAATCCCCATCGCGACATGTCCAAGCGATGGGAGTACCGCGACCGGGATTCAAGAGCCGAGGACGCAATCTACTCACCACAACACTTGATCCAAACGGGTCGGCTTGAGTATGGATGGGTGCGAATGGAACCCAAACCGCAATCATTGTCATGAGCTCTGGATCGTCTTCGGTCGATCTCAGGCCAGATGAGCGCCTGTGGGCTCGCCGCGCATCAATCCTATCGGTGACGGCATGCCTCTTCTGGGCGGCTCTCGCCGCTTCAGGCGCATCGGGTTCAGCCCCAACCACCAATCATTGGTCCTTTGAACCCATCCGCGCCGCAACCATTCCCGACACGTCAAAACCCAGAGCCACAGTTGCCAATGAAATCGATGGGTTCATCCTGACCAAACTCGCTGCCCAGGGACTCCAGTTGTCCCCTGCCACAGACCGCGTCACGCTCATCCGCCGCTTGACGTTTGATCTCACCGGCCTTCCCCCAACACCCACTGAGGTCGAACAATTCTCTCAAGACCCATCCCCCAACGCCTACCACACGGTCGTCGAACGACTCCTGGCGTCACCTCATTACGGCGAACGCTGGGCCCGCCATTGGTTGGATGTCGTCCGCTACACGGAAAGTCAGGGATTCGAGTACGACAAACTCCGGGACAACGCGTGGCATTATCGCGATTATGTCGTGCGGAGTTTTAACTCGGACAAATCCTACCAGCAGTTCATGCGGGAACAGGTGGCCGGCGACGTTTTGGAACCCGTCACCACCGACGGCATCGTCAGCGCGAGTCTGTTAATCTGCGGCCCTTGGGACGAAGCCGGCAATGCCCAGGCCAACACCACTCAACGCATGATCACCCGCGAGGATGAGCTCGAGGACACCATTGGCGTCGTCGGACAGACATTCCTCGGCCTCACCGTCAACTGCGCTCGCTGCCATTCTCATAAGTTCGATCCCATCTCCCTCGACGAGTATTACCGCATCAAGTCGGTGTTCGATGGCGTGAAACACGGCGAACGCGGCATCGCCGGGTCTGAGGAAACCACCCAGCGCGACGCGCGCATCCAATCGCTTCGCCAGGGGCTCTCAACCGCACGCGAGGAAACGGCTCGCTTGGAACGTCTGGGCCGGTCCAGGGCAGCCGCTGGCAGGAAAGAGGTCTCGGAGGCGCCCGGTCCTACACCTTATACTCATTGGTCGTTCGATCGCCCAGACGCCCCCGCCTTACCCGGTTCCACTCATGGGAGTGCTCGCGTCGAAAACGGCCGATTGGTCCTACCCCAAGACGGCGCTTACTACCAGAGCGCGCCGCTCACCAAAGATATCCGCGAGAAGACGCTCGAAGCCTGGGTTTCTTTGGCGGATCTCAAACAAGGCGGTGGTGCGGCCATTTCTCTGGAAAGCGCTGACGGACGAAACTTCGATGCCATCGTTTTCGGGGAACGTCAGCCGCGCAAATGGATAGCCGGCAGCAGTGGATTCGAACGTACCCGCGACCTCGATGCCCCGGAGGAAACCGCCACAGCGGGGGAGGTTGTCCAGGTGGCCATCGTGTATCGTGCAGACAACAGCATTGCCCTGTTCCGAAATGGTGAAGCCTACGGCAAACCTTACTCTGCCGGCACTCTCCAAACCTTCACGGCCGGCGGCGCCCGGATACTCTTAGGGATGCGCCACACGGGGGGTGGGCGCCCCTGGCTGACCGGCCAGATCCGTCGCGCATCGCTTTATGATCGTGCCCTGACTCCGGACGATGTCGCAGCGTCTTACCGCGCCAGCGGATTGGCCAGTCCCCAGGCAGAGGTCCTGGCAAATCTCACCGCCGACGAACGAGTGGCCCATGACACCTCACTGGCACAAGCCCGGCGAACTCAAGCCGAACTGGATGCCATCCCGCCCGTACCGGTCTCGTACGCAGGCACTCGAGTCCAACCCAAACCCACTCAACGGTTGCGGCGGGGCGACGTCAAAACCCCCGAGGCCGTTGTCGCCCCTGGCGCCTTGTCCGCTCTCCGTCAACTCAGTGCCGAATTCGATTTGGCCCCCGACGCCCCCGAAGCTCAGCGCCGGCTGAAATTCGCTGACTGGTTGGCGGACCCTCGAAATCCGCTCCCAGCCCGCGTCATGGCCAACCGGGTTTGGCATTTCCATTTCGGGCAGGGGCTTGTGTCGACGCCCAACGACTTCGGCGCCAACGGAGCGCGACCAACCCATCCGGAGCTGCTCGATTGGCTCGCGGATCGTTTCATCGCCAGCGGTTGGAGTATCAAAACCCTCCATCGCCTAATCGTGACGTCCGACACCTATCGGCAATCGTCGATCATGAACGAGAAAGCCGGCGCTTTGGACGCCGACGATCAGTGGCTCTGGCGGTTTCCACCCCGACGCCTTGAAGCGGAAGCCGTCCGTGACGCCATGCTGGCTATCAGTGGACAACTCAATCGCACCATGGGAGGCCCCAGCTACCGGCCCTTTGATATCCTCAAATTCCCTGCCAATGCCTATGTACCTGTCGACAAGATTGGCCCCGAATTCCATCGTCGCTCCCTTTACCGCATGAACGTCAATTCGGGGAAGGAACCGCTGATGGACGCCTTCGATTGCCCGGATCCAGCCGTCAAAACCCCACGTCGAGGCGTCACCACAACCCCCCTTCAAGCTTTGGGCTTGATGAATAACGCCTTCGTCCAACGGATGGCCAGGCATCTGGCGGAGTCCGCGCGGCGAACCGCTGGCGACGAGGATTCCAAGGCCATCCAGGCCGCCTATCAGTTAGCCCTGGGCCGCCCACCCAACGCCAGCGAACTCGCACGCGCCCTCCCAGCATCCCGCCAACGCGGCCTGGACAGCATTTGCTGGGCGCTGTTGAACTCCACCGAATTTGTGTATGTCCGATAACTCGAACTCGCTGCGGACATCGACGACGTCCGCAGCCTCAGCCCAACCACCGCTCTTGTCCCGGCGTCATTTTCTTTGGAACACCTGCGGCGGCCTCGGTGGAATCGCTCTCGCTTGGATACTCGACCGAGAGCGTGCCACCGCCAGCGCGAACCTCGCCAGCGCAAGTAGCTCCAGCGCCCGACTTGCTCACTTCACCCCCAAAGCCAAACGCATCGTCCAGGTCTTCTGCTGCGGCGGTGTCAGCCACCTCGACACCTTCGACTACAAACCGCAACTCGAACGGCTCGACGGGAAAACCTTGGAAGGCAAAGGCGAGAATCTTGGGTTCTTCGGCCAACCCGGGCGCGTCATGAAGAGCGTTTACGATTTTAGGCAGCAAGGTCAGAGTGGATCCTGGGTCAGCAGCCTCCTGCCCAATCTCGCCAACTGTGTGGATGACCTGTGTTTCATCCACTCCATGTATGCCAAGAGTAACAACCACACGCCCGCCACGTTCCAGATGAATAGCGGCTTCACGCTCAATGGATTCCCCTCCATGGGCGCTTGGCTGTCGTACGGCTTGGGATCAGTGACTGATAATCTCCCGGCATTTGTGGTCCTACCCGACCCACGAGGGTTGATGGCCGGTGGTTCCATTAATTGGACCTCAGGTTTCCTACCAGCCAACTACCAAGGCGTCCCCTTCCGTACCAACGCCCGTGAGCCCGTGCTAGATCTCAGTACTCCGGCCCACATCCCGCCTCAAAACCGCCAGTCCGACATGGATCTTCTCGCCTCCATGAACCGTGATTTCGCCGAAGCCAATGCCGGAGATTCCGCCTTTGCAGCCCGCCTCCGCTCCTATGAATTGGCCGCTCGTATGCAGGTCAGCATCCCTGAAGCCACCGATCTCGACAGCGAAAACGAAGCCACCAAACGCCTCTATGGTTTGAACGATGAGTCCAACCGAGGGTTCGCTCGCAACTGCCTCATGGCGCGACGCCTCCTGGAACGTGGCGTCCGATTCGTCCAAATTTTCAACGGCGGCGCTTTCGGCAGCCCGCGCATCAACTGGGATGGCCACGAGAATCTCCGCGAAAATCACAACACTCAGGCTGCCACCATGGATAAACCCGTGGCCGGCCTGATTCAGGATCTCAAACAACGCGGCATGCTCGAGGACACGTTGTTCGTGTGGAACACTGAGTTTGGACGCAGCCCTTCCACCCAGGGAATCGGTTCACCAGGACGCGATCATCACCCCACCGCGTTCACCTGTTTCATGGCGGGAGCCGGCCTGAAGAAAGGATTCCACCACGGGACCACCGATGACGTGGGTTATTTCGTGGATCAGAATAAAGTCATTATTCCAGACTTCCACGCCACGATCCTCCACCTCCTCGGCTTGGATCACACCAAGCTCACCTACTACCACAATGGCATCAACCGCCGACTCACCGACGTCCATGGGGAACTCGTCAGCCCCATCCTGACGTGAGTTTATGGAGGTGAAAGTGGAACCCGTAAGGTAACAGTTTTCGAATTCGCTGATCCGCAATCGTTTCGGACCGTCCCTGTGGTGACATACGATCCTGCTCTTGCACCATTTTCCGGCGCAATGAACTGGAAACGATTCCTCGCGTAGATCACGGGTTGGGGATCAGCGTAAGTGTTCGGGTGCTTCAGGGCGTTCGCACCCGACTGCTAACGGCGGGGCCGAGTTGCTGCCAATGCCGCGAGTTCCACGTGTAGAGGGTTTCCTGGAAGACCGCCACCAGCACCGACGTATCAAGAAATGCCCTCATTCCGTGGAGCCGGTCAAGCGCCGTTCCCGTTCATTACGGTTATGCGCAATCGATTCATTGACCTCCTCGATTGAAAGCGTTCCCCCACCCCGGTGAACCCAAACTCCCTCGCGTTTGACCAGCGGCGTGTCATTTCGCGCCGGGCGCAGAGTAATGCTCTCTCCAGAACCTTCGACCTCGATCAGGTCTCCGGCCTCCAAATGCAGGGCCTCGCGCAGTTCCTTGGGGATCACCACGCGTCCCGCTTTATCTATGGTCGAGCGCAATACCATAATGGGGTCGTAGCATGCCATGACCCCACTTGTCTATCCCACGAGTGTGCCATCACTGCGATTCAGACATTAGTACATTGAGACATGCCCCTACAATCCGAGGCGGTCGGACAGGCGGTCACCGAGAATTTGAAGGGTGATGCGTACAGCGGCCAATGGCTGAGAGACATGAGGGAAAGGTTGAGGCGATAAGACTCATCTGAAGTGGGAGCCAGAGTTGGGATCATGCAAGGCCGCGGGAGCGGCGCCCGCGTCCCAGCCGAAGTGCTCCATCACCTCGTCCCACACCACCGGACTATTCGCTCAACGACGAACCGTGGTTTGGCTCCTCAGCCCGCTCCATCCGCACACATCGAAAGGCGCCCAACCCCGCTAATGCCCCGACACACGGTGCCACCAAATAAATCCATAAGTTCTCCAAGTGTCCCGACACCAGCGCGGGCGCGAGTGACCGCACCGGATTCATGGAGGCACCACAAATCGGACCTGCGAACATCGCCTCCAACGCGATCACAGCACCCACCGCAATACCCGCGGTAATCCCCTTCTCCTTGGCCCCCGTGGACACATTCAAGATCACGAACATGAGCATCGCTGTCAGCATCACTTCCAAAACGAAGGATTGAGATGCGGACCCCGCCGGCTGTGTGCCGCCCAAGAACTGGTTCCCTGGAAACAACCATCGAAGGATTCCACTCGCTAACACAGCCCCCACCGTCTGGCTAACCACATACCCCAGGATCGATTTGCCCGGAAATCGCCCGGCAACCCAAAACCCCAGAGTTACCGCCGGATTCAAGTGCGCACCGGAAATGTCTCCAACCGTGTAAATCATCGCCAGCACGATCAACCCAAACGTGAGCGCAATGCCGACATGACTGATCGCTCCATGGCTCACTTGGTTGATCACAATGGCGCCGGTGCCCGCAAAGACCAATGCGAACGTGCCAAAAAACTCGGCAAAAAACTTGTTCATACGTGGGTCACCAAAGTCGCACCCCATGGGTTCAAACCGAGCTGATCATCCCAATAGCTCAATGAAGCGGTTCACTTTCGAGCGGTTCGCTGGGTTGCAACGACATCTTCCAGCCAATCACAGTCGCTTCGGATCTTCTTGAGCTTCTTCAAATCCTCGCGAAAAACCAAATGGGTCTGCACACAATCTTGAAGACACCGCAGCTGCATCTCGAGCTCCGGTTGAGGCTTGTTCGGCAATCGGTAAATCATCCACTGCTCATGACGCTGCGACTCCACCACCCCACGCTCGCGCAAGTAGGCCAGATGCTTGGAAACGGCGACCTGAGGGGCACCCAAGATGGATTGCAAATGACACACGCACAGCGGCCCCTGTGTCAGCAAATGCACCAACCGCAGCCGGGTCTGGTCACACAAACACTTGTAGATCGCTATCAAGTCCATTTAACTCATCCAATATAACCGCATAAGTATATACCGCAACCACAATGTGATCGGGGGCTTGGGTTGCTTTTTCACGATCTCCATGGAGACTCTTGTGCGGTTCGAGAAACTGCCACCACGCTCGGAGGCGGGACCGCCCGCAAAGGCTTCCACGAACCGGATGCTTGCAGCCACAGGCAGGTCCGCGCAACTTGGCGTTGTGGATCGATTCGCTCAGACTCTCGCGAAGCATCAACTCGAGCTGCGCCGCAACCGCACACAAGTGCTGCAACTCAATGTTGGCAAACGCTGCAACCTGACCTGTACCCACTGCCATGTGAACGCAGGACCGGGCCGAAAAGAGTTGATGACTCGGACCACGTTGAATCGGATTCTCGATTGGTTGGCACCCACGGACATTCCCACCGTTGATATCACGGGTGGCGCTCCTGAGATGCTCCCGGATTTCCGCCACCTCATCCAGCGCGTCAAGGCGATGAGCCCTTCTCGACATGTTATGGACCGCTGTAATCTCACCATCCTGCTCGAACCGGGCTATGAAACGCTGCCCGAGTTCCTGGCACAATACCAGGTAGAGATCATCGCTTCCCTACCGTGTTACTCCGCAAAAAACGTCAATGAGCAACGCGGCGACGGTGTTTTTGACTCCAGCATACACGCCTTACACCGGCTCAATGCCTTGGGTTACGGCATCCAATCCTCACTGCCGCTGCACTTAGTCTACAACCCAAACGGGGCGTTCCTGCCGGGCCCGCAAGCCGAACTAGAGTCCGATTACAGACGCGCCTTAAGGTCAGAGTTCGGCATCGAGTTTAACCGGCTTTATGCCATCACCAATATGCCTATCGCGCGTTTTGCCGCCGACCTCAAGCGTCAGAACCGGCTCCAGGAATACATGAATCTTCTGGTGCAGGCCTTTAATCCGCAAACCATCGAGGGGTTGATGTGCCGCACCACTCTCAGCGTCGGTTGGCAAGGCGAGGTGTACGACTGCGATTTCAACCAAATGCTGGACCTGCAGTGGATGGCAGACCAACCTCTTTACATCTGGGATCTGGATCACCAAAAACTCGAGGGGCGCCCTATCCTCACCGCGGATCACTGCTTCGGTTGCGCCGCCGGCAGCGGTTCCAGCTGCGGTGGCACCTTGACCCGTTGATTCTGAACATAAGTGGGCATTTGCCTCAACCACTCCAGGTTTGAGTTGCAGCGCCAGGCCGCCCGCGTTGAACTGGTCCGACACCATGACGTTCATCAGCTGTGACTGGGGTACCTCAACCTTCCGGCTGCGCCTCGTCGGCGCGGCAGACAAAGCCGAGTTTCGCTCCGACGACGGCACGGCCAAACTCGCCACTGTCGGCGGAGATCGCGCCGAAACTTTCCGAACGACTCTGGTCACAGGCTTAGAGCAACTGCGAGCGCCGCCTCATCTACCCGTCGTCATCTCCGGCATGGCCAGCTCAACGAGTGGTTGGAAAGAGCTCCCTTATGCCAGAACGCCGTTCCGCGTCGATGGGCGCGACGTCATTTCTGCGCCACTCGATGAACGTACATGGCTGTTGTCGGGGCTCCGCACCGAAACCGATGTCATGCGCGGAGAGGAAACCCAGGTTCTCGGATTGTTCGAAAAACTAGGTTTCGAACTCCCCTCCCGCTGTGTCGTCGTCCTTCCCGGCACCCATTCCAAGCATGTCGATGTCGACTGCGGGGCCGTGAAGAACTTCCGTACCTTCATGACTGGGGAGGTGTTTGACGTCCTGGCACGGCAGAGCGTCTTACGACACTCCACGGATCCCACGGCAGATCTTGATGTCAATGCATTCATGGAAGGAGTGTCCGCCGTGCAAACGACACCCCTGCTTGCAGCCCTCTTTCAAGTGCGCACTCGGCAAGTGCTTCAAAAGCAAGACGCCCCCGCCAACACCTCGTTTCTCAGCGGTCTTTTGATTGGATCCGAACTCACGTCACTTGCCCGGGAATCGATACCTATCTGGGTGGCCGCTGGGGATCGGCTTCGCACCGTTTATGAACTCTCGGCCAAAGCCATCGGTCTGGAATCCCAACTGCGCACCATCGATTCAGAAGACCTCTGCCCGCGGGGACAGGCCGTGGTTCTCCAAAACCTCCTAAAGTCTGGCGATTGTTCGCCTGGCTTTCCGCCGTCGATTTAAGGCCCGGGTTATGCTTCGTCGCCGAGTTCAAGGCCATCGCGAGCGGTCAAACTTTGTCAATCGTCACTCATGAGCCACCCCTTTAACCACGATTGGTTTCGACAACTGCCAGTGGTTGGTATCCTGCGCTCCTTCAAGCTCGCCGATATCGAGCGCCTGGTACCAGCATCCATCGCGGGCGGATTGCGAAACATCGAGATCACCATGAACTCCGAAGGTGCCGAGGAGTTGATTTCCAGAGCCTGCACCCTGGTTGGAGATCAAGCCAATGTTGGCGCCGGCACCGTCACCAGCATCCCGCTTTTGGAGCGTGCCCTGACTGCTGGGGCCTCCTTCATTGTAACACCCACGCTAGTTCCCGAAGTGATTGAAGCGTGTGTCCTTCGTGGCATTCCAGTAATGCCCGGAGCCCTCAGCCCAACTGAAATTGCAGAAGCTTGGGACCTGGGAGCAACCATCGTGAAACTCTTTCCCGCCGAGGCGTTAGGTCCTGGCTATATCAAAGCCGTTAAGGCGCCGCTACCTCACATCCCGCTCATGCCAACCGGAGGGGTCTCCGTGGCAACACTCCAGGACTTCAAACGAGCGGGGGCGGACGCGTTTGGTGTTGGAAGCCCACTATTCGATCCCAAACAGGTCGCTGCTGAGAATTGGGATTGGTTCCGCATTCAAGCTGAGCGATTCGCTCAAGCCTTCAAACAGGCGTGACATCATCAAATCCCCCGAACCACGACCCGCGAACCCTCAACGGCTACCACCTTGATGGCCGAGCCGCGTTCAATGAATCCACCCTCCGTGACGACATCCACGCGTTGATTCTGGATTGTCGCAATGCCCGAGGGGCGCAGCGCAGTCAGGGTCGCGCCTGTACAATTCAATAGATCGGGTCGATCCACCCCCAAATCACCCACCGCGCTCTTCGAGATGAAGCGTTTGGCGATGCGGCTCTCCGGGAAATACTTCAACCAGCCATACATACCAAGCGCCAGCCCCAGAATGACAGCCACTAGCAGGCCATTGCCCGTGGCCATCCCGAAATCGCGATAGCCAAGGGCCACCGCAACGATCAGGCAAAGAGCTCCGATCGTTCCAGCGATCATTCCGGGCAAAAGGGTTTCCAAAAACAACAAAAGGGCTCCAATGATCAAGAGGATGACAATCCATGTCATAGGCGGCTTCTTATATAACCCAAGGTTCGCAGAATCAGGGTTCCAACCCCTTGGGAGTTGAGAAGAGGAGCGACGCGACAAACGCCCCACGAAGTGCGCGCCGGTCACGCCACCGGTTCGATCGCCCCCCCATCGGAACTGTGTGCTTGTCCCGCTGATCCACCGCTCTCACCTTGGGTACCCACAGCGAATTAGATGAACTCAAACGAGGAAATTGTGACTGGGCAGTTTCACCTGATTCGGCAAATCGGACAGTGGATCGGCCCATTCCACCACTCGGTGAAAGAAGTTCTGGTGGCATTCGCAAATCCATCTCAGGCACCCCTTCCCCCAACACGAGTGCCGGCGTGGTTGACGGCAGCGTTGTCACCTCCCGACTGCGCCGACGAGGACGCGGTTCAGATGGAGGCTCCGGCAGCGGCGGAGGGGATTCGGGTCGATCACCTTCTCCGAACAACCGCCGCACCAACTCCTCCGGGTCAAACTCGGCCGCGGATGGCTGAGTCTGCGGGGAAGACTCCTTTGGAATTTGGTTTTCCTGACGGCGCCGCTGCTGACGTTGTTGAGAGATCCAGTTCACCAGAGCGCTGCCGACAAAGAACGCCACCACAATCCAAGGATTGTCAAAAAAGCCTGCCCCAAAAATCCAGTTCATGATTGGGCCTCCGTAGTTATTTCTTGGGGGATGAACCACCCGCAGCCGAATCGGGAATATCGCCGCCAATGCTTTCACGCATGGCCGTGTCTGCCTGCACATTCTTCATGCGATAATAGTCCATGATGCCGAGGTTTCCACGTTCAAAGGCTCCGGCGATAGCAATGGGAATCTGTGCTTCGGCTTCAACCACTCGGGCTCGCATCTCAGACACTCGCGCCACCATTTCCTGTTCTGTAGCCACCGCCGCCGCACGGCGCACCTCTGCCTGAGCTTGCGCGATGAGCTTGTTCGCCTCCGCCTGTTCCGCTTGAAGTTTGGCACCCACATTCTCACCCACATCCACATCCGCAATGTCGATCGATAGGATTTCAAAGGCCGTATTGCTGTCGAGCGCCTTGTCCAAGACCGTCTTCGAGATGCGGTCCGGATTCTCGAGCACTTCCTTGTAACTGCTCGCCGAACCAATCGTCGAAACGATCCCCTCACCCACTCGTGCAATGATCGTCTCCTCGGTCGCGCCGCCGACAAATCGATCCAAATTGGTTCGTACGGTCACGCGCGCCTTGGCCCGGATCACAATTCCATCTTTTGCCACCGCATCAATGGTCGTTTTACCTGCACTCGGTGCCGGGCAATCAATCACCTTCGGATTCACCGAGGTTTTCACTGCCTCGAGGACCGTCTTGCCAGTGCCCTTGGTGGCCAGATCAATCGCACACGCGCGATCAAACACCAGATTGATGCCGGCCTTCTTTGCAGCCACCAGCGCTAGAACCACCATCTGAACATTGCCACCCGCCAGAAAATGTGTGGAGAGATCATCAATCGAAATCGGCAAGCCCGATTTCACCGCCGTGATGCGACCGTCCACAATCAAACCCACCGGGATTCGTCGAAGCCGTAGGGCAATTAGTTCTGTGATCGTGACTTTCGCCCCGGAAAAAAGCGCCCGGATATAAATCATGCCGAAGTTCAGCACGAGAATTCCAGCCACCAGGAGCACCACACCTCCAACCGAGTAGAAAATCAGATTCAACGGGAGCGGAATTCCCGATTGAGCAATGATAGAAGTCATGGCTCACCTTGAACTTAAACACCTCTGTAAACAAGCAATTACACAGGGGATTTTGAATGGCACGAATCCGCGGACACCGCGCTTCCACAGGCCCCGTTTCGACATTGTGACGCAACGTCTTTGGGGCTATTGTCCGCCATGAAATTCGGTCGATTACGGTTGGCTTTGATCGGAATTGCCTTGGGATACCTTCTGCCCCACCGCGAAGCCTTGGGTCAACCCCAATCACTCCCTGCTGCCCCCAGCACTCCCGCCCTCAGATCAGCAGGCAAAATTTTCATCATTCCCGTCCGGGAACCAATTATGCCACCCCTAGTCTACGTGGTTCGCCGAGGCGTCAAGGAAGCCATGGAAGCCAACGCCGACGCCATCATCTTCGACATGAACACGGACGGCGGTCGCGTTGATGTCACGGAAGAACTCATTCAGATCATCAGCAAATTCAAGGGAACAACCGTCACTTATGTCCACGATCAAGCCTTTTCCGCTGGCGCCTTTATCTCCATCGCCACTCAGAAAATCTACATGGCTCCTCAAAGTGTCATCGGAGCAGCAGCACCCATCATGATGTCTCCAGGAGGCACCGGGGTGGAAAAAATGCCGGACACCGTCGAGGCCAAAATGACTTCCGCCATCCGGGCACTCGTCCGCGCCCAAGCCGAAAAGAATGGCCACAACATCGATGTCATCGAGGCCATGATCGACAAGAGCAAATCGTTAGTCATCGAGGGAGATATCCTGAACAAAGAAGGAAATATCCTCACATTGACAGACCGACAGGCATCCAAACTTTACGGAGAGCCCGGCAAACCCCTGCTCTCCTCGGGCACTGTGGAATCTTTGGACGCTTTGATCACCCAACTGGGATATTCCAACGCTCAACGATTCGAAATAAAGCCGACTGGCGCCGAAAAACTAGGCCTTTGGATCAATGCCATTGCCCCGGTGTTGCTGGTCATCGGCGTTGTGGGAATTTACATCGAATTCAAAACCCCAGGTTTTGGATTGCCTGGCATCGTCGGGATCGCGGCCTTCGCCATCTATTTTCTGGGCGGTTATGTCGCAGGACTTTCGGCAGCGGGCTGGATGATCGCGTTTCTCTTGGGATTAGTCCTCATCGGACTGGAGTTGTTCGTTTTCCCAGGGACGTTTGTCGCCGGTATTGCTGGAGCCACCTTGATCTTGGTCGCCTTAGTGATGGGCATGGTGGACACGTATCCCGACTCACCAGTCTTTCCCACGATAGGCCAACTGGAATTACCACTGCGCGATCTCAGTGCCGCACTCACCATAGCGGTAGTGCTGGTTCTGATCTTGGCGCGCTTTCTTCCAAAAACTCCCCTCTTCCGCCAACTCGTCTCGCAAACCGCCAGTGGAGTTCAGTTTGTGGCCGAATTGGAGGCCCAACAGACCGCACACCTCGGAAGGACCGGCAGAACCATCGTTCGCCTGTCCCCAGGTGGCAAAGCCAAGTTTGATGAGGAAATCGTCGATGTCATCACCCGAGGCGAACTGGTGGAGAAAGATCGGCCCGTGCGCATCATCGGTCACAGCGGCCGGGATCCCTTGGTCAAGGAAGTTAGCTGACACCCTTGGCTCTCGTCACCGACGCAGAAGGTCCTTGTCGGTTAAGGCATTCAATTGTCGCGTCTCACCAATGGGGGTTATCGAATTGCCCTGCATATTTTCTGTTCCTTCTGGGATCAGAAACCGTTAATGCCATTGAACGCACCGTCAGTGCGCCTGTAACAACGATAACAACGTTCATTTTGGAGACATTGCCATGGGCTTGATGGATTATCTGAAAACGCAGTTCCTCGAAATTATCCAGTGGGAGGATGACTCGCGCGACACCATTTCTTGGCGATTTCCTGATGACGACAAGGAGATCAAACGCGGCGCACAACTCATTGTGCGCGAATCCCAAACCTGCCAGTTCGTCTACCTGGGCCAGTATGGAGACACCTTCGGCCCAGGCAAACACACCCTGGTCACGGAAAATATCCCGATCCTAAGCACCCTCAAAGGTTGGAAGTACGGATTCGAATCCCCATTCAAAGCAGACGTTTACTTCGTTAACACCCGACTTTTCACCGGCAACAAGTGGGGCACCTCCAACCCCATCATGATGCGCGACCCTGATTTTGGGATCGTCCGCGCGCGCGCCTTCGGCACTTACGACTTCCGGGTGGCTGACGTGAAAACGTTCCTCCGCGAAGTGGCCGGAACGGACCACCATTTCCGTCTCGACGAGTTCGCCGACACGATGCGGTCGCGGTTGGTGAGCGCGTTCACCGATGCCCTGGCATCGAGCAAAGTGCCCGTGCTGGATGTGGCCACGCGGTACGCCGAGTTGGGCGAAGCGTTGTTGCCCGTTCTAAACCCAACACTTCTCCAGAAGTACGGCCTTGAGTTGGGTAGTTTCATCGTCGAGAACGTCAGCCTGCCGCCCGAGGTGGAACAGGCAATTGACAAACGTTCGAGCATGGCCGCTATCGGCAATCTCAACGATTACGTCAAACTCCAGATGGCCGAAGGTCTCGCCAAGGGCGAGGCGGGTGGTGGCGTGGGCGGTCAGATGACCCAATTTGCCATGGGAATCGCCATGGCCCAGCAGATGGCCCAGCAGGCCGGCGGGATTTTGAATCAATCGACTCCACCGGCTGGCGCTGTTCCGCCCCCGTTGCCTGCCGCTTCCCCTGGCGGTCTACCAGAGCTCATGACCCCAGCCGATGCCGCAAAGGCTCTCGGAGTTACCGAAGCCGATGTCCTCGAAGCCCTCGGTGATGGCTCGCTGAAAGGGAAAAAAATCGGGTCCGCCTGGCGCATTACCAAATCCGCATTCGAGGAATTCCTGAAGCACTGATCGGCCGGGTCACCTGACAATACCCCCTGCCCGGATCCAGGCCCCATCTCATCCCTGGACCGGGCATCCTCCCCCCATGAGCGAAGTTCGCGCACAAAACAAATACCATTGTCCGGCCTGTGGCGCTGAGGCGACTTGGAACCCTTCCAAACAAGCACTCGTTTGTGGGTATTGTGACACCGTCTCGCCCGCACATCTCGAGGTGCAGGACAATGGCGACGAGCAAATCGTCGAATATGACCTCGCTCAAGCGCTCCGTGGCATGGACGAATCACGCGGGTGGCAGGCACAAAAGACCAGCGTCCGTTGTCAAAGTTGTAACGCCATCTCCGTGTTGGACCCGAACAAAGTTGGCAAACGCTGCGACTTCTGCGGTGCCGCGTCGCTCGTCCCCTATGAGGAAATCAAGGAGAGCTTTCGACCAGAAAGCCTCCTGCCAATGAAGGTCGGTGAGACCCAGGTCCGCGACAGCATCCGCAAATGGTACCAGTCCCGTTGGTTCGCTCCCAGTGCACTCGGCACCAAAGCCATGACCGACACCATTCATGGCATTTACATTCCGTACTGGACCTTCGATGCCCAGGTGGAGGCCGACTGGCAAGCCGAGTCGGGTTATTATTACTACGTTTCAGAGTCCTATCGCGATGCACAAGGCAACACTCAAACCCGACAGGTACGAAAAACCCGATGGCAATCCAGCGCCGGTCACGTCTCGCACTTCTTCGATGACGAACTGATCTGCGCATCCAAAGGCGTCGACCCCGACCTGCTACCACGCATCGAAAACTTCCCGACCAAGGAACTCATCCCCTACGACTCCGGGTACCTGTCCGGCTGGGTTGTGGAACGTTATCAAGTCGATTTAGTCGCCGCAGCACAGGCCTCACGCACACGTATGGAATCTGCCACGGAACAACTCTGCGCATCGCAAGTACCCGGTGACACCCACCGCAACCTGCGAGTTCAAGTCCACTTTTCCAACCAGACATTTAAGCATATCCTGGCCCCAATCTGGTTGCTCACCTACAATTACAGTACCCGACGATTCCAGGTGCTCATCAATGGCTACACCGGTGAGATCGCCGGAAAATATCCCAAGAGTTTCTGGAAAATTTTCTTCCTGGTAATCACCATCTTGTGCGTCCTTGGCTTGGTCGCTCTCCTCGCCGGTCGGCGCTAAACCCGCGGTGATCCCAGCAACGACGTGGTTCCGACAGGACACTATTGCCCCGTCGGCGATCCAGGCACGCACCAGAGCAATCCCGGCCGATTGCGCTGCTGCTCCCGATCGAAGGTCTCGAACGCAATGAAATGGACCTGGCCGCTAAACCCGGTAATCACCGCTCCCTTCTTGTGGCGGCGCCCAATCCCCTCCCCTCGATCCGGATACTGACTGGCATCATGTCCCACATTAGGGCCCCAGACACCTCCGAAGTTCTTGATCTCAGGTTCCCACATGGCGTAGGCGGCCGGATTGAAGGCACCGAGTTTGTAAGTCTTAATCGCAGCCGCTTCTAGTTTACCGTAGCCTCCCACCGCCCCGTTCATGATGTAACTGGAGATCCGCTGCTGTCGCTTTTGCCAGGTGATGTCGCTGGTCCGGTCAAGCGGACAGTTGTAAGCCTTTCGTTCACGGATATAAGGCCAATAAAGCCCGGCTTCGATATGCTGAAGCTCATTGGTTTTCAGCGGATCAGGCGCCCGGCCATTCACTGGTTTATAAAGCCAGCCCGGGCCATAATCGTTGCCCCAATTCGGGAAAGGCATGTAGTCCGCATTGTCATGGGCATACATCTGCATCGCCAATGCCAACTGCTTGTTGTTGTTGACGCATGCCGTTCGAAACGCCTTCTCCTTAGCGGTCGCCAGGGCCGGCAACAACATGGACGCCAGTATTGCAATGATCGCAATAACGACCAGCAACTCGATCAGCGTGAATGCACGCCACTGCGCACGGTCGCGAATCCATAGGTTGGGCGCTGGTAGATGAGCCCTTCCATTTCCAGAATCGCCACTAGCAAGTCTGGTAAACGAGGGATTCGACCGTACGGATTGCCCCGCGGGACTGTCGACGTGTACCGCTCGTGCCATGATGAGTCTTTCTCGACGGAAACCTGGACTGAATGTTCAAAAGCCTAAAGCCCTATCGATTCGTTTGAAAGGGTCTTATTCAATTAATCCAAGCCCAACTCCTCCGAGTCCACAACTCACAACCCGCAACAGAACATCCCCCGGTTCACTTGCAGGAACCCAGGATCGTCCCTAGGCTGACGTCGGTTACTGGCATTATGAAGAAACGGGTAACGTACGGAATCTACTTCGCGGCCCTGACAGCCTTTCTCCTCACAGGGTTCAGGATCTTCGACGCCAACGCTGCTGGCGCCAAAGACGATGATGCCTACCAGCAGCTCGAATTGTTCGCTCGGGTCCTCGAACGTGTGCGTCGAGACTACGTCGATGGAGAAAAGCTTTCCTACAAGGACCTCGTTCAAGGGGCGATGAAGGGCATGCTCAATACCCTCGACCCACACAGCGAATACATGGAGCTCACGAAGTATGAGGAGCTTAAGCAAGATACCGAAGGAACCTACGGCGGCGTCGGCTTACAGGTCGGTGCCCGCGAAAACACCCTGGTGGTCATCGCACCCATGGAAGACACACCGGCCTTCGAGGCGGGGATCATGGCTGGCGATAAGATCGTTCAGATAGACGGCAAACCCACGGACAAATTGACCCAGGGAGATGCCATCAAACTGCTGCGCGGTGAAGCCGGTTCAAAAGTCGTGCTCAGCGTTTCTCGACCGTCGTTCCCTGAGCCCAGGGAATTCACCCTCGCCCGAGCCGATATCCGAGTGTTTAGCGTCAAAGACTCCAACAATCGGCGTGAATTTCCGTTGGGCTCGGAAAAAATTGGCTACTTACGTATCACTCAGTTTGGAGAAAAGACTGCCGACGAGCTCGAAAACGCCTTGAAGAGCCTTGAGTCCAAGGGCATGACCAGTCTGATACTTGATCTCCGTGGAAATCCCGGAGGCCTGCTCGACCAAGCCATCGCCGTCTGCGATATGTTCCTGGAGAAAGGCCAGCGCATCGTCTCCACCGAAGCTCGAAGCCCCACCAACGAAATTGACAAACATGCCTCGGGCGCCGGCAGCAGCCGAAAGTTCCCCATCGCCGTGCTCGTCAATGGCGGCAGCGCGAGTGCCTCGGAGATCGTCGCCGGATGCCTCCAAGACCTGAAACGCGCCGTCGTGATTGGTGAACAATCCTTCGGCAAAGGGAGCGTTCAGAGCATCCTGCCCCTCAACGATGGTTCCGCACTCCGACTCACCACTGCCAAGTACTACACTCCGAGCCACAAGGTCATTCACGAGAAGGGCATCACCCCCGATATCATCGTCCCCATGACGGACGACGAAGAAACCGCCATCTACATGCGGCGCCTTCCCGGCGGACTTACCAATCTGGACGACGCCCTCCGGGTTTTCGAACCCGAGCGTCGCTCCATCGTTCGCGACCTCGTCGTTCAAGGCCGCGATGCGCAACTCGAGCGCGGCATGGATCTGCTCAAAGGGATCCACTTGTTCACCAAACGCGAACAATCCCGCACCGACAAGAAACGCGCCGACGCCCAATAAGGTGACACCCTCACCCCCGGCAATCGCTTCCTTGTCCTCTTAACATCTCCAATCGCCACCTGATTGAGGAGGAACTTGGCGCCCTCTCCAAATCGACAGACTCCCAAACACCTATTGGCATGCTCCTCGCAATTGAAACCTCGTGCGACGAAACCAGCGCAGCCATCGTCCACCAGGGCCAGGTGCTCAGCACGGTGGTGTCCTCCCAAATTCGATTGCACACGGAATACGGTGGAGTCGTTCCTGAACTCGCCACCCGGGAGCATCTTCGCAATCTGCAGCCGGTTGTCCGAAGTGCACTGAGCCAGGCAGGCATTGAGATTCATCAACTGGAGGTCCTCGCTGCCACCCGGGGTCCAGGACTCCCAGCCGCGCTTATGGCGGGATTCACCGTGGCTCGCTCCATGGCATTCGCGCTGAAACGCCCATTGCTCGGCATTCACCATCATGAGGCGCACCTCTACTCACCCTGGATGGACCCGGCCACAGGAAGATCCTGCTTCGATCAATGGGTCCCTAATGTCTCCCTGATCGTCAGTGGTGGCCACACACTCTTGGTGCATGTACCGCGGGAAATGGAGCTTGTCGTCCTCGGATCCACCCTCGACGACGCCGCCGGGGAATGCTTCGACAAAGTCGCGAAGTTGCTCGCCTTGCCCTACCCAGGCGGCCCAGTCCTAGACCAACTCGCCGAACAAGGAAATCCAGCGGCCTACGATTTCCCGCGCTCGATGCTCCGCGATTCCAGCGACGACTTCAGCTTTAGCGGCTTGAAGACCAGCGTGCGCTATTTCCTGGCCGCACGCCCCGGGTTGGCCGACGACCCCGCTGTCTTACGCGACCTCTGCGCCAGTGTCCGGGCCGCGATTGTGGAAGTTCTCGTAAGCAAAACTCTCAAAGCTGCCCGCCGTCTGGGTGTCACCTGTATTACCGCTTCGGGAGGCGTGACCTGCAATCGCGCCTTGCGCCGAGATCTTACCGCTGCTTGTTCTCGTCGGTCCATCCAACTCCGACTCGCCGCTCCGGCCTATTGCACCGATAATGCCGCCATGGTAGGCATCCTGGCAGAACGCCAATGGCAACGCGGCGCGGTCTCAATGGCTCTCGACGAGGAACCCCTGCCCGGATGGACACTCGACAGTCTCAGGACTTAATTTGTGTCCTCTGGAACTCTCCCCTTTACCGCCATGATCTGTCCGTTGCGATTCGTCGCTCTGATGCTGGTCACCATGTACCCCGCACTATCCCAATCCCCACCCTCCGCGGCGCTGGAATCCTGGGCCGTCGCCACCACACCGCCCCAACCGTTTCAGGTGGCATCAGCCTTGCCTGAGTGGGAAAAACAACGCTCCGAAATTCGACAGACGCTCCTCAATCTACTGGGTGACCTCCCTCCACGTCCGACGACGCCCATGGTCCGCATTCTGAGCCGCGAGGATCGGGGGACGTGTTGGCACGAACGCTTCGAGTTCGACAACGGCGCCGGGGCGCGCGTCCCAGGCGTTCTGCTGTTGCCTAAGAATCGCACCGGCAAGGTCCCGGGGATACTCTACTGCCATTGGCACGGGGGTGAATACGACGGTGGAAAGGTCGAACTGTTCGAGTCCAAACACACCCCCCAACCACCCGGCCCAACCCTGGTCGAGAAGGGTTATGCCGTTCTGGCCATCGATGCCTATTGCTTCGGTGAACGCAACGGGCGCGGCCCCGGTGGACCCGAGGAACGTGGCGGCGCGGGCGAATTGACTGCATCCAAATTCCAACTTTGGGCCGGCCGCAACCTCTGGAGCATGATCCTGCGCGACGATCTCATGGCGCTGGATTATCTCAGCTCACGTTCCGAAGTGGACGCTCAACGAATCGGCGTCACCGGCATCAGCATGGGAGCCACACGCTCCTGGTGGTTGATGGCACTCGACGAACGTGTCCGGGCAGGCGTCGCGGTCGCCTGCCTGACCCGTTATCAGGACCTCATTGATGCCCGGGGGCTCAAGTACCACGGTATCTATTACTACATCCCAGGGTTGCTCCGACATTTTGACACAGAGGCCGTCATCGCCCTATGCGCCCCTAGAGCCCTGCTTTGCCTCAATGGGGATCGCGATCTCGGTTCGCCCAAGGCCGGCATTCTTAAGATCGAAGCCGCTGCCAGCCCTGCCTGGGAACGTTACGGCAAAGCATCTCTTTTCCGCAGTCGACTCTTTCGCGAGGTCGGCCATGAATACACCCCGGAAATGTGGTCCCAGATGCTCGCTTGGATGGATCAATACCTCAGCCCCTAGTAACACATCGGTCCATCCCGGACAGCCCTCGCTCATTTCGCTCAGTGAACCTGCCCCACAAAATCTCGACGCTCATCTACGGATTCAACTCGCAGGACGAGGTCCTGTTGATGGAGAGAGCCCAAGAACCGAATCGCGGACTCTGGAGCCCATTCGGAGGTAAACTTCGCACCGACATCGGAGAATCCCCCTACGCCTGTGCCTGTCGTGAAACCTTCGAAGAGATCGGCCTCCAGATAACTCCCAGGGAATTGCACCTCACGGGAATTGTGAGTGAACATGGCTATCTTGGAACCACCCACTGGCTCATGTTTCTCTACGAACTCCAGCCGCGTCTTTCCCAACTCCCACCTCCAATGAAAGAGGGGCGCTTCCAGTTTTTTGCCCGGACGGCACTCAACACGCTTCCACTGCCGGACTCGGATCGGGAACAACTCTGGCCGCTCTTCTGGCAGCACCGGGGCGGTTTTTTCGCCGCGCATTGCCATTGCCACACAAGGAACCGCAATGACTGGGTTGTGGAGGAATCCCGCCCAAAAACCGTGAGACCGTATGTCTGATCGAGACGATACTCCGCCTCAACCGGATCCTGAGCCTGCCTCGGAACCGTTGATCGACCTCACGAGCGATCATTATTTTATGGGCGAAGCCCTTCGACAGGCTGTGAAGGCCTATGGCCTTGAAGAAGTGCCAGTGGGAGCCGTCGTCGTGCGCCACGGGCGCATTATCGCACGGGCTTTCAATCAAGTTGAGACGCTCAAAGACGCGACCGCGCACGCCGAGATGATCGCGCTCACCGCCGCTCAATCCGCTGTGGGGGATTGGCGTCTCACCGACTGTACCCTTTATGTCACCAAAGAGCCCTGCCCAATGTGCGCCGGTGCCCTGGTACACTGCCGGCTCGAGCGCGTGGTCTTCGGAGCCTCGGACTCCAAAGGAGGCGCTGCTGGCAGTGCACTCAACCTGCTTCAATTCCCGGGCCTAAATCATCAGTGCGCCATCACCCAGGGCGTCCGACAGGAAGAATGCCGTGCCCTGCTAAAAAGTTTCTTTCTGGAGCAACGCACGGCCTCAAAAACGAACACCGCTTAGAACTTGGAAAACGTGTCCGAATGCCTTCGACACTCACGCTTTGGCGCATCTCGAATGCGCTCAATTCGCCTTTCCAGGATCACTCCACAGTGACACTTTTCGCCAGATTCCTCGGCTTGTCGACATCACAACCGCGAGCCACGGCGATATGATAGGCGAGCAACTGCAGTGGAATCACGTTTAGCAGCGGATAGAGTGGGTCCACCGTGGCTGGGACGTAAAGGATGTCGTCAACGGAACCCGCCAAGCGGGTGTTGCCCTCGGTCGTCACGGCAATGATCGGCCCTTTTCGCGCTTTGATTTCCTGCAGATTGCTCTGGGTCTTGTCATAGAGGATATCGGTCGGCGCCAGAACCACCGTGGGCGTGCGTTCGTCGATCATGGCGATCGGACCGTGTTTCATCTCTGCCGCCGGATACCCTTCGGCATGAATGTATGAAATCTCCTTCAGTTTAAGGGCACCCTCCAATGTGCGCATCTCAGTTTTTTTCGAGGTTGTAGCGATGCGGGCTGCGATTGTGGTTAGTTATTGGCGAGGGAGGGAGGTTTGGCGTGTGGGAAGAGATCGTGCCAGCGGTGGTTGCGCCAGAAGGTTTCCAGGCACAAGAGG